>JAYSYJ010000156.1:0-5051 GCA_043727675.1 Fimbriiglobus sp.
TGCAACGCGGCTTCGATATGCTCTGCGACCTCGCCGGGATCGACTACCTCGGGTACGCCGACGCCACAGATCGGTACGGCATCGTCTATTCACTCACAAACACCACGAGTGGTGAGCGACTTTTTGTGAAAACTTTCGCTAACGATCCCGATCCGGAAGTACCGTCTGTGATCGATCTTTGGGAAGCGGCCAACTGGATGGAACGCGAATTGTACGATCTGTTCGGTGTGAAGTTTGCCGGCCACCCCGACCTGCGACGCATCTTGTTACCGGACGAATTCACGAGCCATCCGCTGCGTAAAGATTACCCGATGCGTGGCTATGGCGAACGCCACAACTTCCCAACCGTGACCCGAGCGGAGAGCTGAAATGCCACTGGAAGCGGTCGCCTCGCAATATGAAACGGGAACCGATCAAGAGTTCCTTTACACGCTCAACTTCGGGCCTCAGCACCCGGCTACGCACACGACGTTGCGTTTGGTTCTCACCCTCGACGGTGAGACCATCGTGAAAGCGGTGCCCGATATCGGTTACCTGCATTCCGGGTTCGAAAAACTCGGCGAAGATTTGGATTTCAACCAATATGTGACGATTGTCGACCGGATGAATTACGTGTCGCCGGTGGCGAACGAAATCGCCTGGCACCACACCATCGAAAAGCTGATGGGCTTGGAAATCACCCCGCGTTGCAAGTACATCCGTACGATCCTAGCGGAACTGGCGCGCATCAGCGATCACCTGCTCTGCGTAGGGGCCGTGGCGCTCGATCTCGGTGGCCTGACGGCGTTCCTGTACGCCTTCAATGAACGCGAAAAAGTTTACGACATCATCGAGAATGCTTCGGGGCAGCGGTTCCACCCGAGTTATACCCGCGTCGGCGGACTGATCAACGATGTCAACGACGATTTCGTGAGCCAAGTTCGAGCTTTTGTGAAGTCGTTCCCGAAAGCGCATTCCGACGTCTGCCGGTTGTTGAACAAGAACAAAATCTTCATCGACCGCACCCAGGGCGTCGGCGTGCTCACACGCGAAGAAGCGATCAACCGCAGTTGCACCGGGCCGGTTGGCCGGGCGTCTGGAATCGCCCGCGATCTGCGAAAAGACGAACCGTACTTGGCCTATCCCGAGTTGCAGGGTGCCTTCAAAATCGTCTGTAGCAACGGCGGCGATTGCTTGGCGCGCTACCTTGTGCGTATGGGCGAGATGGTCGAATCGGTGAACATTATCGCCGCGGCGATCGAGAATTTGCCGAGCGGCCCCGTGAACATCGGCACCGATAGCAACGTGGTGATTCCGGACAAATCGGCGACCTACCGCAGCATCGAAGGGTTGATTCAACACTTCGAGTTGTTCATGTGGAACCGACGCTTTGAGACGCCGGTGAACGAGGTTTACGGGGCCAACGAAACCGCCAATGGCGAACTCGGATTCTACGTGGTATCCGATGGTAGCGCGAAGGCTTGGCGTGCCCGCACCCGGCCACCGTCGTTCATCCATTTCGCCACCTTCCCGCATTTGGTCGAAGGCCACCAGATTTCAGACGTGGCTGCGATTCTCGGGAGTTTGAATATTATTGCCGCCGAACTGGATCGCTGAGAATCAATATGCCCGCATTGAGTGACGATCTGAAGAACCGTATCCGTGCCTATTTGCCGCGTTATCCACGCAAGCAGGCCGTGGTCTTGCCGGCGTTGCACCTCGTGCACGACGAACTGCGCACTGTGTCGAACGAGGCCATCGTCGAGATCGCCGAGATCCTCGAATTGCACCCGTCCGAAGTGCACGACACGATGACCTTCTACGAGTTCTTCAAGCACGACGGCGACAAACTCGGGACGTCGCGATTGTGGGTCTGCCGCGGTTTAGCCTGCATGTTGCGCGGCGGTTATGAACTGCTCGAACACTGCCAAGACACGCTCGGTGTGCAGTGCGGCGAGACGACCGCCGACGGTCGGATCACCCTCGAATTCGCCGAGTGCATCGGTGCGTGCGACGGTGCCCCGGCCTGCTTGAAAGATGACGTCCATGTGATGAACGTGACGACGAAGTCGGCCGATGAATTGATTGCAAAGTTGCGTTCTTGAATTCGTGTGAACCGCCAACCGTGAGTGAATCATGCCATTCGAACCGATCCTGCTCGCTCGTATCAATAAGCCAAATAGCATCCAACTCAACGGCTACCGCGCCGATGGTGGCTATGCCACTTTCGAACGGGCGTTGAAAGAAAAGCAACCCCTCGAAGTCGTCACGCAGGTGAAAGATTCCGGATTGCGTGGCCGTGGTGGTGCGGGCTTCCCGACGGGGTTGAAATGGACCTTCTTGCCGAAGGATCACCCAGGCCCGATCTACCTCTGCATCAATGCCGATGAATCGGAACCGTGTACGTACAACAACCGCATCTTGATGGAGAAAGATCCCCATCAAGTACTCGAAGGGATCATGATTTCGAGCTACGCGATCCGCTCTGAGTGCGCGTACTTTTACATCCGCTACGAATATGGCGACGCCTACCGGAATTTGCAAGCCGCCATCGACGAATGCTACACGGCGGGGTTGCTCGGCAAGAACATTCACGGCAGTGGCTTCAATTTGGATATTTACATCCACCGCGGAGCCGGTGCGTACATTTGCGGCGAAGAAACAGGGCTGATCGAGTCGATCGAAGGCAAACGGGCCTGGCCCCGGATTAAGCCACCATTCCCCGCCATCGAAGGGGCGTTCCGCAAGCCGACCATTGTGAACAACGTCGAAACCATGGCCTGCGTGACGCAGATTCTCCGGCGTGGGAACGATTGGTTCAAGTCGATGGGGGTACCGCCCGATCCGAAAAATCCACGCGATGCCGGGAGCTACGGCCCGAAACTGTACACGATTGCCGGGCACGTCAACGAGCCGAAGTGCGTCGAACTGCCGATGGGAGTGACCATCCGTGATCTCGTCGAAAAGCACGGCGGCGGGGTCTGGAAAGGTCGCAAGGCGAAGTCGGTGAATCCCGGTGGCCTCAGCATGGGCTTCGCCAAGTGCGATCTTGCGTTGAAAGGTGAAGACGGCAAAACCGAGTACGACATCCCCTTGGACTTCAACGGGCCGGGCAAAATCGGCTGCTTGGGGTTGGGCACGGCGGCCATCACGGTCATCGACGATCAAACCAGCATGGTCGATGTGCTGCACAACGTTTGCCAGTTCTTCAGCCACGAAAGTTGCGGGCAATGCACCCCGTGCCGCGAGGGCACTGGCTGGATGCTCAAAATCACCGATCGGCTCCGCCGGGGCCAAGGCCGGCGTGAAGATTTGGACGTCCTCGTGGATGTCGCCGACCGGATCGGTATGATGCCGGGGACGACGATCTGCGGACTGGCCGACGGGGCGGGCTGGCCGGTGAAGACCGCCATCCGGAAGTTCCGCCAAGAGTTCGAGGACGTCATCCGCAGCGGTGCCAAGAGTGTCCACTCGAAGTCGCTGCAGTTGGTCGGTGCCCATTAACAGCCGGGGATGACGATCATGCGAGTACTTTCGACGTTGTTTGTCTTGGTGGCGTTGTCACTCGGCTGTTCCAAAGCCCCGAAATCGACTTCGACCGAGCCACCGGTTGATAACCGCAACACGAATTATCAACCCGGTGCCGGCACGGCCATCAACACCATCAAAGCCGGGAAACGGCTCGCCGCGATGAGCGATTTCGACCAACTGAAGATTCTCATTTTCGCCTACGAGCTTGAGAATAATCGAATGCCTACCAAAGAAGAGCTGCGAACGAGTTTGAAAGCCGACGCGGCCAACCTCTTGAAGCTCATCGACGAAGGTGCCATTCTCGTACCGTCGACATTAAGAAAAGATGGCCTCTGGGCTTACGAAGTCGATTCGGACAAAGCCGGTGGCATCGTGGTGTTTGCCAATTCGGTCAGTCGGAAGACGGCCGACGAAGTGAAGACCTTGCTTGCACAAAAGTGACCCCAACGGATCCCGCGATATGCCCACGGTTTATGTGAACGACAAGCCGGTCGAGATCGGCACCGAGAAGCTGAACTGCGTCCAAGTCGCGGCGAAGGCCGGCGTCGAGATTCCGCACTACTGCTACCACCCGGCATTGAGCGTGGTGGCGTCCTGCCGAATGTGCCTGATCGAAATGGGCGACCTCAAGGACGGCAAAGTAACCATGCAGCCGAAGGTGCTGCCCGGTTGCCAAACTCCCGTGAAGGACGGCTCGGTCATCGTCACCGGAGACTACGCCAAGCGTGATTCGGCAACGAAGGCACTCCCTTATGACACGGCCTACAAGCCCGGTGAGAAGACGCAGAAAGCGCAAGCCGACACGCTCGAAGGGCTGTTGTTGAACCACCCGCTCGATTGCCCCGTTTGCGATAAAGCCGGCGAGTGCAAGCTGCAAGACTACAGTTTCCAGTACGGCCACGGCGAGAGCCGGATGGTGGACACCAAAAACACCCCGGCGAACAAGCCGGAAATCAGTAGCAAAATCACGCTGTTCACCGACCGCTGCATCCTCTGCACCCGCTGTGTGCGTTTCACTCGGGAAATCTCCGGCACCAGCGAATTGCAAGTCGTCGGCCGCGGTCACCACGAAGAAATCGACGTCTTCCCCGGTTACCCGCTCGAAAATAAACTCTCCGGCAACGTCGTCGATCTTTGCCCGGTCGGCGCCCTCGGTAGCAAAGACTTCTTGTACACCCAACGTGTTTGGTACCTCAAAACCACCGACAACGTCTGCGCCGGTTGCAGCACGGGTTGCAGCATCCACACCGACGCGAACAAAGATATTGTCTACCGCCTGCGACCCCGGCCGAATCCGGAAGCACAAGGCGATTTCATGTGCGATGAAGGCCGTTGGGGCTACCACTACACGAATTCGCCCGACCGTATCACCCGGCCTCTCAGCCGCGAAAATGGCACACTCCGCCCGTTTGATTGGGCTGGGTTATCGAAGTTGAAAGAGTCGTTCACATCCGCGAAGAAGGCGGTCGCGGTGTTGTCGCCGTTCCTCACCGTCGAAGAAGCTTACCGCCTCGGGACGGCATTTAAGTCGATTCACAAAG
>JAYSYJ010000157.1:0-15207 GCA_043727675.1 Fimbriiglobus sp.
AGCGGGTGCGGGATCTTCGGCGATCAAGGCGGTGAACGTCACGGA
Source organism: Fimbriiglobus sp. (assembly GCA_043727675.1). Taxonomy (GTDB): domain Bacteria; phylum Planctomycetota; class Planctomycetia; order Gemmatales; family Gemmataceae; genus JALHQU01. The sequence continues at coordinate 46 of JAYSYJ010000157.1, forward strand.
ATTTCCTGTGCTGGCACTGTGGTGTAAGCAATCGTCAAAATCGGAACGCGCATCTTAGTTGCGGGGCGGTAGCACGGCAAGGCAGGCTAACAACCCATTACTTGTAAGGTTCTCTGGACGTACTCTTTGAATCGGTGCTCCAAAATCGCTGTTCGTGCCTCCCGCATCAGCCGCAGGTAGTACGCGAGGTTGTGCAGACTCAGCAGGGTTGGCCCGAGCATTTCATCGGCGTTGAACAGATGGTGCAAGTAGGCCCGACTGTAGTTCCGACAGCAGTCGCAATCGCAACCGGACATCAGCGGCGCCGGATCTCGCTTGTGCTTGGCGTTCCGCAGTTTCACCGGCCCAATGTCGGTGAACGCCAAAGCGTTGCGGCCACTGCGGGTTGGCATCACGCAATCGAACATGTCGATTCCGGCGGCCACGGCAATCAGCAAATCTTGCGGCCGACCGACACCCATGAGGTAACGCGGTTTGGTCGCTGGCAGCAGGGCCGCACAAGCTGGCAGAGCGGCGTGCATCTCTTCGGGTTTTTCGCCGACGCTGAACCCACCGAGTGCATAACCGGGGAAATCCATGGGAATCAGAGCCGCGGCCGATTCGGCCCGCAGATCTACGTTCAATCCACCTTGAACAATCGCAAATTGGGCCTGTGTCGGGTGGGTGTGGTGTGCTCGGCAGCGTTCCGCCCACAACGTGGTTCGCTTCAAGGCGTTCCGCATGACGTCCGGTGGGGCATCGGCCGGTGGGCACTCATCGAGCACCATGGCGATGTCGCTGCCGAGATTCTGCTGAATTTCCACCGCTTTTTCGGGCGTCAGTTCCAGTAATCGGCCATCCAGGTGCGACCGAAACTCGGCCCCGTGATCGGTGATCTTGCGTTTCTCGGCGAGGCTGAACACTTGAAACCCCCCGGAGTCGGTGAGGATCGGATGCGGCCAATTCATGAAGTGGTGCAGCCCGCCGAGATCGCGGATCAGTTCGTCACCGGGTCGTAAGGTCAGGTGATAGGTGTTGCCGAGAATGATCTGCGCGCCGACGCCACGCACCATTTCCGGCGTCAACCCTTTCACAGTCGCTTGAGTGCCGACTGGCATGAAGATCGGCGTCTCGATGCTGCCATGGGCCGTGGTGATCGTCCCGGCACGAGCGGCACCGTCGTTGGCATGGAGTTCAAATTTCATCGTTAAGACCACTTCCTCAGAAGTCGGTCATTGTAGTCGGAGCCGGCTAGCGCGTATTCGTGCGTCTTGACATCGGAATCAAGTGATGCGACTCTTGTCAAATGAAAGTACGCGAGGTGTTACGCCGCTTGAAAGACGACGGCTGGAAATCGCTGAAATCCAAAAGCGGACATCGCCAATTCAAACACCCTATAAAGCCGGGACGGGTGACGGTCTCGGGTAGTATGAACGATACAATGCCCCCAGGTACCTTGCGAAGCGTTTTCAAACAAGCCGGATGGGTTCTTTGAATCGAGGTCGAGAATGAAACGCTACGCCATCGTGATCGAAGATGCCGGGACGAATCTGGCGGCCTACGTCCCGGATCTGCCCGGTTGTGTAGCTACGGGTCAGAGTTTGGCAGAAGTCGAACGACGGATCCGCGAAGCAATTGTTTTGCATCTCGAAGGCATGGTCGAGGACGGCCTGCCGATTCCAGAACCGTCGAGTCGTGTCGAATATGTCCAAGTCGGCGCCTGAAGCTTCACCCGGCAATCTGGCTCCAATCCAAATGATCCTTGTCCAGCAGGGGCAGTTCCACTGGCAGCGCTTCCAGATATTTCGTGGCCGCACCAGTGTTGAACACCACAATTTCTTCATTGTGGCTCACATCTCCGGTTGCCAGCAATTGCTCCAGCACATCGAAGCAGACCGCTGTTTCCGGGCAGATGCTGATCCCCTCGGCGGTACTTGCCCGCAGCATCCACGGGGCGATCTTCGCCTCGGAACCGGCCACTGCTTTGCCGCCACTAACGCGAATTGCGTCCAGAATCATGAAGTCGCCGACGGCCACGGGAACCCGCAATCCGCTGGCGATCGTCTGGGCATTTGGGAACAGTTCGGCGTGCCGTTGACCTTGGTTGAAAGCTGTGACAATCGGGGCGCATCCCTCGGCCTGGCAAGAATAGAACCGGGGCAGTGGTCTGCGTTCGATCCAGCCGAGTTCCATCAGTTCGTGGAACGCTTTCGCCATGCCGATGAGTCCGGTGCCGCCACCAGTCGGGTAGAGAATAACGTCCGGTAGTCGCCAGCCGAGTTGCTCTGCGACTTCCAGCCCCATCGTCTTCTTTCCCTCAATGCGGTACGGCTCTTTGAGTGTGCTCAGGTCGAACCACCCCATCCGTTCCGCACCATCTTTGACGATCTTCCCACAATCGTTGATGAGGCCGTTTACTCGGAAGGCTTTTGCGCCGTACAAGTGTGGTTCAAACTGGTTCACCACCGGCGTATCGGTTGGCATGAACACGTAGCATTCCAGGCCCGCACGAGCGGCATACGCGGCTGCGGCACCGCCGGCGTTTCCCGCTGTCGGCAAGGCGACGCGCTTCACACCGAGCCACTTCGCCATGCTGATTGCGGCCGTCATCCCGCGACTTTTGAACGCCCCGGTTGGCAGTTGGCTTTCGTCCTTCACCCACAACTTCGACAGCCCGAGTTGGCCGCCGAGACGCGGGCAATTCAGTAGTGATGTCATCCCCTCGCCGAGGGTCACCGGTTCGACGTTGAACGGCAGCGGCAGCAATTCGCGGTAGCGCCACAGGCTCGGTGGCCGTGCCGCGATCATCGTCGGGGTGACGAGCCGTCGGACGGCGTCGAGGTCGTAGCGCACCCAAATTGGCCGGCCGGCGTGTAAACCGTGGAGCTGACCGGCGGGCAAACGGGTGCCGTCGATGGCCCCTTCCAAGTGCGTGACGGTGGTATTCATATCGTGAAAGTGTATGAAGCGCCTTCGGAGTTGAACCGCATGTTCCCGGTGATGCTGAACTTGCGTGGATTGCGCGTGTTGGTCGTCGGCGCTGGCCCGGTCGGGCTGCGCAAAGCGAAGCTGGCGACGGACGCCGGGGCGGTGGCGACCGTCGTCGATCCTCATGTTCAGCCGGGGAGTGAGGTCGTTTCCGAAGCATTCGGACTGCATCATCTCGACGGGACTCAGCTCGTTTTCGCCTGCGCCACGACCGACGTAAACAACGTTGTTGTCGAAGCTTGCCGCGAGCGGGGCATCTGGGTCTGCGATGCCATCGTGCCGGAACGCGGTTCGTTTGTTCTCCCCGCCGTTGTGCGACGGGGTGAGTTGCAGATTGCCGTTTCCACCGGCGGTGCCTCCCCGGCACTCGCTCGCCAACTGCGGTTACAACTCGAAACAATTTTCGACGACGCTTACGGCGACTGGGTGCGCATTCTGGGTGACGTTCGGGAAGTCGTGTTGGCTTCGATTGCCGACATCAACGTGCGGAAGCAGTTATTCGAGGAATTCAGCCGGCCGGAGTGGTTGGAGCGGATACGTGCGGAGGGTGTCGAAGCGGTGAATCGTGCGATGTTGGCACGAATCGACGAGAGGCGAAATGTACCGATCTGAACAAACTTACCAAAATCATTTGACAGGCATTCTTCTGGGACTTATATACTTGCGTACACACTTGTGTCCATTCGGTTTGTTGTGAGGATTTCCCCATGTTGGCCCAGGACTTCGCAGGCGATCTGTCCCTGGTTATGCTACAATTTCACGAGTGCAAAAGCTGTCGGAGTATCGTCCATGCGAATCGCAATCGTGCTCGGATTCCTGCTGATTTCAACGTCCCTCCAGGCAGCCGAGGCCGAGCCGAAGTTGCCGTACACTTGGCGGATCGTCGTGCAATCGCCGGTGCATCCGTCACTCAGCACCCCGTTTCGAGAGCAGTTGTGCAAGGATTTGAAGGCGGCACTACTACCGATCCTCGGCGAGGAACTCGGGCGCATCGAAGTCGTTGATTTGCGGGCCATCCCCGAAAAAAATTGGGAGCCGCTCTGGAAAGCGTTCATCGAGGGGGGTTGGCCGGCACTCGAAAAAGAAGAGGCTCGCAAGCTCACCGGGATCAAGACGCACTTTGTGAAACTCGAAGTCCGCGACGGTCGGACGTTCCGAGTCGAAGCGCGACAACTCGACGGTTCGACGGGGATCGTCTCGCCCGTGGTGCGCTCCACCGAAACCCAAAACGCCGATACGATTGCCCGCTTGGCCGGTCTGATGATCGGCAAAGATTTCGGTCCCATCGCCGTCGTCGAGGCGATCCAAGATAACGACAAGCAAGTCTCGGCGAAGTTCCGCGGCGGGCAGTTGCCAGGGTTCGACCGCACCGTGGCGACCGGGGACATCCTCGCCTTCGGGTTGGTGCTGGAGTTGCCACGACCGGGCGGGAATAAGTCCAAGAACGAGCAGCCCGCGTCGCTCGTGGGTAAGCCGCAATCGACGACCTACTTGAGAATCGCGAGCAAAATCTCGAATGGAGAATGCCGCTGCGACCTGCTCAGCGGTGCGGTGAATTCCCCGCTGATCACCGGGAAGAATATCGTCGGCTACCGAGCGATGAAAGTCGCCACGCAAGAGACGATGGTTCGGCTCCGGCTGCTCGATCCCGAGGGGAAAAGTCCACCGTCGACCACGTCGTTGGAAGTTTGGGCGACCGACTTGGCCTTCACTGGCAAATCGACCAACCGCGACACACTCGACTTGCAAAAGGGGTTCTACTCGTCGGGCCGGCCGCTCAAGAATGTCGCGTTCGTCGTCGTTCGGGTGGGGGCGACCAAGAGTGCCCGCTTCGTGGTGCCGTTAGTGCCGGGCACGGAACCGATCACGGTGCGAATCGTGATCGACAAAGCCGACATCGAAAAAGCCGAGTACGAGCAACTGTGCGAGCGGTTGCGTGGGCGGGTCGCCGATGCGGGTGCCGCCCAATTGGAGTTGTTCAAAGCGTTGGGGGCGCTCATCGTCTCCGCTCAGTACGATGCAGCGATGCTCCGGGCCACCGGGGGAGCCAAGGCGACGGAGACGGCCGACCTGATTTTGAGCGAGGAGTTGGTCAAGCTGAAGAAGAATAAATTGGTGAAGGAAACCTACGCCGCATCGTTATTGGCCGTCAGCGACCAGCAGCTCCAAATTTTGCGTTCGGGCAAGCCGGAGCTCGAGAAAAAAATTGAAGATTTGAAAATGGCGATTGCGAAATCGAATGATCCGGTGAAGTTTGAAAAGGAGTTCCGTGCGAATGAAATCGTTCGACAGATCCAAAACCACGTTGCTCGCGGGGAAGTCCCCGAAGCGGAACTGCTGTACGATCAGCTCATCGAATTGACGAATCAAGAGGAGATGAAAGCCAAGAAGGCCAAGCTGATCGCCGAGTGGGCCACGACGAACGACGATCACCGGAAGGCCCGTGCGTTCCTTCTCGACAAGTGGCGAAAAGCCACCACGCTGGCCGAGTATCGGCCACTGCTTGTAGAACTGACCCCGACGGCCGAGAATTTCGTGAAAAATGCCGACAAGCTCGGCCTGCGGAATCTGCTCAGCGCCATCCGCGACAGTTTTGCCCGGCTCCAGGAACAACTGGCCCCGTTGGATGAAAACTCCGACACGGATCGCGACCGCATCAAAGAGTTGAAAGTGTTCGGCGCACAACTCCACAAGATCGAGGAAATGGTGGAGACGGAGTCCAAGAAGCTGGAAGAGCAAAAGAAGTAGCTACTCGGCCGGTTCGAGCACGGCGGTCATCGATCCTTGGCAGCGGGGAATGCTCGAATCGGGGCCGTAAGCGTGGATTTGATCCTGCTTCAGTTCCGCATGTTCCAGAGTGGTCGTCAGAACGATGGCCCGACCGGTTTCATCGACCGACTGGGCCATTTTGAAACCTTTTTCGATCGGGTGGGCGAAAAGTTCTTTCAACATCACGACGACGTACTGGTACGAATGATCGTCGTCGTTCAACAAAATCACGTGGTAAGGCGGTTGATACCTCCGCTCTTCCCGAACCTCGGTATCGGTTTCCGTTTCAACGTCGGGGAAGGCAGTGGGCACGGCCATGGTTCGATCATCCGAAGGCAGTTCGTGAAACGACGGTGACGCTAGTTTATACAGACGGAGCCAATGCCGTACCGGAAGGCGGATCGATCCGGCCGAAACAAACGATGGCAATATCGTCGTTCTGAGCCTGTCCCGCGGCGTGTTTGCGGACGGCGGCCACCAGCCGTTCGCCGATGGCTTTGGGTCGCATTTCGAGAAGGTCGGCGGAACCAGTTCGAACGGCGGTCGTCACACGTTCCATCTCGAAGAGTTCCCCGGCCGGGGACATCGCATCGGTGACGCCGTCGGTGAAGATCACCAACGAGTCGTACGGTTCGAGGGTGATCGTGACGCAGTCGTAAACGAAATCTTCGATCACGCCGAGGGGCAATCCCGTGCGATCGGTGTCGATGGCTTCCAGAAAAGCGTCGGTGCTGGCTTCGTAGTGCATAGGGTTGATGTGCCCCGCATTCACGATGACAACCCGGTGCGTGACCGGATCGAGCACCAATGCGGTCAGAGTGACGAAGCGATCGCCGATGCCCCGGAAGAGCTGGTTGTTCAAAACGCCGATGGCTTTGTGCGGCTCCGATTCCGTCCGCATCGAGAACCGGGCCTCGGCGCTGAGTTTGGCCATCAGCAGCGCCGCGGGCACGCCTTTCCCAGCCACATCCCCGAGAACGATAGCCAGTAAATTCCCCGGCAGCGGGATGAAGTCGTAATAATCGCCACCGATGGTTTGTGCGGCGTTGTAGAAGCCGAAGAATTCGTACCCCGGAACCACCGGCAACGACTGCGGGAGGAAACCGAGCTGAACTTTTCGCGCGAATTCGATTTCGCGTTGGGCACTCTCTTGGCGGAGCAGCACCGCATGGACTTGGGCCCGCTCCACCGACACCGATGCGAGATTCCCGACGATCGTGAGTAGCTTCAGGTCGTCCTCGCGGAACTTCTTGGTGATGTCTTGAGTATCGAGCTGAAGAGCCCCGATGGGCTTGCCATCGGAAGTAGCGAGGGGCACACACATGACGGAGCGAATGCGGAATTCGGCGATCGACTGGGCCGCCCCCAAGGCTAAATCGGACGAGGCATCTTCGCTGAGGTACGCTTGCATTTGATCGAGGCAACGCCGGACGATGGTTTTGCTGAAGCGGTCGTTCATACCGCTCCGGCGGGCCTTGAACGCCTTGGCATACGACCGGCCGGCCTCGTCGAGTTGGATCACGAAACAGCGGTCGGCTTGCTTGAACACGCCGAACAGCGTGTCGAGAATCTGCGGCAGGAGGATATCGAGTTCCAGGGTTTTGGAGAGGCTCGTGCTGATTTGGAGCAGTGCTCGCAACCGCTCGGTGGGCTGCACTTCCAGAAACTGCTGGGCCGCCACCCGGTTGACCGTGTGCTGAACCGTCGTCATCTCCCCGGTGCCATCGCCTTCGACCAGATCGGACAAATTGATGAGCAGATCGCTGGGGAGCGGTGCGGGAGCCAGCGCGCGTTCGTCGTGGAATCGAAAGAGGAAATCGCAAATCTTGAGCCGGTCTTCATGCTTGATCGGCATCGACCCATCGACGAGCTTGTTGTTGAGCAGCGTCCCGTTGCGGCCCAAACTCTCGACTTGAAATTTTCCTTGAACGTGGGAAATCACGGCGTGCTTCCGACTGATCGCCTGCTTGCCATCGTCGATGACGATGTCGCATTCGTCGGGGGGAGTCTTCTGGCGACCGATGGAGGTCTTGCCGTTCGGATCCGCATTGAGCGGAAACGTTTGCGGGGTGGCCGCCCCGCCCGGAGACTTGATCAGGATCAGGTTCGGCATGGTCGTTCAGTGGCTAAGGTGATGATTCTCAGTAGCCCAATAGTAGCGAGCGAACGGTGATCACGCAAGCAATCGGCATCTTGGATGGGGTCGGAGGGTCAAGACACGCTTTGCAGGGCAGACCCGGATCGGTTATGGAGAAGGGTAGATTTTCGCTATCAACGTTCGATCATCGGCAACCGGGATCTCGATCTGCTCGATAGTCGGCAGGCTGGCCATCACTGTTCCCCCGGCGAGCGGGGGGCGTCAGCCCCCTGTTTCGGGGATTGTGTCGGGGATTGGTTCGCCCCCTGTGTCGGGGATTGGCCGCTTCCGAGAAACAGGGGACTTACGTCCCCCGCTCGCCATCGTAGTCATCGATTGATGTCACTCTCGTGTCAAGATCATGATCCCGGAAACGAATAGCACTGCGAAACCCGAACCGTTGCAGCCGGGTATTGTTCTAGCCGAGGGAAAAGTTGTGCCGGATGACCGCGATCTTGCACGCCGGTGTCTCTCGGGCGATGTTGCCGCGACGCGGGAGCTGGTGGAGCGGTTCCAGCACGAAATCTATGGACTTTGTGCGCGGTTGCTCCATCATCACCAAGATTCCGAAGATGTTGCTCAGGAAGTATTCTTGCGCATCTTCCGCAGTTTGGGGAAGTGGGATCCGAGCCGGCCACTGCGGCCTTGGGTTCTGACGATTGCGGTCAACCGCTGCCGAACATGGCTGGCCAAGCGGCCGAAACGACCGGAACTGATCGACTACATCGCCGAATTGCCCGGTAAAGAAGTTGCAGCGGGCGACGGCGAGTTGACGGCGGTGATCGCGGCGGCCGTGGAAAATTTACGGGACGATTACCGCGAAGTCTTTGTGTTGTTCCACGAAACGGGTCGATCCTACGAAGAGATCGCCGAAGTGGTCGGCCGGCCCGTGGGCACTGTCAAAACGTGGTTGCACCGCTCGCGGGCGATCATCCTCGAACGCTTGAACGAACTGGGTCTGATGCCCACAACCGAACCCAAACTATGAACGCCAACACTCCGATTCCGAACGACAATTTTCCGGCGTATTCGCTGCCGTGGCCGACGGCGCCCGCCGGTTTCGCCGACCGGGTGACGGCGGGCGTGATCGTGGCGCATCGTGCCCAACGTCGCAAAATCTGGCTCGTCCGTGCCGGTGGCTTGGCTCTCGCCGCATCGGTGTCCGTCGGGTTCGGACTGATGTGGCCGGATTCAGCGACGGCACCGGAAGTGGCCGCGATTGCACCGGCGCCCGTTGTGAAAGTCGAACGGCCCCCAGCGATTCAAAAGCCATTCGCGGAAGCCGGCGAAGCGCTCACCGCGATCTCGTTCAAGACCACCGAGAAGATGTTCGCCCCATCGCGGACGCTCTTCCAATCCGCCGAGCGGCTACCGATGCCGGTCGCTGTGGAATCGAGCGTGGCGATGGATGCGAAAGGGCTGACCGCTGCGACCGAGGGCGCCGCAGCGGGGCTGGATCCCGTGTCGAGTCAGCCGCGCCGGGCGATGAACCGTCTGCTCCGCGATTTTGGAATTGTCGCCGCATCCAAACCCCGATCTTGAGTTCGCCGATTGAGGTTCCGATGATTCGTTTCTGTTCGTTCGCCCTATTACTCGCACTCGGAATGGCCCCCCTCGGCCGGGCCAACCCGACGCAAGAGTTACTGCGGAGCGTGCCGCCGGAGAGCACCATTTGCTTCGTCGCCCAAGATTGGAAGACGCACTCGCAGCGGATCGCTGCCTCGCCGTTCTTGGTTCGTTTGAAGGAGTCCGACCTCGGGCAATCGCTTTTGAACCCGGACGCGATGGGGAAGATTTTCGCGCTCGAATCGGTACTCACCGATGCGTTGCACCTCAGCGTCGAACAGCTCCGCGACGACATTTTGGGCGACGCGATTGTATATGCGTACCAGCCGGGCAAAACTGGTCAAGCCGATGACGACTCCGGCGTCTTGATGGTCAAAGCCCGGAATTCGAAGACGCTGGCCAAGCTGATCGACGACTTCAACGGAGTCCAAAAGGAATCGGGGGAATTGAAAACCCTCACCGAGAAGCCACTCGGCAAGCTCGCGTACTTCCATCGAGCCATGGCGGATGGCACGAACGAATATTTCTTCGTGCGGGAGAGTGTCTTCGCGTTCAGCAAAGACGAACGCTTGCTTAAACAGGTGCTCGCGCTCGAAGCCGCACCGCCGAAAGTGGCACCGTTCTTAGATGCTTACAATCGCTTGGGACTGACGAAGCCGGCCCTCGCGGCGATCTTCCAACCGCGCTTGCTGGACAACGATCTCCAGTCGAAAATTGCCGCGACGCCGAACGACCATGCCAAAGCCTTTTTGAAGCAGTTCGCCCGGATCTGGAGTTCGACGAACGCCATCGCCATCGCGGTCGAACTCGGAGCCGATGTCGAACTGGCCCTGCATGTGTCGTTCGATCCGAAGACGCTCCCGGCCGAATTGAAACCGTTCTTGGGCGCGACGGTCGCTTCGTCGGTTTGGTCGTCCATTCCGAAAGACGCGATCTTCGCACTCGCCGGGCGGCTCGATCTCCCGCAGTTGCTCAGCCTCGGGAAGAGTTTCCTGAGCGACCCCGGATTGAAGGGGTTGAAGGAGTTGGTCGAAAATCAAATTGCCCCGGCCGTGGGGAAAGATGCCCTGCCCGATCTGCTCAAGAGTATCGGCCCCGATTGGGGCATTTGGTTGACGGCCCCCGGGAAAACCAGCCGAGGTCGGTTGCCCGACTTGACGGTGGCCCTGCGTGTTCGCAATGCCGAGAGCAAAGACAACTCCCTCGGCGAGGCGGCGCGACTGGGGCTGAGCTTCGCGTTTCAGATGTTTCGTGTGGAGTACAACAAGTCGCACGACGACCAGTTCACCATCCGCGAAGTGAAAGACGATTCCGGGCCGATCCAACATTTGGAAAATGCCAAGCTGCTGCCCAAAGGAGTCCGGCCGGCCTTCGCCCAACGTGGCGACTTCCTGCTGTTGGCCACATCGCCCGAAGCCATTCAACGGTTCGACCCGAAGAAAGATGCCCCGAAAGCCGACGCGGCCCTGTTCCTCCGCATCGGCTGGGTCGCGCTGGAGCAGTACCTCCGCTCGCACGGGGACGAGTTATCCAAATTCTTCGCGGCCAGTACCGGCAAAAGCATCGGTGATCTGCTCAAAGAAATCCGCGAACTGCAGCAGATCGTGGAACTCCTCGACAATTTGGAACTCCGCCAAACTGGGACCATCGAGAACACCAAGTGGACTCTGAAGTTGAAACTGATTGCCCCACTGATGAAATGAGCCTATCGACTCGACTCGAACAGGCGGATGGTGCGACGATGGCGAAACCGGCACTGATTATCGGTTGCGGATACTTGGGCGAACGGGTCGGACGGGCTTGGCTCGGCATGGGGCGTTCGGTTCACGTTCTCACGCGTGGCCGTGCGAAAATTGTGAAGTCGCAGGGTTTCGAGCCGATCACGGGCGATGTGCTGAACCCCGAGAGTTTGCGAGCCCTTCCGGCGGCAGCGACGGTTCTGTACGCGGTCGGATTGGATCGTTCCGCCGGACGGTCGATGCGTGACGTTTACGTCGATGGGTTGCGAAACATTTTGACGGCGCTCCCACTCGGCGGGCGATTCATTTACATCAGCAGCACCAGCGTCTACGGCCAGACGGATGGCTCGATGGTGAGTGAAACCTCGGTGACGGAACCGCTGGAAGAGAATGGCCGGATCGTCTTGGATGCCGAACGGACGCTCCGCGAATTCCGCCCCGACGCGACGATCCTCCGGTTCGCCGGAATTTATGGCCCCGGTCGAGTGTTACGTCGGCAACCATTGTTGAAAGGCGAACCGTACATCGGTGATGCTGAAAAATGGTTGAACCTCATCCATGTGGACGACGGCGTTCGAGCGGTGCTGACGGCCGAACGCACAGCCGCGTCGGCGGGTGGCACATTCAACATTGCCGATGACCACCCGGTATCCCGCCGGGAGTTTTACAGCGAACTGGCGAGATTGCTCGGCGCCCCACCGGCGAAGTTCGAGCTGGCTCCAGAACCGATCCGCGAAGCAAATCGACGCATTTCCAACGCCGCCGCCCGAGAGCATCTCGGTTTTGTTCCGGCTTTCCCCAACTTTCGGGATGGTACAAGACACGCTATGGTTAATTTAGGCAATGCTGTGGGGTGAATCGACGGACGCCTTTCTCCGGGGGCGTGGGAACCGGCAAAAACAGGGGACTCGCTTCAAGCAAGAGGTGGCGAGCGGGGGACGTCAGTCCCCTGTTTCTCGGAAGTGGCCAATCCCCGAAACAATCCCCGAAACAGGGGACTGACGTCCCCCGCTCGCCGGGGGGACAGTGATGGCTAGTCTGCCTCCGTAACCGATCCGGGTCTGCCCTTTCAGGATGGTCTCCGTGGGTGCGTTTGACACGACCCCGCATGAGCCGTACTATTGTGATGTTGGAACAAACGGCCTCAATCAGACCGGGTCAATGAGCCTAAAGCTGATTCAGATCGTCGGTTCATCAACTACCTGCCTGCTCCCACCCGGAATTTCGGCCCTGCCCGGAACTTTTCGCCATCCGAATTGCGTCTGATGCGTGCCGACCATTTGACCCGAGTGGTCTTTGGGGCCACAATGTTGATCCAACCCCGTAAAATTGCCCAAAAACCCGCCTTTGCCCCTTTCCTCGTTTCTCGGAGTCCGATTGTGACCAAGACCCTCCAGCGCTCTTGCATCGGTTCGCCACTTGATCGCCGCATGTTTTTGCATGTGGGCTTCGTGGCGGGTCTCGGGCTCACCCTCGAACAATACTTCCGGATGCAAGCCGCCCAAGCGGCCGATGCGGTGCCGGTGGCTCCGGTCAAAGGGCCGAAGGCGGAGTCGTTGATCCACATCTTCTTGCCAGGCGGTTCGGCCCATCAAGAAAGTTGGGATCCGAAACCGTACGCACCGGTCGAGTACCGTGGGGAAATGCAGTCGATCGCGACGAAGCTCGAAGGGGTGCAGTTCAACGAGTGCCTGAAAGAAACGGCGAAGATCGCCGATAAGATCACCGTTTGCCGAAGCATGACCCACGGCGAAGCGGCCCACGAACGTGGTACGCATAACATGTTCACCGGGTATCGGCCCAGCCCGGCGCTGACATTCCCGAGCATGGGAAGTGTTATCAGCCACGAACTCGGGGTGCGGAACAACCTGCCGCCGTACGTGGCCATTCCGAATATGCCGAACACCTACGCCGGCAGCGGGTACCTCAGCAGTGCGTACGCCCCGTTCAGCCTCGGCAGCGATCCGGCGAACGCGGGCTTCAAAGTTCAGGATCTCAGTTTGCCGGGTGGCGTCACCAACGATCGGTTCACGAATCGCCGGCAACTCCTCGACACCGTGAACGATCACTTCAAAGCCAAAGAGAAGTCGGACAACTTGGACGCGATGGATACGTTCTACCAACGCGCCTACGGATTGATTTCGAGCGAAAAAGCCCGCGACGCTTTCGACATCAACAAAGAAGATGCCAAACTCCGCGACACCTACGGTCGCCATTCCGCCGGCCAGCGGATGCTCATGGCCCGCCGGTTGGTGGAGTCGGGTGTCCGCTTCGTGACCCTCACTTATGCCGGGTGGGATTTCCACAACGGCATCGCGGCGGGAACTCGGAGCCAACTGCCCCAGTTTGACCAAGCGTACGCGGCGCTCATCAACGACTTGAGCCAACGGGGAATGCTCGACAAGACGATGGTAATGATCAGCAGCGAATTCGGCCGGACGCCGAAGATCAACACGAATGCGGGGCGTGACCATTGGCCCAAAGTGTTCAGCGTGGTGCTCGCCGGCGGCGGCATCAAGAAAGGACTCGTTTACGGTAAGTCGGATGCGACCGCCAGCGAACCGGACGAGGACGCGCTGACCGTCGAAGACATGGCCCAAACCGTCTACACCTGCTTGGGCATCGACGCGACCAAGAAGCTGATGTCACCGGGAGATCGCCCGATCGATATCGTCCGCGAAGGGCACGTCCGCAAGGAATTGCTGGCTTGAGATTGGAAGGAGTGCGCGGAGAGAAGAAGAATCGGAGAACAAGATTTGGTTCTCTTTCTCTGCGTCCTCATCCTTCTCTGCGGTGAAATTTCTTTGTTCTTCGCTCCGAGACAGACTCCGAGGCTTCGCACCATGATCCGCGCTTTCACTTGCTTCGTCGCTGTGGCTTTCTGGGGATCGCTCATCCAAGCGGCGTCGCCGACATTGAACAGCGTCGCGCCGAACGGTGCGCAACGCGGTACGGAAGACGTGGTGCTGTTCAGCGGAGTGCGCTTGGCCGATGCCCAAGAGCTGGTGATCTATTATCCCGGCATCACCGTGAAGAAACTCGAAGTCGTCAATGACACCGCGGTGAAAGCGACGCTGGTTCTCGCACCGGATTGTCGACTCGGCGAACACCTCTTCCGCGTCCGCACGGCCAGTGGCATCAGCGAGGCTCGCACGTTCTGGGTCGGAGCGCTGCCGAGCGTGATTGAGAAAGAAACGAACGGCGATTTCGACCAAGCTCAGCCGATTGCACTCAACAGCACGGTACTCGGAAGCATCGGCAACGAAGACGTCGACTACTATGTCGTCGAAGCGAAAAAGGGCCAACGAATCTCGGCGGAAATCGAAGGGATGCGTCTCGGGGCCGGCAATTGGGATCCGTACATTGCGATCCTTAATGACAAGCGCATCGAGATCGTGTCGAGTGACGACACGCCCCTCTGCGGGCAAGACGGACGCTGCTCGATCCTCGCTCCGGCCGATGGCAAGTACACGGTGCTGGTTCGCGAAGCCGCTTACGGAGCCGGGGCGAGCTATCGCTTGCACGTGGGCACGTTCCCGCTTCCGACAGCCGTGGTGCCCGCCGGGGGCAAACCGGGCGAAGAGATCGAATTCCGCTTCCTCGGCGACCCATCTGGTGAGATCAAACAGAAGATCAAGCTGCCCGCCGTGGCCGACCCGAACTTTCGACTCCACTGCCAGACGGCTGACGGCATCAGTCCGACCGGGTTCAAAGCCCGGATCGTCGATGTGCCGAATAGTGTTGAAGTCGCCAACGCGAACACGCCGGCGACCGCCCTGGTCGGAGTCGCTCCCGGGGCATTCAACGGGGTGATCTCGGGGGTGAACGAGTACGATCACTTCAAGTTCGCCGCGAAGAAGGGCCAAGTGTTCGACGTCCATTGCTACGCCCGGCGGCTCGGTTCGCCCCTCGACCCGGTCATGCACATCAACGTTTGGGCGAACAACGCGTTGGGGGCGTATCTCGTCGGCAACGACGATAGCG
>JAYSYJ010000158.1:0-15144 GCA_043727675.1 Fimbriiglobus sp.
CATCAGAGGCAAGTCGCTAACTTGCACCGGACGCAGCCGAACAGCATCAACTGTTATCACCGTAGCATCCCTCCATAACTGACCCGATCCGTTACACCCGTGCCAGTGTATCGGCACACAGCGGAGACGCCGTCGAGTTCCTGAAGTTTAATTCGTTTCGGGGTCGTTCATTTTTTGCCCTCAGTGGCGAACCAATTCATTGTCGGGGTGTCTGGGTCAAGTGTCTGTGGCCCTATTGTTCAAAGAGTGGCGGTGCGTCATGGATCAACACATCAACGACGATCAGCCTTGCTTTCGAGATCATGAGTAAGCGCCGCAAAAGCTTCCCTTCGGAGACGCAGGTGAAACGTGGCAAACGGGTCGTTCACGGCGAGAAAGAACTGATGGAGAAGGTCGGTCGCAACGACCCGTGCCCGTGCGGTTCCGGCAAACTGTTCAAGAAGTGCTGCCGCAACACCGGTTGCTTTCGACGGCGTGAATCGGGACTACTACTTTCAGGGAATGAAAACATGCCCCACTTGTTCACAAGCCAAGTGGGTGATTCGTTTGTCACGCGTCGTCCGGCACTACTACGAAGCCTTCACCCGCACGGACGATGATCGGCTCGGACAAGTCCACCCAACCATGATCGCCCACGATGGCGGTGGCCAGTTGTCCCAGCCGTTCACCGGACGCCGATTCGATCTGGAAGATCGCAACTTTCTTTCCGGCTTCGATCCCCTCCAGATGAAATCGGGGGATGATTCGGTCATCGCCAAACCGGAACGTGAAGTGCCGTTCGTGGAAGAGTGGGATTATGGTGAGCCGGTCCTTTCCATCGGTTCCGGATACGGCAAACGTTTCTAGTTCCAACTCTCAGGTGACCAGACGCCCACAAACAAATAAAGCCCGCAATCCTTGTTCGGGGAATTGCAGGCTTCAACGAGTTGCGGCGATTGGATTTGAACCAATGACCTCCAGGTTATGAGCCTGGCGAGCTGACCGGGCTGCTCCACGCCGCGTCTTATAACTAAATGTTAGCGGGGAGTGACAGTTCGGGAAGGGCAGTTCCCGAACTTCGTGCATCAAATCTTCAAAAGACCCGTGCTATCGCCGAACGACTTGGTTCCAGCGCCGACCTTCTCGAATATCGAGAGGTACAAGTTCATCAAAGGTTCGTTGTTGTACTTCATGTGCCGGCCGGTCTGGATCTTCGCGCCGTTGCCGATGAGCAAAATCGGTAAATCATCGTGGTTGTGGCGGTCGCCGTCGCCGATGCCCGCACCGTAAACCATGAGCAACGAATCGAGTAAGTTCGTGCCGTTCACATCCTTGGTGCTCTTGAGTTTGCCGACCAAGTAAGCCAGTTGCTCGACGTGGAAGGTGTTGATCTTCTGAATCTTCACCTGCTTCTCGGCGTTTTTGCCGTGGTGAGAGCAGTCGTGGTGCCCTTCCGGTACGCCGATCAAAGGATAGGGCCGGTTGCTGCCATCGTCCGCGAACGGCAAGGTGATGACACGGGTCAAATCCGCTTGGTAGGCCAGCACCATCAAGTCGCACATCAGGCGGATGTGATCCTTCGCATCTTTGGGCACGCCCGTTGGCGGCGCCATGTCGGGCTTGGCCACCGGTTTGCGGTCGGCGTTGGCGTGCTTGGTCTTTTCGATCTGCTGTTCCACTTCGCGCACGGCCGACAAATATTCGTCGAGTTTGCGCTGGTCGCCTTGCCCGAGTTGGGCGGTGAGCGACTTGGCATCGTCCATCACGAAGTCGAGGATGCTCTTGTTGTAAAGCTCTTTCTTGGCTCGGGCTTCCGTTACTTGTTTCGGGTCGTTATTGCCGAAGAGTCGCTCGAAGACCGCTTTGGGATCGGTCTCTTTGGCATTGGGTGTCGACTCGGAACGCCACGATAGGTTGGCCGAATAGGCGCAGCTGTAACCCGAGTCGCAATTCCCGGCTTGGCCACCGCGTTCGATACCGAGTTCGAGCGATGGGAAACGCGTGTCAACGCCCAAGACGCTTGCGGCGTGTTGGTCGGCCGATTTCCCGACACGGATATCCGCCCCGTGAGTTTTGCGGGCTTGGCGACCGGTTAAGAACGACGACATGGCCCGGGCGTGATCGCCGGCACCATCTCCGTTGGCGTTGGCTTTGTCGAGTTTCAAACCGGAGATCACGTTGAAATGATCTTTGAAAGCATCGAGCGGAGCGAGGGTTTTCGGCAGAGTTCCGAGTTTTCCCTCGGCAGCGGGCGTCCAATCGGCCATGTGGGCGCCGTTGGGGACGTACAGAAACGCGAGCCGTTTCGCAGTCGGAGCCGCAACAGTGTTGGACACTGTAGGTGCTGCGATGGCGAGTGATTCGAGCCAGGGGAGGGCGATGACCGTGCCCAACCCTTTGAGTGCCGTTCGCCGAGAGATATTCGGATTCATGCTCAATCACTCCTCTTGCTTTGACGCTTCGTGAACGGGTCGGACTGGGCAATGGCGAGAATCAAAGCGGAAAACTGATCGTCGGACGACTTCAGTTTGTTCACGAGTTCGTCGAGGACACATTTATCGTAGTATTCTAAACCGCGTCCGAGAGAGAAAGTCAGCAATTTTTCGGCGAGACATCTGCGGAACAGATCGGACTTTCCGAGCAGCACCTTTCGCAATTCGGCGGGGCCATCGAATTTGGCACCGTCGGGGAGCACTCCGGTGGAGTCGATCTTGATCGATTTATCATCGACACGCCAACCGCCAATGCCGTCGTAATTTTCGAGTCCGAAGCCGAGCGGATCCATTTTGGCGTGGCACCCTGCGCAACTGGGATTGGCCCGGTGTTGCTCCATCTGTTTGCGGAGCGAGCCTTTCAGCGGTGTCGCTTCCAATTGTGGCACGTCCGGGGCCGGTGGCGGTGGTGGCTGACCGAGCAAGTTATCCAGCACCCATTTTCCGCGTTTCACGGGTGAAGTCCGAGTGGGGTTTGAAGTCACCGTCAGGAAGCTGGCCTGGGAGAGGACACCCCCACGCTGTTGATCTTTCAAAGCCACTTGGCGGAACTCGCTTCCGCGAATCCCGGTGATCCCGTAATGCTTGGCCAAGCGGTCGTTCAAGAAGGTATAGTTCGCATCGAGGAACTCGGTGATGGGGCGGTCGTTGCGCACGATGTGTTCGAAGAACAGTTCCGTCTCACGGATCATCGAATTACGCAGGGCATCGTCCCAATTCGGGTACGCAGTTGCATCGGGGGTGAGCGTGCGGATGTTTCGCAACATCAGCCATTGCCCCGCGAAATTGTCGGTGAGGGCACTGCTCTTTTTGTCCTTCAACATCCGTTTGATCTGCGATTGCAGCACGGCGGGCTTGCGGATCTCACCCTTGGCCGCGAGTTGGAACAATTCCTCGTCGGGCATGCTGCTCCAGATGAAATAGCTAAGGCGGGTGGCGAATTCGAAGTCGCTCAGTGCTCGGTTCGTTTCCGGGAGCTTGGCGTCGTCCTCCACGCGGAAGAGGAAGTGCGGGGAGACCAGCACCGCTTTCAACGGAAGTTGGATCGCTTTTTCAAACGATTCCTGATTGCTCTGACCCAGTGCGAAGAGTTTCATCAGGCGGGCGACTTCTTCGGCCTTCACGGGGCGACGATACGCCCGTCGGGCAAAGTTGCCGATGATCTTCTCAGCGGAAGCCACGACATCGCTCGGGCCACTCGGCACGGCAACCAAAATCAGTTTGGCGGAATCCGATACCCGCGCTGCGGCACCACCGATCGGCCCTTCGATTTCAATATTCTCAATCCCGAGGCTTCGGAATTTGAGCGCTGCATCGGTCGCTTTCTTGTCTTCGAATGCGTTGGTGAATGCCACCGCCGTTTTGCGTTCCCCGGCCATGACTTTCGTTTTGAATTCCACAGTCATTGGCTTATCGGCGGCAGCGTCAATGCGGAAGTCCTTGATGTCTTTCCCATCGATCTGGATGACCAGCCGAGACGCTTCATCGCCGACTTTATTCCCCCACGCCTTGACGCGGATGATGTACTCCCCGTCGACCTGGTAATTGAACTTGTCCAGGTAGGCGACGCCGGCGGTAGTGAAGATGATCTTCGGTTTCGCGTCCTTGGTCGCTCGGATCTTGGCGTCGTGTGGGTCAACCACCAGATTTTGCGGCCGGAACAGTTGCTTGGCCGAACGAATCGGCTCTGAGGGCGAGATCGACTTTTGCAGAATCTCGTCGGCGGCGGCGAGGTATTTCTCGATCAGGACCGGTTGGAGCGATAGCACGTCGCCTATGTTGTCGAAGCCGTAGCCAACATCATCGGACGGGAACCCTTCGGCCGGTTTGAAGTCAACCCCGCAGAGATCGCGAATTGTGTTGTTGTATTCCGCGCGGTTCAGCCGTCGGAGGGTCACGCGGCCAGCGTCTTTGGGTGCGAAGCAGTCGATCTTGATGAGCGAATTTTCGATGTACTCCACAACCGAATCACGGTCGGATTTGGTCGGCTGCGACTTGCTCTTTTTGGGAGGCATTTCCCCAGAGGCGATCACGGTCGCGGCAGTTTCCCACATTTTGCGATCTTTGCGGGCATGAGCCTCGTTGAGGTAGGCATCGAGCGAAACACCACCCGACGCATCGTCGGTGTTGTGGCACGAGACGCAGAACTTGGCGACGAACGGTTTGAGCTTCTCATCGAAGCCGCTCGGTTGTACCGGAGCTGTTTTTGGTGCCGGGGGTGCCGGTACAGCGAATCCGTACCCTGCCAGCAACGCAACGGCAACGCAAGCCGTGCCGAGGAAGCCCATACCGTACTGAATGACTTTATTTGATATCAAAACGAACTCCGGTCAACCGGTCAATCGAAAACGAACGGTACCCTAGGTGGGATGAGGGTGAGTACCGATTAGTTCCATATTAGCTTACAGTTGCCTATCAATCAATCGGCATTGACGGGTGGTCAACAGAACCGACTTCATTAGCCCTTCTTCTTGGCCTGAATCACGTCTTTGCCAATCCACGGTTTTAGCACTTCGGGCACGAGGACGGTGCCGTCGGCTTGTTGGTAATTTTCGAGGATCGCGATCATGGCCCGGGTGCAAGCGACTGCGGTGCCGTTGAGGGTGTGAACAAACGGCAAACCGCTGCCTTTTCTGTCTTTCGGGCGGTACCGAATGCCGAGCCGACGAGCTTGGAAGTCGGTGCAATTCGAAGTGCTGGTGATTTCGCCGTAGTCGCCACCGGTGCCGCGTCCGGGCATCCAGGCTTCGAGGTCGTACTTGCGGTAAGCGGGGCCACCGAGGTCGCCCGTGCAGGTGTCGATCACGTGGAACGGGATTCCGAGACCGGTGAAGATTTCTTCTTCAATGCCCCGGATTTCTTCGTGGATCGCTTCCCCCTGCTCCGGAGTGCAGAACGTGAACATCTCGACCTTGGTGAATTGATGCACGCGGTACAGCCCGCGGGTATCCCGCCCGGCGGCCCCGGCTTCGGTTCGGAAACAATGCGATAGCCCGACGTATTTACGGGGCAGGTCGGCTTCATCGAAAATATGATCGCGGTGCATGCCACCGAGAGTGATTTCGGCCGTGGCGATCAGGCACAGATCGGAATCGGCAATCGTATAAATCTGCCGTGTCTCGGCGTTATCCCGTGGCATATAGCCGATGCCTTCGAGGATTTCAACGCGGGCCAAATCGGGTGTGATCACCGGTGTGTAGCCGTGCCGGATCAGTGTCTGCATCGCGTATTGCACGAGGGCCAATTCGAGCAGAACCCCCTCGTTCTTCAAGAAATAGAATCGTTGCCCGGCGACTCGTGCCCCGGCTTCCAAGTCGGCCAGATCGAGACTGTGAATGAGATCGTAATGGTCTTTCGGCGGGAAATCGAAGACGGGTTTCTTGCCAAATTCGGCAACGACTTTGTTCGACGACGGATCTTTGCCAACAGGAGCCGCCGGGTGGGACATGTTCGGCACCGTCATCAGCACGGCGTTCAATTCGACTTGCACCGGTTTCAACTGGGCGTCGAAGCCCGTCACCTGGTCTTTGAGCAGCGTGCTTTCGGCTTTGAGCGTCTGCTTTTCCTCGGGAGTCTTGGCTCCGGAGAATTTCTTGGTGATTTCGTTCTGCTTCGCCTTGGTCTCGTCGGCGAGTCGCTGGAGCCGCTTGCGGTCGTCGTCGAGCGCAACGATGCGGTCGAGATCCGGGGCGGAGTTGCGATTGACGCAGTTGGCCTTCACGGCGGCGAGGTTGTCGCGGATGAAACCGGCATCGAGCATGGTGAAATAGTACCATCAGTAATTGGTGGGGGATGTCGAGGCCGTCGTTCGAGCGTTGCGGTGGTACTCACACCGAGAAGTAGCACGAAACGGCCACCGGGCAAACCCTTACGGTCGCTTTTCTAGCGGGATGTACGGGGCATTGAGCTTGCCGACATACTCTTGTTCCGGGCGGTAGATGCGGTTGCCGTTGAGTTGCTCGAGCCAGTGGGCCAGCCAACCCGCCACGCGACCGATGGCGAAGATCGGCGTGAAGACATCCGTCGGGATACTGAGTGCTTGGTAAACCGTGCCCGAGTAGAAATCGACGTTGGGGAAGACCCCTTTCGGGCCGTACACGCCGGCGCAGACCCGTTCGAGTTCCAGAGCGATCTCGTAGTTTTTCGGGCGGCTGGTTTCGGCGAAGACGTGTTCGGCCAGTTCTTGGAGCACCGTCGCCCGTGGATCTTTCACTTTGTAAATGCGGTGACCGAACCCCATGACCTTGTGCTTGGGATCTTTGGCGAGCTTGGCATCGAGCCACGGCTTCACCTTCTCCGGGGAACCGATTTCTTCAAGTTGGAGCAGTACCTCTTCGTTCGCGCCGCCGTGGAGTGGGCCTGAGAGCGAGCCAATGGCCGAAGAGATCGACGCATATGGGTTCGCCAGCGAGGAGCCGACGACACGGGCCGTGAACGTGCTGGCGTTCATGTTGTGCTCGGCGTGCAAAATCAGGCACGCATCGAGCACTTTGCGAATCGCAGGGGTCGGTTCGCGGCCGAAGGTCATGTAGTAGAAGTTGGCCGCGTGATCGAGGTCTTCACGCGGCTCAATAATCTCTTCACCCCGGCGGGTCCGGGCGAACGCCGCCACGAGCGTCGGGAGCGCGGCGATCAGCCGGATGCAGGCTTCCCAATTTTTGTGGGCATCGGACACAGTGCGGCACGGGTAGAACGCCCCCAGTGCTGCCACGGTCGCTTGCAGGGCGTCCATCGGGTGGCCCGACGCCGGCAAGCATTTGATGAGATCTTTCAAGCGGTAGTGAATGGAGCGGGATTGCCGAAGAGCGTGGTCGAACTCGGCCAACTGCCGTTGTGTCGGCAGGTCGCCTTTCATCAACAACCAAGATGTCTCCTCGAAGCAGCTCTCTTTGGCCAGGGTTTCCACGGCGATACCACGGTATTCCAGCACGGCGCGTTGACCGTCGATTTCGCTGATCGCGGACTTCGCGGCTTCGATATTTTCCAGACCGGGGCGGAACTTCACCAAATCGCTCATATCGGTCTCGGGGGCGGGAAACGTGGAGCTATCCTCTTCGTCCCGTTGGTTTATGGAACTACCCCCAATGGGAAAACAGCGTGACGGCGGAAGGGCGAACTAATTCCAAATCAGCCGGCCGACCTGGAAGACGATGAATGCCCCGGCGTAGGCCAGCACCGTCATGTAAACGAACGTGAATACTGGCCACAACCAACTCCGGGTTTCCCGCCGAATCACGGCCAGTGTCGACGCGCATTGGCAGCAAAGGGCGAAGAACACCATCACCGATAGGGCCACGGGAATGCGGTGCCGGCCGCGGACGCTGCTGGTGTCCCAATCGGCGCGGATCGCGGAAACGAGCGGATCGTTGTTCTCGTCCATTTCGACTTCGTACAAGATCGCCATCGTGCCGACGATCACTTCTCGGGCCGGGAAACTAGCCAGTGCCGCCACACCGATGCGCCAGTCCCAGCCCAGCGGTTCGAACACCGGTTCGAGGGCACGCCCGGTGCGACCGAGGTAGCTTTGCCGCTGATGTTCGGCCTTCGTGGCCCGTGCCCGCTTCCCCGCTTCTTCGCGGATCTCTTCCGGGGGCTTGGTCACGTCGAGGCCGAGCTTGGCGAGATCACTGGCGTCCGGTTTGTCGCCGAGTTTGTCCCGGATATCGTCGTCGGTCGATTTCGCCACATCGCTCAGCACTTCGGCCCGTTCGTCGAAGCCAAACCCTTCCGGGCTCGTGTGGGGGAAGTACAGCACGGCCCAAACGAGGATCATCGTCGCCAAGATCACGGTGCCGGCCCGGCGAACGAACGACCAACCGGCATCGATGACGCGGCGGAGGATCATCGGGGGGGACGGTCGTTTGTACGCGGGTAGTTCCATCACAAACAAGGAGCGTTCGCCACGGAGCAACGTTTTGCGCAGCACCAGCGACACGATGGGCGCCGCGATGAAACCGACCATGTACATGCCGAAGAGCATCAGTCCTTGCGTCCAGGCGGAGTAAATCTCGGCGGGCAGAAACAGGCTGATCATCAGCCCGTAGACCGGGAGGCGGGCCGAGCACGAGATCAAGGGGGCGACCAAAATCGTCGCCAAGCGATCGCGGCGGTTCTCGATCACCCGGGTGGCCATAATGCCGGGGATGGCGCACGCCACCGATGAGAGCAGGGGAATAAACGATTTCCCGCTGAGTCCACAGCGGCTCATGATGCGATCCATGAGGAAAGCCGCACGGGCCATGTAGCCGCAATCTTCGAGCACCGCGATGAACGCGAACAGGATCAAAATTTGCGGGAGGAACTTCAGTACGCCACCGACTCCGGCGATGATCCCGCTGGTGATCAACGACCGCAGCGGCCCCACGGGCATGGCACCTTCAACAACCGAACTGAGCCATTTGGTGGCTTCGTCGATGAGATCCATGAGCGGCTTGGCCGCCCAGAAGATCGACACGAACACCAGGAACAGCACCGCGAAGAAGAAGAGCGAACCCCAGAGGCGATGCGTCAACACGCGGTCGATGCGATCCGTGCGATTCACTGGCTTTATCGTTGGCTTGGTGACGCATTTGGCCACCGCGTCACGGATGCGGGCGAAACGGGTCCGCGCTTCCACGGCCGGCACCGGGCAACCGGCCGCCGCGAGGCGTGCCCGAATTTCGCCGAGCGATTCTTTCAGGGCATCGCCGAGCTTGGCCACGAACCATTGTTCCGTGGCACCGTTCACATCCAAAATCAACCGGCGTGCTTGGAACGGCGAAACGGCCGTGCCGAGTTTGGCCACAAGCTTGGTGGTTTCGTGTTCCAGCGCGGCGGGTAACGCAAGCGGTTCTGGGGCCGTGCCAGACTTCGCCGCTTCCAAAAGTGTCCGTTGCAGTGCATCGAGGCCTACGCCACGATTCGCTTGGACTGGCAGAAACGGGATTCCGAACTCCTGGCTCAGCGCCGCACAATCGACACCGATGCCCAGTGTGGCCGCGAGGTCGACCATGTTCACAGCCACCACGACAGGCTTGCCAAGCTCGAGTAGCTGAGTGGTCAGATAGAGGTGCCGATCCAAATTGGACGCATCGACGATGGACAGCACCACATCGGGCGCCGGCTCGTCGGGAAGTCGACCGAGGAGCAAATCGACGGCGACCAGTTCATCGGGGCTACGAGCCGCGAGACTGTAGGTGCCCGGAAGGTCAATCAAATTCACCCGGATCTCACCGACGGTGAAGTGCCCTTTCTTCATTTCGACGGTCACGCCGGGATAGTTGCCAACCTGCTGGCGAAGGCCCGAAAGAGCATTGAATAAGGTCGATTTCCCGGCGTTCGGGTTCCCGACCAAGGCGACGGTGATCGTGTTCGGAGTCATGGATCAATCACAGAAGGGAGACGGTGATGCAAGCGGCTTCGCGGATGCGCAAACTGAGGCGGGTGTTGCCAATGCGAATTTCGACGGGATCACCCAGCGGGGCGACCGCGAGCATCTCGACGGCTTCACCTTCAAGCAAGCCAAATTCGTAGAGTCTCTGAATGAGAGCCGGCTCTCCGGCGAGCGATTCCACACGGGCGTGCTGGCCGGGTTTGAGCGTCGAAAGGGGAATCATCCGCGAACCGGCATCACGAGAATCTGAGACGATTCATCCGACCGTAAACAGAGGCGACAATTGGCAATTTTCAACAAGCAGGTGGAACCGGGTTGCAGAACTTGCAGACGGCACCCTTCGCGCAAACCGAGTTCTGCCAAACGGACGACCCAAGCGGAATCGCCCCCGACTTCGGCCACGTCGGCCCATTCGCCGGGTTTCAACATGTCGAGTGGAATGAGCATGGGTAAAATCGTGGGTGGAAACTATCTCTGAGATTCAGTCTCACACAATCTTAGGCCTGGAATGATCCCTGTCAAGCGTCCGAAACGATATTGGACAAATTTCGTACGGATTCGTTCACATCGGTCGAGATTGGCGTTCCGCGAGGTACTTTCCGAGTGCGTCATTCCACGTTGGCAGGGTGATTCCACAACTCGCCAGTTTTCGGCAATCCAAGACACTGTAAGCGGGTCTGCGGGCCGGGGCGTTGAATTCAACACTCGAAATCGGCGTGAGATCGACACTCAATTGCGCTTGGTGAAAAATTTCACGGGCCAGTTGGAACCAAGTCGTCGCCCCGGCATTCGTGATGTGAAATCGCCCGCTCGCCCCGGTCGCCAACAACTGAACGGTGGCTTCAGCGAGGTCGACCGTCGAAGTGGGTGTGCAATGCTGGTCGTCCACCACTTTCAACGATTTGCCTTGCCCCGCCAGCCGCAACATGGTTTCGACGAAGTTGCCCCCTTTGCCGCCACTGCCCCAGACGCCATACAAGCCGCAGGTACGGATCACTAAGGTTCGTGGATTGGCCGCCAAGGCCAACTGTTCCCCGGCCAGTTTGCTGGCACCGTAGACGCTGACGGGGCCGGGAAGGGTCTCTTCGCACAGCGGCGTCTTGCGTTCGGAATTCAAACCGAACACATAATCGGTGCTGAAATGGACGAAACGGGCACCGATGGTTTGGGTTGCGGACGCCAAATCGCGGACGCCGATGGCGTTGACTCGCCAAGCGAGGTCGGGTTCGATCTCCGCTTTGTCCACGAGGTTGTAAGCCGCGCAGTTGATGACGATACCGGGCTTCAAGTCAGCGAGTCGTTCCACGAGGGCTTGCGGTTGCGCCAAGTCGATCTCAGTGCGTGTCAGCGGGAGCACATCGCCGGGCAAACGCGGAACGAGGTCGCGCCCGAGTTGACCTCGGGAACCGAGAACGACGATCCGCATGGCGATGACCCCAAACGAAGTAACCCGACGGAAACCGTCGGGTTACTCATGGATTGTTGGAGATTGGAAAGCATCCAATCCTCCCGGCGGGAATCGAACCCGCAACCACGGGCTTATAAGACCCACGCTCTACCACTGAGCTACGGGAGGGAGCAAATACTGGCATATGCCATCCGGTATCATCGCTTCCTCCTTTCCTCAATACGGGGTCATATTTGCAGACTACTTCTTAGCGGGCAAGTAGGTTTTGTCGGCCGTTTCAATCGTGGTGGTTTGTTCTTGCACCAGTTGCACTTCCGTTTCGGTGGTGCCGATGGTGACGTTCAACTTGCCCGACATTTTCACCGCGATCGTTCCCGAAACAACTTGGCCAAGCTTCGAATCGAACAAGAACGTCCCGGCTTTCGGATCGACGGTGTCGAGGGTCGCACCCTTGATGCGGAACAGCAGTCCGTCGGCGTCGGCTGCGGGTGCTTTGTACACCAACTTGGCCGTCACTTCCACTTTGTCGAAATCTTTCTTTTCCGTGTCTTTGCCGATGTACTTCATGCTGAGTGTGCGGTCGTAGGTGCCGATGGGGCCGAGTGGCATGGTGGTCTTCTTTTCCCACGTTTCCCCGGCGGCGATCCCCGCAGATTTATCGGCACCCGGCATCAGGCCGGCGGTTGGGTCGGCCATTTCCTTGAGGGCTTCTTCGCTGAGTAGTTTCTTCAAAAGCTCGCCCATTTGTGGGTTGGTCGTTCCGAGCTTCTTGAGGAACTCGTCGCGGCCTTCCACTTTCTCCACGATCATCCCTTTGCCGTACGTGATCGTGAATTCGGTGCCGATGAGGTTTTTGAAGAAGTCGGCCAAGCCGGGGTTGTTACCCGCAGCGGGCTGTTCGGCGGTCGAATCGTAGTTGACGGGGTTGCTGGCGATGTCCACTTTCAAGATCGCGCCTTCGATCATCAGCTTGACCGTCCACTTCTCCGCTTCGAGCTTCACCGGTAGCCATTTGAAGAGGAACGTCTGCTCGTGCTTCAAGTTCAGGTCGGCACCGCCTTGCACTTTCACCACTTGGTCGACCTTCGTCGAAACCCTTTGGTAAAAAGCCTTGTTGGCCTCGAATTTCGGTTCGAACTTCAACTTCTCCTGGGCCGAAAGACTCGCCATCGAGCCGAATGCCAGAGCCACGACCAACATGCACCGCAGAGCCATCGGTTTCTCCTTCAAGTTCGCCCCGATCCAGGCACTTCGATTTTCAACAGCTAAGTTAGGTAGGCTTCCCTTGGAAACAAGCTCAAATTCGGATGGGCGATGGCGGCGGGACTGGCAAATCTTTCTGGCGATCAATTTCGTCCTTGAACGGGCCGTTCCATTAGCCTAGGTCGAAGGTCGCGCAGCGACCGGAGGCCTAGGTACTGCGTTCAGAAAATGGTGACGCCCTGAAGGGACGGTTCAAAGGACTGCTTTGAACCGTCCCTTCAGGACGGAGACCGTTTTCCTATAGGGGGTTCCCAGGCCTCCGCCGGCGACGCCGGCTCCGACATGGGCTGGTGGAACGACCCTTTCAGGGCCGAAGATCTCAAGGGTCAACCGCCAGAAAAATTTGCCGCACCCGAGTGCGGAACCGGTCGGGCCTTTGATTGGACGCTTGGTTGTATTTACCCCGGAGGGGTTAGACTCACTGTCCCGGGGTCACCGCTTCGGCGCACTCCGGGACAGTCGGGGGCAGTGCGTTACCGCTCCTTCTTCGCGGCCAGCTTCATTTGATCTCGAACGTAGTCGAGTGCTGTTTCGAGCTGTTTGTCCTTGTACTCTTTCTTCGGTGCGGGTTCACCGATCTTCTTCGGGATCAACTCGCGTTCGCGGAAGTACTCGGCGAAGTCGCGCAGTTCTTCCTTCGGCAGTTTCACTTCGTAGCCTTTGTCCGGCTTCACGCCCCATTCGTCTTCGGGTTTGCCGCCGGTGCTGTACTTGTCGATGTTCTTATCGCTCGGCGGGAAGTACCGGGCCGTCGTCAGCTTGATCTGGCCTTTGGTCAAATTGAACGGCATCACTTGTTGCACGCTCCCCTTGCCGTAGCTCCGCTCGCCGACGATCACGGCGCGGTTGTAATCTTGGAGGCACGCCGAGACGATTTCACTCGCGCTGGCACTGCCCCCGTTGATCAACACGGCCATCGGGAATTTGGTGTACGTGTCCTTAACGCGGGCTTGCTTGCTGGTCAGCACGTCTTCGCGGCCATCGCGTTCGCGCACGGTCACCACTTTGCCGCCTTCGATGAACATCGAACTGATCAAGAGTGCCCCTTGGAGGGTGCCACCCGGGTTGTTCCGGAGGTCGAGGATCAACCCTTTCAGCCCGCTCGAGTTCAGATTCTGCATCACGGTGGCGATTTCGGCCGCCGACTGCGGGGCGAACTGAGTCAGGTGGATGTACGCGATCTTTTCGGTCGGGTCGATGTAGAAGCTCCAATCGTCCTTCTCGTTGCGTTTGACACCGAGAACCGTTTCGACCGACACCCGACCGCGTTCGAGAACGTAGTCTTTCGATTCGCCATCCCGTTCGATCACGAGGGTGATCGGCACGCCCGCTTTGCCGAGGATGATCTCGAGCGCTTGGTCGATCTTCATCCCCTTGGTGGTGAACTCCTTCGGGGCGTCGGCCTTCAGTGGTTTGCCTTCCGGGTCGCTGTCGCGCTTGATCCCGACGATGTAGTCACCGGCTTGAATCCCGGCCTTATAAGCGGGGCTGCCTTTGATCGGGGAGACCACCAAGATGGCATCCTTGGCGATGTCGGAACGAATCTGAATGCCGACGCCGCTGAAGTTCCCACGCAGGCGGCTGTCTTCTTTTTTGATCGTGTCGAAATCGTAATAGACCGTATGGGGGTCTTTCAAGCTGGCGAGCATCATGGTGATGGCGATGTCCGCGTCCTTGTCCCCGGCGATGTCCTCGCGGACACCGAGTTGCAACCTGGCGGCTTTCAGCACCCCTTTCATATCCGACGACGACATCCCTTTGGACTCTTTGAGTTTGTCGTCGATTTCCTTGGGCATGCCCTCTTCGAGCCGGCGGTACATGCCCCGGATCGCAGCGACGGTCAAATCGCTCATCTGCGTCTTCTTTACATACTTTTCGTCGACGATTGAGATCGCCCTCAGAACTTTGTTGGCGAATTCGTCGGCGTCGTCCGGGGCCAAGATGGTCTTGTCTTTGATCGCCTTGTACTCGACCGCGAACGCTTCCGACGTGATCTTGCCGTCGGCCAAATCTTGGAAGCGCTTCCGCAGTTCCTGGGGGGACTTCAACTTCGGCATCCGATGCAACAAACTGTGGCCTTCGGCCGCGAGTTCTTTCGTGATGCTGCCGGACGACTCCAAATTATCGAGGGCCTTCAAACGCTTCTCGACGACCTCGGCGACTTTCGGGTTCTTGGTCAGTGGGAAGTGCGAAAGCTCTTCACCGACGATGAACGGGGCCGCTTCTTTTTCCTTCTTGGTCTTGCCGAGTTTGCGGGCCTGATCCTGCATCTCTTTTTCGAGGTACTTCACCATTTCATCGACGGTCACGAGGCCGTCCGGTTCGTACCCTTCCACATCCGCCGTGCCCTGGAGGGCATTGAGCAGCGTCGCGGTGAACAGGCTATTCTTGCCCACGTCGAACGGGTCGGCCGTGGGGATCGTGCCGAGCAGGAGCAAGCGGTTCGGCGGGATCGGCTGTTCGCCTTTTTCTTCGCCGCCGAAGAGACCACCGGTGATGTCGCGCAGGTTCGGCTCCACGACCGCTTCTTTACCGGCGTCGTAGCCCTTGAAGTGGATGTCGAGCAACAGGGCGATGCGCTGCTGCTTGGCGGTTTTCAACTCCGTTTCGAGATCTGTGCCGAGCACCGC
>JAYSYJ010000159.1:0-15134 GCA_043727675.1 Fimbriiglobus sp.
CGGTCGATGGCGACACTGACGATGTACGGGGCCTCGTTGCGGAGGTAGATCGCGCCGACAGCCATGAATCCGATGACGCTGATCACCGCCGAACGCCAGAAGCCACGGTTGATCGAACTCATCGCCGTGGTCGCGTTGCCCGTGGTGATACCCCGGCCCACCAAGGCCGTACTGATCATGCTGCTGACAACACCCACCGCCATGACCAGTACCGGGAAGATCATGCCGCGGTACCCGAGCGCGGCGTAGCCGAGGATCACGGCGGCCACCATCGTGACGGCGTAACTCTCGAAGACGTCGGCCGCCATCCCGGCGCAATCGCCGACGTTGTCGCCGACGTTGTCGGCGATGGTCGCGGCGTTGCGGGGGTCGTCTTCCGCGATGTCCGCTTCAATTTTGCCAACGAGGTCGGCCCCCACATCGGCTGCCTTGGTGTAGATGCCACCGCCAACACGCATGAAAAGCGCCAACAGCGACCCGCCGAATCCGAAGCCCAACAGCGTTTCGTAGGCCAGCTCCCCGAAGATTAGCAAAATCATCGTGCCACCGAAGAGACCCAACCCGCAGGTGAACATGCCGGTGACTGTGCCAGTGCGGTAGGCGAGTCGCATCGCTTCGCCGAAGCTTCGTTTGGCGGCCGCCGCCACGCGGACGTTCCCGGCCGTTGCCAGGCGCATCCCGGTGAACCCTACGGAGGCGCTGAAGAGGGCACCCATGAGAAAAGCCACCCCACGACCGACCGTGACGGCGATCCGTTCCCCGCGCGTCTCGTGGAAGTCCCCGAGTTGCCAAGGCCACTTGGCGAGGATGATCAACGCGGTCAGCACGACGACCAGCACCGCGACCACGGTGAATTGACGTCGGAGATAAGCATCGGCCCCTTCACGGACGGCTTTGGACACGGCCTGCATCGCCTCGGTACCCGTGTCGGCCGCATAGACTTGTTTCATGAGTCGGAAGGCGTAGCCGAGTCCGACGAGAGAGATGAGGAGCGCGACGATCAATCCGGCTTTTTCGATACTTCGGTACGACGAACCGGCGACGAATTCGAAAGGCGTCCACCCGAACACAGTCTGCCCCGGACTCGGCCCGGCTCCGATCAAGCCGAGCGCGACAACAGCAAGAAGGGCGGGGACGATTGGGAAGGAACGTTTTTTGAGTTTCGATTTCGGAGTGCGGGGTCGGTGAAATTGCATAGTGTCCACAAGTGGGGGAGAGGGCGACTGCCGACTGTTCGGGAGTTAGTTTCCATCGCGGTCGAGCTTGTCGTGTGGATTAAGATAAACCAAGGCCCGAATCGAGTCCACTAGGGATTTGCAAAAGAGATGTTACGCCAATGACGGTCAAACCGTGCCCTCTCACACCACTCGGCAGACCACTAACGTCAGGTCGTCGGAAAGTGGCACATTGGACGAGAACTCGCGTTGATCGGCGAGGATTTCGTCTCGGAGCGTCGTTTCGCTCTTCCCCGCGGCTCGACTCATGCATTCCATAAGTCGCTCGCTGCCGTATTGCTCGCCAATCTCATTCCGCGCTTCGACCAATCCATCCGTATGAAACGCGATGGCGTCACCCGGTTCGAGAATCACTTCGCGTTCGCTGTACACTTCGTCCGGCATGATACCGAGCAAAAAACCTTGGGCCGCAATTTCCTTCACGGTGCCCGTTTTGGCTTGGTACCACACCGGGTACGGGTGACCGGCATTCGAGTAGCGAAACACGCGTGTACGCCGGTTCAATACCCCATAGAACGCCGTCACGAACCGTTCCTCGGCCACATCCATCAGCCGGCGATTCATTTCCGAAAGCACCTGCCCAGGACTGATGGTGCCATTGGCCACTTCTCCGAACGCGAAGCGGGCCATCACGGCGACCATCGCGGCCGCGACGCTGTGCCCACTGGCATCGGCGATCAAAATTCCCAAGTGCTCGGCACCGGGTGTAGCGAAATCGTAATAGTCTCCGCCCAAATGATCGAAGGCCGCATAGTGGAACGCCCACTTCAATTCGGGCCAATCGGGCGGGGTGTGCGGCAACAAGAGTTTGTTCTGCAATCGACCGGCCGCTCGCAGGTTGTGGAGTACTTCGGAATCGCGGGCCATGAGGGCTTCGTTGGAACGCCTCAATTCGGCCGTCCGGATATCGACGCGTTCATTCAGATATTCGGCCCGGCTGGCCATGAGGATGCGTGTGGAAACGAGGCCGATAACGCGGCCATCTTCAAGCACGGGGAGGTGGCGGACCTTCAACCGCTGCATCGCCTCGATGGCCTGTTCCCATCCCAGTTCGGGTTCGATGGAATGCGGGTTGGTCGTCATCCATTGGGAGACCGGCAGATCGCGCCATTGGATGGTTTCTGCGGTGGCCACCCGACGGAGTAAATCGCGCTCCGTGAATATCCCGAGCAACCGATCAGTCGGATCGACCACCAGTACCGAACCGATGCGCTGGAGATTCATGAGATCCAGCACGTCGCGCACCGGGCAATCTGAAGGCACTAGAACCGGATCCGCCTGCATCGCTTGTCGCACCGAAAGTACCGAAGGGGTCATGTGGCTCCTGAAATAGGTACGGTCGAGAAACGGACTTCCAAAAAAAGCGATGCTGAAACCGGCCGGAGCCAGACCGCAGAGCTACATAATACCGAATACTTCTTTGCCCGGTACCGAGTTCAGCACGCCCATGCCCGAACCGATTCTCCAAGCAGCCGCGTTGGCCCTCCGCGAAGGCCGCATTTGTATGGTGACATCCCGCAGCGGCCGGCGCTGGGTGATACCCAAAGGACAAATCGAAGCCCATCAATCGCCCCGCGAAGCGGCACTCGCCGAAGCTTGGGAAGAAGCCGGACTCCTCGGGCGGGTCGAACCCGAACCGCTCGGACGGTTCGGCTACGAAAAGAACGGTGTGCACCACGTCGTGATGGTCTACGTCATGACGGTCACCACCGAACGGATGGAATGGCCCGAGAAAAACCAACGCCACCGAGAATGGCTGACCGTCGACGACGCGTTGATCCGGATCGATGAAGCCGAATTGCGCAGCATTGTGTCGCGTGCATTCGGAACCGAAACGATTTAGCCGAGCAGCGGCAGAATGATCCGATCCGTATCGGCCTCGGTTCGCACGGGTTCGACATGCCCGAACAGTTCCCAGCTTTCACGGAGTTCGGCCGATTGTCCCGGTGCCAGAGTCACCAACTCGCCGACCGTTTCCATTTCCAGCATGTCTTCATTGCTGAAGGTCTGGTAGCGCGTTCCGCGATCCGGGTAAATCGCCCCTTCGCGGTAGTCGAATCGCTTCACAAAGAGCGTGTTCGAGTTCAGGTAACCGATCCACCCTTCGCGGTGGGCCATTCCGATTTTCGTCGGCCCTCGGTTCGCATCCTGTTTCAAGAAGATATACTTCTTACCGAATGTCCAACGCGGGTCGGCAAAGTCGAAGTACGGCCAAAGGATCAACTCTTGATTCGGTGCATAATCGGCTGGGGACTTCGCCCGACTCGGGTGTCCCGGGTGCGGCGCTTTCGACGGGAGCGGGATAATTTCAACACCGCCCGGTGCCATCACGGTCGGCCCCCACGGTGCGAGTTCCGTCGAAGTAGATCCGATGTTGGTCACCTTCAACATAACGTCGACCCGTGTCCCGGTCGGCGACAACTTCAGCTGCATTTCTTTCTGCACGCCGTACTCGGCCTCCGGAGGGGGAGTGAACTTCACTCCGAAGTCGCCAAGTGGTTCCCACTTCACAGGTCGGTTGTCGGGGAAGTAGGTGCGGGTCAAGTCTTCCGGTGCGAGCCAGAACCGGTGACCCCCGCGAATTTGCCACTCGGCTTCGTCCGTGCCGCCCATCATCGATTCGTAGTTCTTCATCACGTTGAAACCGCCCGGCTGGCGATACGCGATCACCCGTGGGCCGACATCGAGTGTGACAATCAGTTCGACCGAACCATTGGTGAGCCGGAGGTTGTTCTTCCAGCCCCGATATTCCACAACTTCCTGCATAATTCTCTCATTTGTGTTTCGCGCGACCAACAAAAAACCGGGTCGCATGGATCATGCAAACCCGGCAACGTCATACCGATCATCTACCGATTTCGATCAGACTTGGCTTCGAGACCGGCGATATTGCCGTAAGCCGAATAACCCTGCTCCAATCAAACCTAAAATCAGTGCCGGCGGTGAGGGCACTGGCTTCGGGTCAGGATTAGGATTGGGGTTAGGGTTAGGATTCGGGTTTGGATTAGGGTTTGGATTAGGGTTAGGGTTAGGGTTAGGGTTAGGGTTAGGATTCGGGTTTGGATTGGGATTCACCGGATTCGGGTCGCTTTGTTTGGATACCTCGGTACCCGTTTGCGGACTGGTCGTGCCAGTGCCGCCTGAACTCGGGGTTGCGGTTCCAATTCCTCCCACGAGTGGAAAACCACCACCGAAACCTCCACCAATTCCACCACCACCCAAACCACCGCCACCGATCCCACCAAATGACGTTGAGGGCCGGCCTGAACCGCCACCCGCCGAAGTGCCAACTGGGCCAAGAGCACTCGCATCACCTCCGTAACCCGATGCCGAATTCGAAACGCCGCCTTTATTCCGCAGTGCAACTTGCGACTGTGCGATTACGCCTGCCGCGTTGCGCAATCCCGTCAAACGTACCAATTCTTGGCCAGCTAAGGCAGGGCTATCCCCGAACGCAGCATCGTCTCCTGTCAGGCCTAATAGATATTTCTGTGCTTGGGTGACATAAGCCGGTGCCGCGTCGCCTTTCGGGAAATTCGTTTGGAACGTACCCGAGTTCAAGCTGTAGGGGATTGGGCCTTCCGGAACGTTTGTTTCGGAAAGGATTTCCCAAAGTGCGAGTTGGAATGCCGGCGCGGCCACTTTTGGGTCTGCCAGTACTTCAGCGTAGTTGCGTCCGTACAATTCGCGCACGAATTTCGTTCGTCGCCCTGCTTCCTTGCGACCGTCTTCGTCGTCTTTCAAGTTGAAATCTTTCGGCGACCCGAACTTGTCCATCTGAAACTGGTATTGGTTCCCCGCCACCACGGGAACGAGCGGTTCGAGGCAG
The DNA here is from genome assembly GCA_043727675.1 of Fimbriiglobus sp. Taxonomy (GTDB): domain Bacteria; phylum Planctomycetota; class Planctomycetia; order Gemmatales; family Gemmataceae; genus JALHQU01. The sequence continues at coordinate 5,065 of JAYSYJ010000159.1, forward strand.
AACGAAGTCAGCTTGGGATCAAAACCGACCGTGGCGAAAGTTGTCGCTGGGAAATCCCAGTTCAACAGACCCACCGATGCGGTGTGATCGGCACCGTTCATCCGAAACTTCAGCGGCTCGCGCTGGGTCAATTCTCGGTAATCCAGAGTCAACGACGGAGCGTCTTGAGCCAACGCCACGGGCAAATTGCAAACGAATATGAGGCCGTAAAAAAAGCAACGACTACGCGACATCGTGTCTCTCCTAGTACCGGGAAGAGCGTGGAGGTGCAATAAATTAACGATCTAGCACTAACTCTACGCTCTTAGAGTAACAAATTTTGGATGACAGGAACAGAATATTCTCGGTTTGAGTATTTTTGCCCTGGTGCCATCCTGTTCGGGCAGTTCCGTTCCTTCTCCACCATACTATATTGATTGAGACCGACTGACCCGTCAACCCGAACTGCTTCGCACACCGAAAACCGCGATCACCATGACTCTGCCTATTGCTCGAATCCCGAAGAAACTCACCCTCAAGCTCTGGGACGAGCAATACGCGGCCCCGTTTGCGCCGACGACTTTAGCCGAGATGAGCGCACTCGGCTGGGACGCCGTGGACGTCGTCTTTGTCACCGGCGATGCTTACATCGACCACCCTAGCTTCGCCATGGCTATTTTGCACCGTTCGTTGGCCGCCGCCGGATTCCGCGTTGCGATCCTCAGCCAACCCGATTGGAAAACCTGCGACCCCTGGCGCCAGTTCGGCCGACCGCGCCTCTTCTTCGCCGTTAGCGCGGGGAACATGGACTCGCTCATCAACCATTACACGGCGAACAAAAAAGTTCGCAACGACGATGCCTATTCCCCCGGTGGTCGGATCGGCTTGCGACCGGATCGGGCAACGCTAGTCTACTCTCAGCGCTGCCGCGAGGCCTTTTCCGGTGTGCCGGTGATCGCCGGTGGCGTCGAAGCCTCACTACGTCGCCTCGCGCACTATGACTACTGGTCGGACACGGTGAAGCGTTCGATTCTCCTCGACTGCAAAGCCGACCTGCTGGTCTACGGCATGGGCGAAACGAACATCGTCGAGATCGCCGAGCGCTTCAAGAAAGGTCAGACCGTTAAAGAGATGCGCGACCTCCGCGGCGTCGCCTACGCCCTCGGTGCCCGCGAATCAGCCGAGTTTCTGTCCGCTCACGACTCCGAGTTCCGCGCTCCGAATTCCGCAATCCAACTGATTCCCAGCTTCGAGGCCGTCTCCACGGACAAGTGGCAGTTCGCCGAAGCGACCCGGATTATCCATCACAACACCAATCCGCACAACGCCGTGACGCTGGTGCAGATGCACGACCGCCAAGCGGTGGTGCAAACGCCGCCAGCCTTGCCGTTGACGCAGGCGCAGATGGATCAATATTACGGCCTGCCGTACACCCGCCGACCGCACCCGAGTTATACCGAGGCGATTCCCGCCCATGAGATGATCAAAGACTCGGTGACGATCTTGCGCGGCTGCTTCGGAGGCTGCACGTTCTGCAGCATCACGGCACACCAAGGGCGAATCATCCAAAGCCGCTCGGCGGAATCGGTGATGGCCGAGGTCGAGAAACTCGCTGCCGATCCGGGATTTAAGGGGATCATCAGCGACATTGGTGGGGCGACCGCAAACATGTACACCATGCTTTGCACACGGCCCGAAGTCGAAGCCAAGTGCCGCCGGCTATCGTGCGTCCACCCGACCATCTGCAAGCTCATGGGTACCGATCACGGCCCACTGATCCAACTGATGAAAGACGTCCGCGAAGTCCCCGGCATTCGCAAGGTGCTCGTGAGTTCGGGTATCCGAATGGACTTGGCCCAACTCTCGCCGGAGTATGTGGCCGAACTCGCCGAGCACCACACCGGCGGCCGACTGAAGGTGGCCCCAGAACACACCAGCCCGACCGTTCTCGAAGTGATGAAGAAGCCGAGCATCGACAATTTTGGAATTTTCGCCAAGCAGTTTCGCGAGGCGTCCGCCAGTGTCGGTAAACCGAAGCAATTAATCATCCCCTACTTCATCGCCAGCCATCCGGGTAGCAATTTGGCCGAGATGATCGATCTCGCGTTGTACCTCAAACGCAGCGGCTACCGACCCGATCAAGTGCAAGATTTCATCCCCGCCCCGTTCGACATCGCCACGTGCATGTATTACACGGGTCTCGATCCGTTTACGAAGAAGGAAGTGCACATTGCGAAGGGGTTGAACAACCGCAAGATGCAACGGGCGTTGATGCAGTTTTTCAAGCCGGAGAACTATTTCGACGTGCGTCAAGCGTTGATTGAGGCCAAGCGTCAGGATCTCATTGGCGGCTGTGAGGGGTTGATCGCCGCCGAGCCACCGAAGGAGGCCATTGAAGCCCGTCGGAAGAAGGCGAACGCCGCATTGAAGGGCGATCATTACCATACGGTGGCGAATCCGGCCAAGGGTGAGGAGCCAGGGGAACGCGGAGCCGAACCGGTGAAAACAACTGGGTACCGGCCGGGCCGGAAGACACAGCAACGGCGGCAAGGGAAGAGAAAGGAAGGCTGATACCGGGGCGGGCGGGGTGACTGGGCAGAAAGACCAGCGAACCGCCGCGTGTCGGAGGGTATCAGTTAAACGTCCAATGTGGGACGCCACTATTCGACAAACAGAACCCGAGGCCAAACGATGCCCCGCCGAAGGACGCCGAAGACCCATATCGAGATGGCCGAGGCCATGACCAGTCGCTGGCAGTCGTTCCCGAACATCGGGGGGCGACCCGGACGCTCGGCGAGTACGACCAGTTCAGTCAGACGATCCGCTTTTTCGACGTGACCGCGGCTGACCTCCGCAAGGCTTTCACCAGCGACGACCTCACGCTCAATCGGGACGTGCTCCCGCTGCTCGCCCACGAGGTTCGCCACTTCGGCGATCACGTGGGTACGCTCTGGGGCCGGGAAGCCCTCATCCACCTCTTCGATGCGTACAACGTCCGCCTCCAGCCGAAGATCTCAGAGTATTGGCGGGTCACCCAAGTACTCCGCGACCATCGCGACACGAACCTGGCGAGCTACTACAGCGAGGAAACCGATCTCGTCGCGGAGGACTGGGACGGGATGCCGTGGCGATACGATCTAACCACCGGCTTACACTTGAACTCAGATGGGACGGAGAACGAGAACCGCCCGATCATGTTCACGCGGTTCTCCAAATACAGCGGTGAGTACCTATGTCGCGTGCCGTTCTCCATCGCATCGCTCCTGGAGATCCGGGCGATGGCGAACGAATTGTTCCAATTGATGGGGATCATCGTCGGCATCCAAGACGGGGCGGTGAAGAAGATCGAAGAAAAGGACGCCCGCGAGAAGGCGAATAAGCGGATCTTCGACGCGACCCTCGCGGTGTACTCGGTCGCCGCCCACTACCTGTCGAACACGATCCGCGAGATCAAGGACGTGTTCGAGGCGTACCTGATCGGGGGGGAGATCGCGGGAGTCTGTCTGAACATGCCCGTCGGTTTTTCGCCGGCCTCCGGGTCCCGTACTCGTTCTCGGTCTGGGGCGCGCGGAACGACGCGCTCAAGCGGAACTGCGACCGCGGCTACCTGTACGCCGTCCTCATCAAGAACCACCCGCGGGGGCTCCGAGGGCTTGAGGACATCGACACCTGGATCGAGCAAGCACTGAAGGAGTCCGGCCTACCACCGTTGGAAACAATCAGCAAGGTGGCCCTGGAAGAGGACGAGAAGTTGGTAGACAGTGCCCTGGATGGCCCCCTGTCAGACAGGCTTGCGGATCTGTTGGAGGTAGGGAAGCCGTATCTGACGCACGTTTGCGCGCCGAGGAAGGTGGGTGGGATCCTGCTGAACCCAGTTACCCCTCCCGTGCTGACGAGCGACTCGAAGTTCGTCTCGCTGCCGGGCTGGCCGAACACCAACACGTTCTCTGTGCCGGAGAAATGGCACGAAATGGCGTACCGCTGCTACACGCGGATGGAGCAGTTCCTTGATGCCTGTGTCATCTGACATCGCCACGTGCATGTATCGCACAGGCATTGCGAAACATGGCACCGCTTAGCAGCGACCTTCTGACAGCGTGTCAGCTGTTGAATCGTCCCTTCGCCCCACATCACGTCATCATGTCCCTGTTATTCCTCGCTATTGGCTCCACTTCCGGTGTCGGGCAAGACAAAGGAGTGGACTCCAATTCGACCCAGAAACGCAACAATACCTCGGTGAGGGCGCATTCAAGTACGATGCAAAGAAAAAGTTGGCTATCCCATTAAAGATGGTGACGCCACGCTTGAACTGTTCGACTTCTGAATTCCGAACCAGTGAATCTGAAAGAAGCTTGTCGCCGAAGCATCGTCGCGCGCACATGACAGGGGTACTGAGATTCGAGGAAACAGCGATGGCCACGCGAGCGGCAGCAATCTTGATCCGGGCCGCTCGAAGTGGGGCGGTCGAACTTAGCGACGGCGAACTGTTGACGCGCTACGTCGAAATGGCCGATCAAGCGGCGTTTGCCACGGTGATCGGACGACACTCCGCGATGGTTTTGGGCGTCTGCCGAAGACTGTTGCCGTCGTCCGCCGATGCCGAGGATGCCTGCCAAGCGGTGTTCCTCCTCTTGGCTCGCAAAGCAAAATCAACCCGCTGGCAACCCTCGGTGGCGAACTGGCTTTACGCCACGGCCCGCAAAGTCGCGCAGAATGCCCGGCTGGCTTCCGCTCGCCGGTGTCGCCGTGAAGGAGTTGCAGCCGTGCCGGAGTCGGTTGCCCCGGCGGATCGGATGAGCGGTCGAGAATTGACGGCGACACTCGACGAGGAACTCGACAAGTTGCCACCGCGTTACCGGGAACCGTTGGTGCTTTGCTATCTGGAAGGACTGACCCGGGACGAAGCCGCCATCCGACTCGGGGTGCCGTTGGCCACGTTGAAGAAGCAACTCGAACGCGGCCGCAAGAAGTTGGCGGATGCTCTCACGGCACGCGGTTTCGCTCTGGGGGTCAGTTTGCTGGCCACCTGTGCCACGTCCCCTTCGCTGGCCTCGTCGCCGAGATTGCTCGAATCCATCTTGGCCGCGGTCGACGGTGCGCCGTCGGCCTCCGTGGCCGCACTTGCACAAGGAGTCGTCGTGAACGGATTGCTGATACGGACGAAGTTGGTTCTGGTCGCGGTCATGAGCGTCGCCGTGCTCGGTCTCGGCGTCGGCACAGTGACGAGTTCTGCGGAGCCGCAGAAACCCGCCATGGAGAAGTTGGCGAAGAAAGGGGATGTGAAGCCGAATGTAAAGGCGGTGGGGCAAACTATCTCCGGGACGGTGGTCGGGCCGAACGGTAAATCGGTCGCGGGCGCCGCGATCAACACGCTGGACAAAGGGAACTACGAGAAGCCTGTTGTGCGTGAACTCGGCAAAACGGACGCGGACGGTAAATTCAACGTCACCCTCGAGCCTCTGCCTCTGGGTCAGCCCGATCTTCGGATGCTGGTAGCCGTGAAAGCTGGGTTTGGCCCCGATTGGGTGGAAGCGGCGGATCGCTCCGCCGGAGTCGTCGAGCTGAAATTGGTTGAAGATTTGCCGGTGTCGGGCCGCGTCGTAGATCTGGAAGGAAAGCCAGTGGCGAAGGTCAAGGTGCTAATCAAGAACGTCGCAGCGGGCGAGTTGAGCAAAGTCTGGGAAGAGTGGCCACGATCGCCTTACAACGCCCTCCAAGCGGTCAAGAAAAATCTCTGGTCGCCGACGCTAGGAGGATTGCCGGAAAGCGTCATCGCCGATGCCGATGGCAAATTCGAGATCCAGGGAGTCGGCCTAGGGCGGTTGCTCGGCTTGAGCTTCGAAGCGAGCGGGATCGAATCGGCCGCCTGTCGAGTGGTACTCGACCCTGACTTCGACCGGAAGAAAGTAACCCAACCGAGCGAAGCCACCATGCCCGGCGGGGGATTTCAACCCGGGCCGGCACTCTACGGCCCGACCTTCACGCACACGGCCAAACCGTCGCAACGGATCATTGGAATCGTAACGGACGCGAGAACCGGCAAGCCAATCGCAGGCGTGCAAGTGAATGGGTCACCAAACGGCCCGCACTGGTACGAGAATGGCTCAAACACAACGAGCGACGCGGCCGGGAAGTTCGTCCTCGACCGCATCGCCAAGTCAGATCGGGTGAATTTGTCAGTGTTTCCGGCTGAGAAAATGCCCTACTTCCACTACACGACGACAGTCGCGGATCGGCCGGGACTCGCCGAAATCACTGTCGACTTGAAACTCACCCGTGGGGTGATGCTGAAGGGCCGGGTCGTTGAAACGGATACGGGGAAACCGATCGTCGGAGCAGGCATCCGCTACACCGCGTTAGCGGACAACAAATACTACGCCGAGTTGATGAAAGGTAAGCGGAGCGAAAACGGGATGGGCTACAGTAGCGACGCAGACGGGCGGTTTGAATTCGTCGTACCTCCGGGCGCCGGCATCGTGATGGCCCAAGGGGAAACGCGTGGAGCCATCGTCAACATCCCCTACACCCAGGTGCGGATTGCCAAAGTCGATTCCCCCCGCGCCGACACACGCCATTTGGAAAATCTCGGTGAGACATTTACTGCGGCTGACGGCCACATCATCACTCTGCATAATTTGTCCGGTTACAAGATCATCGAACCGAATCTGACCGACGACACGGTCGAAGTGACGATAGCATTCGACCGGGGCAAAACCGTGAGTGGCACCGTATTGAACCCGGAGGGTCAGCCCGCGACCGGTGTCACAGCTTACAAATTGACGGCCTGCTTCTCCTACCCCCAGAAGTTGAAAGACGATGGTGCCTTCAAGGCTCTCGCACTCGATCCGAACCAACCACGGACGTTGTTGTTCGTCGACGCCGCACAGAAACTGTCCGCAACGGTTACGCTGAAAGGCGATGAGAAAGATTTGAAGCTCAAGCTCCAGCCGTGGGGCAAATTGACCGGTCGGTTAGTCGACGCGGATGGAAAACCCATCGCCGGAGCAAGCGTCACGGCTTCACATAAGAACTATATGCAATACATGGCGTTCAGCATGATTCGCGGGCAAACCACCCTCACGGATGCCAACGGAAAGTTTGTACTTGAAGTTCCCGGTGGACCCGCAGAATACTTGACTGGCTTCAGCTTGAAAAACAAATATCTCGAGGTCGGTTATCGGCAGGGAGACCCGGGACACAAAGTGAATGCCGGCGAAACCACTGATGTCGGCGAACAGAAAGTAAAAGAGGAGAAATAACCATGTCGACCAACCTGTGGGCGGTGTACACGCCTGACACGAAACAGCCTTGGGACTTGCGGCGGGTGGTTCACTTGCACCGCCGGGCCGCGTTCGCGGGTACTTGGAACGAGTTGCAACGGGATCTGAAAGACGGGCCGGAAGCGGCCGTCGCCCGCCTCGTCAACGGCACGGCCAACTTGCACACCGGACACGAGTTTGACGCCACCGCGCGTTTGTTGTTCGATGCGGCGCAGTCCCAAGGCGAGATCGGCCGGTTGAAAGCGGGCTGGTTCTACCGCTTCTTATTCGGCCCCCACCCGCTGCTCGAAAAACTGACGCTGCTCTGGCACGATCACTTCGCTACGGCCCACGCCAAGGTGGACGATGCGACGCTGATGCGGAGGCAGAATGACACCCTCCGCCAACATGCATTCGGCAAGTTCGCCGACCTGCTGAACGCCGCCGTCCGTGAACCGGCACTGCTGCTTTACCTTGATGCCCAGACCAACCGCAAAGGTCGTGCTAATGAGAACCTCGGCCGCGAACTCATGGAACTGTTCACCCTCGGTGTTGGCCACTACTCCGAAGCGGATGTCAAAGGTGCCGCCCGAGCGCTGACCGGATGGTCGGTCGAGGAGGGCCAATTCGTCGAAGTCGCCGAGCGGCACGACGACGGTGAAAAAATAATACTCGGGCAGTCCTCGAAATTCGACGGTACGAAACTGCTGGCACTGTTGCTGAAGCAACCCGCCGTGGCGGAACGGATCGTCGGGAAACTCGCCCGGCAATTCTTCGGTGACGGCGGACTGTCATCGGACGCGGCCAAGCAACTCGCCGCCGGCTTGCGGGAACGGGATTTGAACATCGGCTGGGCCGTGGAGACGATTCTGAAGTCGACGTTGTTTTTCGATGCCGCGAACATTCGCAACCGGGTGCTCGGCCCCGTCGAGTTCGTTGTCGGTACGGCCCGGTCGTTGGAACTGTTCGATCCGGCCCCGAGTACGCTGGCCATGGCCGACTGGTCGGCCCGCATCGGCCAAGATCTGTTCGATCCACCGAACGTCGGTGGCTGGCCGACCGGCAAGAAATGGATCCACAGTCGGAGCTGGATAGCCCGATCGAACTACGCGGCGGCACTCGTGGCCGGCCCGAACAGCGGCCGGAGCGAACCGTACGATCCGGCCGCGCAAACGAAGAAACATGGGTTCGGCACGAAGCCGAACGACCTGCTGACGTATCACCACCGCTTGCTGTTCGGCACCGATGCCTCCGCCGAAACAGTGAACCGCCTCGGAGGTTCCGAGCCCCGTCCTATGGTCACGGCACTGTTGTCGTCCCCAGATGCCCAATTGGGCTGATCCACTTCGGAGCTCGATCATGTTCACCCGTCGTTCCTTCGTGCAATCATCGTCGCTACTGGCACTTTCGTCGTCGGTGCCGCTATTCGTGGCGCAGTCCGCATCGGCGACTGCACCTCACAAAGATGGCCGTGTCTTAGTCATCGTCGAACTCGATGGCGGGAACGATGCGCTGAACACCATTGTTCCGCACGCCGACGAAAACTACGCCAAGGTGCGTCCCAAATTGAAACTCGACTCGAAGCGATTGGTCAAGCTCACCGACGCACTCGGTTTGCATCCCGCACTCCGGCCGCTCGACGCACTGTTGCAGGCGGGCCAACTCGCGGCCATTCCGGGTGTCGGCTACCCGAATCCGCAACGGTCGCACTTCGAAAGTATGGCCGTTTGGCACACCGCGAAATTCGATGCTGAAGATCGCAAGGGATACGGCTGGCTCGGCCGCGCTTTAGATCCAACCGAGGGGAATTTGTTTTCGGTCGGTACGGAAGTACCGACGGCACTCCGAGGGCGTCGCAGCAGTGCCGTGGCATTCAACCGCTTGGAAGATGTCTTGCTGTCCGACACGCACTCGGCACGTCTCGGCGTCGGCCCCGAAACGACCGACGGTTTGCTTTCGTTTGTTCGTCGGCAAGCGGTCGATGCACACACAGCCGCGGATAAGTTGGCGAAGTTGACCGGCGATTCGGGTGGTTTCCTCTACCCGCAAACAGCCCTCGCCGACCGCCTCAAAACGGTGTCGCGGTTATTGAAAGCGGACATCCGAGCGAGGGTCTTTTACACCCAACAAAGTGGATACGACACCCATTCGCAGCAGTCGTTCGCCCACGCGAATCGTCTCTCTGAGTTCGCCGGTGCGGTGGCCGCGTTCTTCGCAGACTTGAAAGAAGCGAAGTTGTTCGACCGTGTCACACTGATGGCGTTCAGCGAATTCGGTCGCACCGTCGCCGAGAACGGCTCGGCCGGTACCGATCACGGCACCGCCGGAGCGATGTTCGTGGCCGGGCCGACCGTTGCGGGCGGGGTCGTTGGGACAATGCCAAGCTTGACCGATCTCGACAAAGGTGAACCGAAGATGACCACGGACTTCCGCAGCGTGTACGCTTCACTCTTGGAAGAGTGGATGGGATTCACGCCGGAGCCGGAAAGTCTCAAGCTCACGAGGCCCCGACTTTTCAAAGTGTGAATAACTACGGTTTTCACGAGTGGGTGCATCGACGCGATCCCGTTCGTGTTATCTCCATGGATTTCATCAGACCAATGACCACGACGGTCGCGTCGGGTAATGCCATGACGATATGATCCAACAGGGAAGGGAAGAGCCAGCGTCGATACGCACAGACATATCGGCACTGTTTGCCTGCTCGTTTGCTTGATCCCCACCACCATCGGGGCGCTTCTCGCGGCCATCGGTATTGCCGGGATGGATCGCGCCCTCCGTGCCAACTTGATCGCCAAGTGCGGCAAGGCCGTGGAGGTCACTGGAGACGTG
>JAYSYJ010000160.1:0-41752 GCA_043727675.1 Fimbriiglobus sp.
GAAGTCGGTGCCGGGGGTGACGGTTCCGGTTTACAAAGCCAGCGAATACGCCCAGAAGATCCGCGATTCCTTGGCGGGCAAGTGAATCTCGAACCTCTCCTGATCGCCCGTGCCATCCGCAAGCAGTTTCCGGGCGTCCTCGCCCTGGACAACGTCTCGGTGACGGTGTGCGTCGGCGAAGTGCTCGCACTCGTCGGGGAGAACGGGGCGGGCAAATCAACGCTGATGAAGATTCTCGCCGGGGTGTACCAACCCGACGGCGGCGAGATTCTCTACCACGGTCAGCCGGTCACGTTTTCTGGGCCACTCGCGGCGATGAAGGCCGGCGTGAGCCTCATCCACCAAGAGTTGAACCTCGCGGAAAATTTGTCCGTTCAAGATAACCTGTTCCTCGGCCGCGAAAGCACGTTCGGTGGGCCGCTGAAACTCCTCGACAATCGCCCCGCCGCGAAGTCGGGGGGCGCACTGCTCGAGCGGGTGGGGTTGCCGGCGTCGTACCTCTCCAAAATCGTCGGTGAGCTGCCGCCGGGCCAAAAGCAACTCGTGGAAATCGCCCGGGCCATCGGCCTGGATGCGAAGTTGCTCATTATGGACGAACCGACGTCGAGCCTGACGCAGACGGAGACGGATCGTCTTTACGAAGTGATCGCGGCCCTCAAAGCGAGCGGCGTGTCCATCGTGTACATTTCGCACCGCCTCGCCGAGATCCGCCGCTGTGCGGATCGCGCCGTGGTGCTCCGCGACGGTCGCAATGCCGGTGAGTTGGCCAAGGCCGAACTGACCCACGATAACATCGTCCGGATGATGGTCGGCCGCGATCTCAAACAGTTTTTCCCACGCAACCACCGCAACGCCGCCGGCGCCACGGTGCTGGAACTGGAGGGGTTGCGCTATCGGGGTGGCCCGACGGAGCCGCTGTCGTTGCGAGTCCGGGCGGGCGAAGTTCTCGGGATGGCGGGGCTGATCGGCGCCGGTCGCACCGAACTTTCGGAAGCCGTCTTCGGGTTGCGTTCCCAATCCGCTGGCCGCGTGCTGTTGAATGGCGAAGCCGTTGGAATCCGAAAACCGGCCGATGCGATCCGCGCTGGAATCTTGCTGGTTCCCGAAGATCGACGGAAGCACGGCCTCGTTCTCGAAGCCAGTGTCGGAGCCAATCTCGCGCTGCCCAACCTCGATCGCATCAGTCACCGGGGATTTCTCAATGACGGTGCCGAACAGGCGTTGCACACGGAAATGATCGAACAACTCCGGGTCAAAACTCCGAACGCGGCGCAAATTGTGGGGCTGTTGTCTGGTGGGAATCAGCAAAAAGTCGTCTTCGGAAAATGGCTGGCCCGTGGCCCGAAAGTATTGATCCTCGACGAACCGACTCGCGGCGTCGATGTAGGCGCCAAGACCGAAATTTACACGCTGATCGATGAACTCGCCGGGCGCGGCGTCGCCATTTGGATGATCACGTCGGACATGGAAGAACTCCTCGGTGTCTCGGATCGCGCCGTCGTGATGCACGAAGGTCACATCGCCGGGGAATTGACGCGTGCCGAAATGACCGAACAAGCCGTGATGAACTTGGCAACCGGAGGCGGCGCATGAGCGGGACGATCAAGCTCGGGAGCATCTTTGCCGGAAGTCTCGGCGCGGTCGCCATTTTGTGGTTCACCCTCGGGTTACCTTGGCCCACCACGAGCTTGGGCAACCGCTATCAGCTCTGGTCCGCGTCATTGGTCGTGTCGATGACCCTGCTTTGCTTCACCTTCGAACTGTCGTGGCGGAACATGCTCCGACTCCTCGGTGTGCTGGTGTTACTCGGGTCGATCCTGGGTCGCTTGGCGATCATCCAATTTTTGGAAGGCGACAAAACACCGCTCGACAAGTCGAATATCTTTGCCATCCTCAGCGAGCAGGGTTCCCTCGGTATCATCACGCTCGGCGCGGCCCTGCTGATTCTGACGGGTGGAATCGACCTCTCCGTCGGTTCGGTGGTCGGCTTGGCCGCCGTCACATTCGGCACACTCATGGAAATGGGCTGCCCGCCACTCGCCGCACTCGGAATCGTTCTGCTTCTCGGCGTGGTGATCGGTTTCACCAACGGGCTGCTCGTGACGCAGTTAAAACTGCAGTCGTTCCTGGTGACTCTCTGTGGCATGTTCATGTTCCGTGGCTTCGCCCGCGCCATCAACACCAGCAACACTGGCTTGCAACAAGCGAAGTCGAACCACCCCGAGTTCGCGGGATCCCTCGATTCGATGCGGGCGTTGCTCGTCGGCAAAGCCGCGAATGGTGCGGTCGAATTCCCCGCGACGCTGGTCGTGATGATGCTGCTCGCGGCCATCGTCGCCGTGATTCTGCACAAGTCGGCCTACGGTCGGTATTGGTTCGCCATTGGCTACAACGATCAAGCCGCACGGTACGCCGGGATCGGTGTCGAACGGCAACGCTTGGCCGTCTTCGTGATCTGTTCGACCCTCGCCGCGTTCGCGGGAATTCTACTGCTGCTCTGGGGTGGTTCGGCCAACCCGTCGAACGCCGGCAACAGCTACGAACTGTATGCGATCACGGCCGCCGTGCTCGGTGGCGTCAGTTTGAAAGGTGGGGAGTGCATCGCCGCCGGGTTGATCCTCGGGGCACTGGTGCAACCGATCATTTTCAATTGGATGTCGTTCGACCAGATTCCCGACTCGGCCCAGCTTTGGGTGATGGGACTGGCATTGCTTTCGGGAACGATTGCCGACGAATTGATCCGCCGATTCCGCCGTCGGGCGAAAGGTTAATTCGATTCCGCGTCCGGCTTCTTCGCTTTGCCCAGCGGTCGCCCACGCTTGGGCATCTTCGGTTGCACATGCAGCATTTTGGCGAACGCGGCCAGTTGTACGCAGCCATCGCCGAACGTGGTGTAAGGCAATTTGCTGCGGAGTTCTTGGTTGAGCGCTTGTCCGCCGAGTGCCACGGGAATCCCCCGCGCTTCGGCGATTTTATAAAAGCTCCGGTATTGCTCCGTGAACAATTCCGGGTCGGCAATGTGGCTCACCGAAAGCCAGATCAACTGGGGCTTCAATTCGTCCATCGCCGTGATGAATGCTGAAAAGGGTGTATTCGGCCCCACGTTGATGGCATTCCAACCCGTGTCGAGCAGAGTCATTTTCGCCAAGAGTGTCGGCAAAATGTAGTGATCGAATTCGGGCGATCCACCTAAAGCGACGGGGCGGTTCGGTTCGACATGTCCACGCAGATGGGCGGTCAGCTGATAAAGAGCCGCGATAAACGCCTGCGATATCCGGTGCTCATGCATCACGGAAATGATGTCGCGTTCCCAATCGTGTCCGATCCGGCGGAGCGTCGGTGCAATCACTTTATCCGCGAGGACTTCGATGGAATGACCGCTTTGATACCCGCCCAGTATCAGCTTCCGGATCTGTCCCGCATCATTGGCTTGAATCGCTTCATCGAGTTGCACCTGGATCGCTTGTAAGTCTAACTTCGTTTCGGTGCCCGAGGTAATGAGCGTCGACATGTTAGCTTGCGGCAGTTTTCCGTCGCGAACCAACCGCAACACATCTTGAAGGAGCAATTTGCGATGGCCGCCTGGCGTTTTATGAGCCGGGAGTACCCCATCGTCGACCCAACGCTTCACCGTGGTCACGCTAACACCCAGCGCCCGCGAGACTTGAGCCGTGCTGATATAGCCCAGCGGATCTGGAGTGTCGGTTGCCACGTCTAAATTTGGACGTTTCATTCGAACAGCGCCTGGCAGACCCAACAATGACCGAGATTCTGAAAGGTCGTTCGAACAAGTAATCTAAAAGCATAGTAGCAAAAAAATAGTTTAATTCCCTTTTCTTCGGACAATTGCAGCGAAATCGTTCTTTTTCAAGTGATTCGTGCGGAAGCAATGAACGTTTCAAATTTATTTTGGACGTTTTGTGTTTCTTATTGGAGCGGTTGCCGGTACAACTGATGTAAGAAACGTCCAAAACGACCGATATCGTCTACAACGTTTCCTTTTCAGTTCACATTTTTCGCATTGGCAAGGGATTGGCATGATTACCATCGTCGCAACAACTGAGACTCGCCGAACCCAGCGCACCTCCACGTTGCCGGGACACATCCACCACGAGTCGTTCCCCACGAAGCAGGCCCGTGTCGATTTCGACCCTGTCGAGCTGCTCGAATCGCAAGATAACTACGACGACCATTACATGCCGGATGACGTGACACGCGATCACGCCAAGCGGATGCACTACGCGGCTTACCGCATGCATCAATCTCGCACCAAGACCGATTTAGCCCGTTGGAAAGGTTATTATCTCGGCCTGAGGGATCGCATCGTACTCGGTAACCGCAAACTGATCTATCGGGCCGTTCGCCGTCGCATGGCCTTGCAGAATCGGGCCGACGATATGATCGGCGATTGCCACATCGTTCTCATTCAAGCCGTAGCGGCGTTCAACCCTTGGATGGGGATCCGCTTCAGCACTTACGCGTTCACCTGTCTCGTGCGGGCACTGTCCCGACTTTCGCAAAAGCTCTCGGCCGATTGGCTGACTCGGTCGCTCTCCCTCGACGCGCTCCCCGATGGCGAACCACGCGGCAAAATGAACATCCCCGATAGCGGTTCGCTGCTGATTCCGATCGAAGAGTTTCTGCGTGAAGAGCATCCCTTGCTCACCGAACGCGAAAAGAAGATTCTGGCCCATCGCTTCAACATGCAAGACGAACCCGCCAACCAAACTCTGGAAAAGGTCGGCAAATCGCTCGGTCTATCGAAGGAACGCGTTCGCCAAGTGCAAGCCTCGGCCATTGACAAGCTCAGGAAAGCTCTCAACTGCCCCGTGTGATCGTGTCGTTCGATTCTTAATTACTCTCAACCACCGCACGCACTGACAACAGAGCATGCGGTGGTTTCTTTTTTGGAGATCTCCAGCGATGTTTCAAAAAGCCGTCGGCTTCGTGTTCCTATCGATGTTTGTCTCGGCCCCATTGATCGCAGCGGACATTCCGACTTGGCCGCAATGGCGTGGCCCCACCCGTGATGGATTCGTGTCGGCTGACGGCAAAGCGTGGCCCGACCGGTTGAATGCGGCCAATTTCAAAAAACTCTGGAACGTTAAGGATCTCGGCCCGAGCTACTCGGGGCCGATTGTTTCGGCGGACAAACTCTTCACCACCGAAACGGTCGACAAGAAGACTGAAATCACCAAAGCGTTCGACCGGACGACGGGGAAACTCCTTTGGAAAGTGGAGTGGAAGGGCACGCTCGAAGTGCCGTTTTTCGCCTCCAAGAACGGGAGTTGGATCCGTTCCACTCCCGCCTTCGATGGCGAACGGCTCTACGTGGCCGGCATTCAAGATCTGTTGGTTTGCCTCGATGCGAATTCTGGCCGGGAACTTTGGCGTTTCGATTTTGCCACCGAATTCAAGTCCGCGGCTCCGACCTTCGGGTGCGTGTCGTCGCCGCTGGTCGATGACACGGGCGTTTACATTCAAGCGGGTGGCTGCGTGGCCAAGTTGGATAAGAAGTCTGGGAAGAGCCTGTGGAGTGCGCTCAAAGATGGCGGAGGCATGAACGCCAGCGCATTTTCTTGCCCCGTGTCGGCCAAGCTCGCAGCCAAGGATCAGCTCGTGGTGCAGACTCGAACCCAGTTGGCGGGCGTCGACAAAGAGACCGGTAAGGAACTTTGGAAACGTGATATCCCGTCGTTCCGCGGGATGAACATCCTCACGCCGGTGATCGCCGGGGACATCGTGATGACGAGCACCTACGGTGGCACCACGCAGGGGTTCAAAGTGGTTCCCAGCACCGACGGGTTCCGCACCGAAAATGCTTGGTCATTAAAATACGAAGGCAACATGAGCACCCCGGTGATCGTCGGCGGACATGCCTACTTTCTCGGGAAAGATCAGAAAGCGATTTGCGTCGACCTCAAGACCGGGCAAGAAGCCTGGCGGAGCGAAAAGCGATTCGGCCAATACTGGAGTTTGATCGCCCGCGGTGACAAAATCCTCGCCCTCGATCAAAAGGGGATCGTCTATTTGCTGAAGGCGAACCCGAAAGAATTCGAAATGATCGACGAGCTCGAAGTATCAAAAAATGAGACTTGGGCCCATCTCGCCGTGGTCGAAAATGACGTTGTCATCCGCGATCTGTTCGGGCTGACGGTCTTCCGCTGGACTTCCGAAAAGTAAATTGCACCCGTCAGTGACAGCCACTTGCCAGCGGAATCCCGGTCGTTCGGGGCACCGCTGGTTTTCTTTTGCCTCTTCCCGGAATCTACAACTTGCTTTCCAACGCGGTGGCATCTAGGATCATGCCCAATGAGTCGTGTCGGTGGCGAGTTGCACCGCTCGCGCGATTGTCCCGTTGGTACGAGGCTTTATGGCCCAGACATCTTCCGACACCAGC
Source organism: Fimbriiglobus sp. (assembly GCA_043727675.1). Taxonomy (GTDB): domain Bacteria; phylum Planctomycetota; class Planctomycetia; order Gemmatales; family Gemmataceae; genus JALHQU01. Next base: position 6,401 of record JAYSYJ010000160.1, read on the forward strand.
ACCGTCACGCGCGATCGCGCCACGCGGCTCGCCAAGTTTCTCAAACTCTTGGCCGGTACTGCCAAAACACGCACCGTGTTGATGGCCAAGCTGAAGACCGACCAACGGGCGTTCTACCGCGACTTGCGCTATTTGCGTTCACTCGGGATCGATGTCACGGTCGCGGGCGATAAGTATTTGCTCGATGGCACGCTCGATTCGGCACGGTCGAAATTGCCTTGCCCCGATCCGGGCTTGACCATGGCGGAAGCGGCAACGCTGTCCAAGGGAAATTCCGAAGGTCACCGCAAATTGAAACGCATGGTCGAATCGATCAACGGTTCCGAATCGGGAACCACGTCTCGCTAACGTCTCGCATCGTGAAGGATCGGCATGAATGCCGTCATCATCATTCCCGCACGCTACGCCTCATCTCGCCTGCCCGGCAAGCCGTTGCTCAAAACCACCGGCAAGTTCCTCATTCAACACTGCTACGAACAAGCACGCCAAGCCAAACGCGCTAGCTGTGTGATCGTTGCCACGGATGATGTGCGGATTGCCGAAGCCGTGCGTTCATTCGGCGGTGCCGTGGCCATGACCCGTGTCGACCACGTTTCGGGAACGGATCGTATCGCCGAAGTTTCCGAGAGTTTAGACGCCGAGGTGATCGTGAACTTGCAGGGCGACGAACCGCAGATCGACCCTGCGAGTTTGGATTTGTTGATCGGACTGGTGGCCGATTCGAACGCTCTGATGGCGACCCTCGCCGTACCGATTCTCGACGATGCCACCTATCGCAATCCGAACGTCGTGAAAGTCGTTCGTGATGACGATGGCCGGGCACTCTACTTCAGCCGAAGCGCCATCCCGATGGTACGCGATGGCTCACCCGATTTCACTTCCGGCCAATTTCTCCAGCACCTCGGCGTGTACGCTTACCGTCGTGACACGTTACTGTCACTGGCTCGAACACCGGCCCACCCACTCGAACTTGCGGAAAAACTCGAGCAACTGCGGGCGCTGGCCACCGGTATCGCCATTCAAGTTGGCGTTGTGCCGATTGGCCATCGTGGGATCGACACACCTGAAGATTACGCGGAATTTGTAAAAGTGATCGCCCGGCAAAATGCGTTTGGCAACTGACCGTTCCGTTGCCAAACGAACCCGGATTCAATTCCCAATTGTCGGAGTGATGATCAGTTTCACCTCTTTGTTGTCACGCTTGACCACAACCGTCACAGCGGTGCCCGGTTTCACCAAACTGGCTGCCAACGTGGTATCGCCGATAGTATCGGTCCAACGGCCGTCGATGGTCAGCAAGCGATCTCCGCTCTTCAGCCCACCCTTGGCAGCCGCACTCTCGGCGTAAACCGTTTTCACGGTCACCCCCTCGGCGTCGTCCATTTTTTCTTTATCGACTGTGAAGCCCCACAACCCCGCTGGGGCGATGATGCGCGGTTTGTTCTTTTCTTCGAGCTTCGACATCGAATCCATCAAGTCCTTTATGTAGTCGCCCGGCATGTATCCGTTCGGCTTGAATGTCACTTCTTTCTTCTGGTAGTCCACCGTCATGGCGAAGCGAGCGAAAAACGGGAAGCCGATGATGCCGTCGATGGGGCCCGATTCCTTCTCGAACGCTTCCGAGATCGCCGTGACCGTCGGGTGATCCATCACCACGGCTCCGCTCTTGTCCGCGATGACATCGCCGACTTGCATCTTGGCGACCTGAATTTGGTTCAGCCCGCCGCCGAGCATACCCAAAAGCCCCCCGCCACCACCCGATTTCTTTGTCAGGCCGGCATCTTTCGCGATGCGGCTGTTGATGATCGTCAGCGGGGCACCGGTATCCAGAATCAACCGGTACGGGCCTTTGTCATTGAGCTTCACCAAAACCACGAAGTGCCGGCTGGGCAGCAATTCGATCGGCACCACCAAAGCGACTTCGGCCGGCTTCGGCGTCGGTTTGTCCTGAGCTTGGAGAGTCGGGAGGAACCCGGCAACGAGTCCGAATATTAAGAATGGACGGAGCATGGTTACAGACCCTTTCCGAGTTCGATGGTGAGGACTTTCGATTCTTTCTCGCGCAGAACTTTGATTTTCACCGAATCGCCCGAAGTCACTTTGGCGAGTGCTTTCTTGATGTCCGAGCGGTCGTCGATACTCGCTTTGCCGATGAATTCGATCTTATCTCCGACAACAATACCACCCTTGTCGGCCGGGCTGTCCTTCAGCACAACCTTGGCGTACAGGCCATCTTTTTTCTCTTCGTACTCCATTCCCAAGAAGCCCGTCGGGTTGATCTCGAAGTTCGGTTTCACCCCCATGAATCCGGCCAGCATCTTCATGACGTTCCCCATCATGTCCAACCCGCCACCGCTGCCGCCTTTGCCAATCGGTTTCACCACCGGTGGCTCGAAATCTTTGAGTTGAACCCACTGTAATTTGTCAGCCGTGAAATCGTAGGTGATGCGAAACTGGGCCAGAACGTTGTAGCCGATGACACCGTGCAATTCGACACCCGCCAAGCCCATGCCGTTCATTCCTTCGAGCTGAAACAAATCTTCGACCCGTGTCCGGGCCTTTTCGACGACCAAGCCACCTTCGAGCACGAACTTATCGAACTCGCCCCAGCCTTTGTCGTCGAGTTTCAGGCCGATTTTCTTCGCGACTTTGTTGGGGATGAACACGGCCGGAGCGCCGGTATCCAAAATGAAGTTGAACGGGCCTTGGCCGTTGAGTTTCACCCGGACAAGGACATGTTTGGTATCGGTGAGGCGGTACGGCACATCGGTGGCTTCTGCCACGGATTTCTCTTTCGGCACCGGCTCAGCGGCGAATCCCGGTGCTGCGAGCAGCCCCGCGGCGAGGCCGCTCAAAAGGGTAACCCAACGCATGATGAAAAACTCCAAAGGTGTGTGCGGATGAATCGAGTGTATTCTAGGCGGAACCACGTTGGCACACGGCCATTTCCGTTGTTTCGTCGGTTATTCGAGCAGTTGCATGTGTTGAACTATGTACAGTATAAGCCACAGGATTGAGGCTGTCAAATTCCGAAGGTGAAATTTTGTTCAAATATTGCGATTCTGCACCATTACCAAATTGGGGTTGATTCAATTTTTTAGTTTGGTCACAATCCACTCACTTGGGTCAGGGATGACCCGCACCACGAGCGACACCGGATGTCTTCCGCCGCGTTACACCCCGTCGAATCCGCACGCCCCTTACCAAAATGGCTTTGGTTCGCGTGCGGTGCCGGCCTGCTCTGGGCCTTTTGGCCGACCCTCGATTTCATGGTCGCCAAGTGGATCTCCGATCCGCAATACTCGCACGGGTTCCTCGTGCCGATCTTCTCCGGCTATTTGATCTACCGCAAATCGCTGCCCGGTACGGTCTGGTTCTCACGACCGTGGCCCATCGTCGCCGGGGTCGGATTGATCCTCATGCTCGCCTTACGGGCACTGGCCGGCGGATTGCTCTTCCACCAACTCGACGCCCTGGCTTTGCTCGGTTCGATGGCGGCGCTGACTTTGGCTTTCGGTGGCATCCGGTTGTTCAAGATGACCGCCCCGGCCATTCTCTTCTTGCTGTTCATGGTGCCGTTGCCGTACGAACTCGAACAGAACGTCGGGGGCCCATTGAAAATCGCGGCCACCACGGCCAGCACCTTTTTGCTCCAAACGCTGGGTTACCCTGCCATTGCGGAAGGGAACATTATCTTGATCGACGAAGTGCGCCTCGGTGTGGTCGATGCTTGCAGTGGCCTGAAAATGCTGATGACGTTTTCGGCATTCGCCTTCGCCGCTGTGCTCTTGCTGGATCGCACGTGGTTCGAGAAGTTCCTCATCGTCCTCGGCATCGTGCCGATCGCTGTGCTCGCCAACGTGCTCCGGATTGTCGCCACTGCCATCGTTTGCACGGTGACGCCCGACAAAGCCATTCAGGCCAACGCCCACGATGTCTTCGGCTGGCTGATGATGCCGTTGGGCCTGGGATTGCTGGCAATTCAACTCTGGTGCCTGAGCCGGCTGGTGGTTCGCCCCGGGTCGACTGAGCCAACGCGAGAGCCACTGGGCTTCGGTCTTGGTGCTCGCCCCGTCATCGCTTAATTGCTTCGAATTCTTTGTTCGCTGCGCACGGATTCGCGAGCGATTCCTTTAGCCGGAATGGATGCGGGCCATGATCACGACCACCACGCCGAGTACGGCCACTGCACCTGCGAACGCACTGCGGACGGCACCCCCCCGACACAATCCGCCCGCTCGCCTCGCGGTGGCCAAGCCGGAGGCCGAGAACGGCGCGATGCGGTTCTTGATCTACCTGCGCCTGCACTGGCTCACCATCCTATTTTGCGGGGCCTTGCTCGGTTGCGTGATGGCCTACGCGGCTTGGTCGCTCATGCCGCCGAAGTACGAATCGTACGCACTCTTCCAAGTGGCGTCGGCGCCTCAGTCCGTTTCAGGCAGCAACGAACCGGCCAAAGGGAAGACGGAATTCGCCACGTATATGAAAACGACCGCGTCGCTGTTCAAATCGGAATTTGTGTACGTCGCCGCGTTGCGCGATCCGGAATATCGATTGACCGATCTGGCGACGATTCAAGCCGAGAAAGACCCCTTCAAATTTTTCGATGAGAAGTTGATTGTCGATCCGAAAGACGGCTCGGAAATCATTCGGATGTCGATCCTCGGCGACAACCCGGACGACGTCAAGCGGATCGTCGGCGCCATCGGCGCAGCCTACTTGAAAGAAGTCGTTCAGAAGGAAATCGACGCCAAGACCGCGTGGCACGCACAACTGAAAAGCCATAAAGCGATGCTCGAACAGAGCATGAAGGGGAACACGGCACTTCGCCCCGATCCGATCACCAACGTGCTGCCGGGTGGCGTCCCCATGACCATGCCAAAGGAACCGGCGAAGTCTCCGGATCCCGCTGTGACAGCTCAAGCATCGCCAATACTCGAATCAGACCATTTGAAAAAAGCCATGTTCAATATTTTGCTTGATGAGATCGCCAAATTGAGAAAACAAATCCCGTACTACGACCTGAATATCGATGAAAACAAGGCCATACTCAAAGCGGCCAAGGACGATCTCCAGTTATTGCTCAATTCATCTGTAAGTGCAGACACCATTGAGATCGTCAAGAAAGATCCAGATTACTTGAAAGCCCATGCAGAAGCCAAACAGGCACGGACAACTTACCGACAGCGCTTCGATATCGTGAACGACAAGAATTCAGCCGGGGTGAAAGACTTGGAGCGTTCCGCCGAGAATGCCGAAATCAACGCGAAGAAAATATTAGACACCAAAGCGAAAGCATTTGAGATCGAAAAGCGGAAGCCGGAATTCACGGAATTGGATAAAACGATTAAGATTGCGACCAACAACATCAAGCGATCTTCGGAGCTGAAAAGTCTTGATCAGAAAAATTTGACTAAAGCAGAAAGAGAGGCGGCCGGGATCACGTTCCCCGCTGCGGAATTCAAGGGGAATGCAAAAGAAACCTCCAATCTCATGGAAGCGTCGGTGGTGGATTACCACAGCTATGAAACTCTCTATTCTCGCGTGGCTCTACTACTTCTCGCCGCCGACTTCGATCTGAAAATGCCAAAGCGAGTGGCCGTGATTCAAAATGCGTCGACCCCGAGCCAAAAAGATCCGAAGAAGCAAATCATCGGGGCCGCCTTCGCTGGGCTGATGGGCTTCGTCCTCGTCGGAGCCTTCGTGGTGACGTATGAATCTCGCGCTCGCAAAATCAGCTCGCTCGGCGAAATGAAGTCCACATGCACCACGCCGGTGGTTTCGGTGATTCCTTGGTTGCCAACCGCCGCCACGGCCCGTGACCCCATCAAGCGCTCCGATGTCAACGAAGCCATCGACAAACTGCGGGCCTACTTCGCCCAAACGTGGCTCAACCGCGGGGCCACAACGGTCACCGTCACCAGCGCCCTCGGCGATGAAGGAAAGTCGTTCACGGCTTTCGGACTCGCCAGCAGTTTGGCCCAAGCCGGGTACAAAACGCTCCTGGTCGACTTCGATTTGCGGGAACCGTCGCTGCACAACTACGCCGGCGTACCCAATACCCTCGGCGTCTGCGAATTGCTCCGGGGCGAAGCCGATTTCCGCAAGACCATTCAAGCACTGCCCAATGGGTTGAATTTCCTCTCCGCCGGGAAATGGTCGGACGAAGCTCGCCAAGCCGCTGTCGGTGGACGGCTCGACGCTCTGCTACTCCGTTTGAAAGAGCCGTTCGATTGCATCGTGTTGCACGGTCACGCACTTCTGACGGCTGCCGAATCGGTCGAAGTGGCACGGCGCTCGGAAGTCGTCCTGCTTTGTGCCCAATATCGAGAATCCCGGGTGCCGCTGATCAAGCGCGCAGCCGAACGGATCGCCACGATGGAAGTCCCTTATTCGGGTATCGTTTACGTCGGTGCCTCGACTCAGGAAGCCCTCTGTTAAATTGGGCAAGCCGTCGGAATAATCCGCACAGTTAAAACTTTCATCACTCTCAGCTTAAGTTTATTGCCATGAAACGAATCCCGATCATCATAATGACCCTCATACTCGTGGTCGCTGGAGCCTTCGTCCACGGGGCCACGACACACCGGTGGTCGTTGCTGGCACCACCTGCAAGCCGTGCGGATTCGATTCATGATCTCGATCTGAAATTGGGTGCAAACGCTCAGGAAGACATTCCGAGTGAACTCCCGATCAAAGAACGAAGTCGGGTCACCTGCCGGCGTTATGTTTTCCCGAACGACGTTGGCACCGTAGTGGTTTCGATTACATCCGGCCCGCCAGGAGCCGTTTCGACCCACACACCCGACGTTTGCTACCCGAGCAGTGGCTACAAGACCGTGCGAGCACCGAAAAAAGAAACGATCGATTTGCCCAACGGGAGAACAGCGAGCTACATGGTCGCTGTTTACGAAAAGAAGACCACGACATCGATCGATCGCCAGCGGATTCGTTGGGCGTGGTCGGCCGATGGCGAATGGGATGTTCCGAGCACCGCTCGGTTGCATCTGCCGTACTTACGGTCGAGCGAACTGTACAAGATGTACATCGTGACGCCGGATTTGAGCCGTAACGACGAACGAACGGAGACCGATTCGGCTCCGATCCGGACAATCGTAGCGGATGTGTTTGCGCAATACGCCGGGTCGCTCCAGGCGGGCCGTTAGTTTCCGAGCGGATTGCAACCGCTTCTGTGAGGTTCAGAATACCGATGAAAACCGCTTCCCCGCCTTGCTCGACCCAGACCCGGAGCACCACGAGGACTGCGTTGCAACAGCGACTCCCCAATTTGGGTTCCGCACTACGGACGATTCGCCCCACGGTGATTCCTGTCCGCCCGGAGTACGCTTTGAAAGTCATCTTCGATTACGTGTTGGCCAGCATCTTATTCGTACTTGCGATCCCGGTGATCTTGGCGACGTTGCTTCTCGTAAAACTGACTTCGCACGGCCCGGCGCTCTACTGCCAAACTCGGGTAGGCCGGGCGGGTCGGAGCTTCACGATTTATAAAGTCCGGACGATGAACCACAATTGCGAGAAGTTCACCGGGCCGCAGTGGAGCGTCCAAAACGATGTTCGCATCAACCCCATCGGCAAAATACTGCGGAAGCTGCACTTGGATGAACTCCCGCAACTCTGGAACGTTCTACGCGGGGAAATGAGTCTGATTGGCCCGCGTCCGGAACGCCCCGAGATCGTCGAAGATTTGCGATTGTCGGTCTTCGGATACGATGTCCGCCATCAGGTGAAGCCGGGAATTTCGGGGTTCGCCCAAATCCACTTGCCACCGGATAGCAACATTCTGTCTGTGCACAACAAGCTGATTTACGACCGTTACTACATCTCGCGGATGGGTTTGTGGCTCGATTGCACGATCCTGATCGGCACCGCGATGAAAGTCGTCGGGCTCCAGCGCCTCTACCAGCGACTCCCCCGCAATCGCGCGGGCTGCTAAACGTCTCCGACCCGGTCGGTTCGCCTATTCGTCAACGGAGGCATGGATGCCAACCGTCTCGATCATCGTCCCGATTCGCAACGAAGCGAACTACATCGGCGCCACGTTGCGCACGCTCCTCGACCAAGATTTCCCCCAAGAGGAATTCGAAGTCTTGGTGGCGGACGGTGGCTCCACAGACGACACTGTGGCCATTGTGCGCGGCTTGCAGGCCGAGTACCCTAATCTGCAACTCTATTTCAACCCGCAGCGGATCTCGAGTTCGGCACGGAACTTAGCCATCCGCCACATGACCGGACGATACGCCGTGATTGTCGACGGGCATTGCCACATTCCAGATCGGAACTATTTGCGGAACGTCGTCGATGCCTTCGAGACGACCGGCGCCGATACTCTCGGCCGTCCGCAACCACTCGATGCGCCCAATCCCACCGGGTTCCAACGTGCCGTGGCCGTGGCACGGGCCAGTCGTTTGGGGCACAATCCGGAGTCCGATATTTTCAGCGACGAAGCGAAATTCGTACCACCGCAAAGTACGGCCATCGCCTATCGCCGCGAGGTCTTCTACCGGGTCGGGCTTTTCGATCAGCATTTCGATGCTTGCGAAGATGTCGAATTCAACCACCGCGTTCACGCCGCCGGTTTGACCTGCTATTTCAGCCCGAAGCTCAAAGTGGTCTACCACCCGCGCGGTTCTTGGAACGGGTTGTTCGTCCAACTCGGTCGCTACGGCAGCGGTCGTGCGAGACTGGCCGCCAAGCAGTTCGAATCGCTGACGCTCCCGGCATTAGTGCCACCGTTTTGGGTACTCTGGTTGATTCTGGCCCCACTTCTCTGTGTCATCGTCCCAGAAGTGAGTTGGCTTTATTTGGGACTGATTGCGCTCTACGCTATCGTAATCGGTGGCGGTTCGTGGTGGCTGGGCCGCAAATTGCCGTGGTCGGTCCGCTGGCAAGTGCCACTGGTGTTTGTTGGGATACACTTCGGATTCGCCTGGGGGTTCTGGCGCGAAGTGAGCCGTCGAATGCAGAAGTAATTGTTGCGAGTGAAACCGGCATGACACCGCTCGAGAGAATGAAACTGATCCTGTTCACGCCAGCGGGTGAACCGGTCGAATTGGGCCACTTCGCCACCCGATCGTATCTGCTGCTCATTTTCTTGAGGCATTTGTCCTGAATTCCCTGTGTCCACCACCTCGGTGAGGTGGCCCGTCACTTGGAAGAGTTCCAGAATCGTGGCTACGAAGTGGTGGCAATCGCCCAAGCGTCACCGACTGTTTTGACGCAATATCTCCTGAAAACCCCGCTGATGTTTCCAATAGTGAGTGATCCTGACCGCACCGCCTATCAGGCGTTCGGGCTTGAACGAACTTCGTGGTTCACGTTTTTCCGCCCGCGGGTGATCTGGGGCTACCTGCGTTTGATGTTTCAAGGAACGCGATTGCAAACCCCCTATGCCGGGGAAGATGTCCGCCAATTGGGTGGCGACTTCATCCTGAACCGAACTGGTGAACTGCTCTTCAGTTTCCGCAGCCCCGATCCAACGGCCCGCCCAAGCATCGCGGAACTACTGGCCATGTCCGGTGATTGATTGGTTCCGTCTGAAGGCGAGCCTGTCACTATTTCCCCTTGAACTTAGCTGTCACTTGCAGGCCGATAAAGTTCTGCGCTGCTTCGGTCGCGGTTCCATCCAATTCCACTTCCACTTCGACGACACGCCGGTCGGCATCCTCACGCGGGCCAAGAGGAGTCAGTACGTTTTTGGAAATCAGCGGGGCAATTTTGTCGGGGCTTGAAATCTTGCCGTTCAGAATCAGCTTTTTATCGCCCAATGCGCGTGCGGTGACTTTCACGGAAACAGGCTCGTTTTTCAACCAACCGCGAATGCGGCCGACGTCCGTTTCGTACACCTCGGCGATCACCGTCATTTTGCGTGTATCCGCGATTTGGAGCAGCGGCAGTGTCGTGATGGTGTCGCCGGTTTTGCCCAGCACCCGCACCACCCGGCCGGCTGTCGGTGCGAGAAGTTCGCCGTCCTTCATCTTCTGCATCGCCATCTGCAACGCGGCTTGGAGGGACTCGTACGGAACTTGGGCCAACCCGCGCTCCGTCTCGGCTCGCAACGCCGCTTTCTTCGCTTTGATCGACTCGACCGATTGCTCTTTTTGAAGCAGCATCTTTTCTTTGGTGGCGAGGGCCACGGCTTTCTCGGCCTCGGCGGTGGCGATGGCCGCGATCACCGGGTCGAGTTCTTGCTCGGAAACTTTGACGCCTTCGCCCCTGGCCGAACGCAGACGCCGCAAATCGTTGTCGTAGCGGGTTTTCTGAGCTTCCACGGCGAGCACTTTGGCGTCGATTGCCTTGGCGTCCTGTTCGATCCCCGCCGTGGCCTGTTTCGCTTCGGCTTCGAGATCGGCGAGCTTCGCATCGCGGCTCGACTCGATGGCCTTCCGAAGATTCTCGGCTTCGTGGATCTGCGCTTGCAACGTTTTGAGGCTCAACGCCCGCGATTTTTCTCCCGAGAGGGTGCCGAGCGTTTGGGCCGGCGCCAGAGTGTCGCCGACTTTCACGGTCAGCGCGGCGATCTGGTCGCCGGGAATCCCGTACACGGAAATCAGCCCGCCGGCCGGTTGGATGCGGCCGAGGGCATTCACTTCTTTGTCGGAACCATCACCGGATCCAGCACGGGGATTGCCGTCGTTGGTGGTGGCTTTGGGTTGCAACAGTAGGTAGCCGACGCCGCCCGCCAAGGCGAGGTTGGCGACAATGCTGAGGACGAGCAGCGGGGTCACTTGGCCGGTGCGAACAAACGGAACGCAGACAAGCATGGGTCATACCGGGGAAGCGTAGGCCGGGTTGGAAAATCCGCGAGTTCCGCACTATCGCAGGAATCGAGTCGCAGAGTATCGTACAGAGAGCGGTTCCAACAATCCCGAACCTTCCGGCCGAACTGATGCGAGTTCACATCCTCCCCACCTCGGTGCAAGGCACCCCCGGTCATGGTTTGACGGGATTCGTGGTCGATGGGGTACTGGCTCTGGACGCGGGACAACTCGGTCAGTGTGGCACCTGCGCCGAACAATCCCAGATCCTGGACGTGCTGTTGACGCATTCCCACATCGACCATGTCGCAGGACTTCCGACTTTCCTCGATAACGTTTACGGCATTGCTAGTACTCCTCCGACGCTGCACGCGTTGAAACCGACACTCGATGCTTTGCAGACCCATTTATTTAGCGGGCAGCTCTGGCCCGATTTCATCGGCCTTTCGCGGGTGATGGCACCATTTGTGGCCATCCGCGAAATCGAACCGAACCGACCGTTCCCCTGTGGTCGCTACACGGCGATTGCCATTCCACTTCGCCACACGGTACCCACAGTGGCGTACCTCCTTGACGATGGCCGAGACTCCTTGGCGTTGATGACGGATACTGGCCCGGTGCCGGAGCTGTTCGAAAAGGTCGGTCGCTGGCCGCGCTTGCGGGGTCTGTTTTTGGAATGCTCGTTCCCGCGACGATTGCACGAGTTGGCGAACGCGAGCCAACACCTGACGACCGATCAATTTGCCGACGCGGTGGCACTCCTCCCGCCGGGATTACCCGTATTCGCCACCCACATTAAGCCACGGGATTATCAAGAAACCGTCGCCGAGTTGCGGACGCTGGGGTTAAAGAATGTGCAGATCGGCGAACCGGGCCGCGTCGTCGAATTTCGCTGAGATTCACCCCGTTGCTTTCGTACCCTGATTTGCGTCGTACCAAGCCCGTAAGTCGCGGTCGCAATGGGACAGGCCCGTTCGCGTCAGCCAATAAGCCAATCCCAGTGTGCCGACCAAACCGACGGGCCAAGTCCACGTCCAGGCGTTCTTGACAGGCAGGTGGCATAATCCGGTTGGCAGGAGACCGGCCAGATCTTCGTATCCGAACAGCAGCAGTCCGTAGAGCACGAGCGGAAAACCGAGGGAAATGAACGACGACAACCCGCTCGTCTGATTGCCCGTGGCGAATGAGCGGAAGCCGACTGCGAAGCTGAATGCCCAGATGCTCAGCCCACCGACGGCGGATGCCAAAACTCCAAGCCAAGTGGAGTAGCCACTGATCCCCATCGCCACCCAGAGCATGCAGGCAATGATTAAGTAACCCCGCCCGCGCCGCCACGCTGCGGAACGGGAAGCGAGCCAATAATCACGGCCGGTTAAATCCGACAGTAGCAGCAATTCGAGCCGTTTGCAGCGATCTTGCACGGTGGAATCCCACAGACCATATTGGAAGATCGCGGGTACCGCCGCCAAGATCACCATGGCCGTAGCGACCGTTGGTGGGCCACCCCATTTGTCGAAGAGTTGGAAGACGAGCCGTCCCATCCACGGTGGCCATTCGTCGCCGGCCACGAGGTAAACCGAGTACAGGATCGAGAATCCGCCGGCGAGCCACATGTTAATCCGACCGCTGAATTCCATGACCCGGCGTACCGCCCACCACGACAGGGGTCGGTCGCCGATCGCCTCGATTTGCGACAGCCGACTGCTATCGATCGGTTTGTAATGGCGGTCGTGAAAGTGGCCCTTCAATCGAGAGGCCCCACGGAGACCGGCGACAGCGCACAAAGTCAATCCGGCGACGACGAGCCAGGTCATCCGTTCTTCGGCGATCCAATCGATGGCATCCGACCCGAACCAGTAACGCATCACGCCAAATGGGTTCATCTCGTGAAAGAAGATGACGGAATCGTAAAGGATTTTCGCCACGGATCCCGGTAGATTCTGCAACCATTGAACCAACCGTTCTCCCGCCAGCACACCGACGGTCAAATAGAAAAGTACACCGACGATCCCGCAGATTTCGCCAATCCGACGGATCACAATTGTTTCGTAGACCCAAGCACTTAGTATCAACGCACTGGCCGTGCCCCAAACAAAAGGGAGTACGGCCAGGGGCCAGAGGTCGGTGGCCGTGATGAACCCACACAAAATGAGGGCCAGGTAGACTGGCAATCCGCTGAGCCAGACGAGGGCGAAGCGGGACAACCCCACGAGTGCTTCCGCCGCGAACACACGCTTCGGTTGCAGCGGAGACACCAGCAAGAATTCGAGGGCTTGGCTCTTCGGCAATTGCGTCAACCGCCAGCCGATGAGGGCCGAGCCTTCGACCATCGCAATGATCAGCAGGACATAGCCGAAGATGCTGACACCCTGCGGGGTTCCATCGGCGGCTGTCAGCCATGCGAGCAGTGCTATGAAGAGAGCGTGCCCCACCGCGATGCGGCGGAACGTCAATTGCCGGGCCGGTGCCAGCATGGCAATCGTGAAAAATGGGCGGAGCATGCGCGGATCCTAAAGTCGCTTCGCAACGGGAATCGTGCCGGAACGGTTGGTGCCCAGCGGCACTTCACTCCGGGGCGTCGGGGTCGAGGGTGGTGTCGGCGGTGGGGTACGAGTCTGATCGGAGCGAGGGCCATGATTCTTGTGCCCGGTCACCAAGGCCGCGAGGAATTCGCTGCAGTTCGGGTAGCGATTCTGCGGAATCGGGGCCAACGCTTTGGCCACGATGGGCCGCTCGTACACCGGCAAGTTCGACAAATCGGGCGGCGGTCGGAAGAAGGACTTCTTCAATGCACCCGGTCCCGGCGGTGGTGGAAACGGAAACGTCCCGGTTCGTAACAGATGGTACGACACGGCCAAACTGAACTGATCACTCGCCTCGGTGAGGTAGCCGGCGAAAATTTCCGGGGCAGCATATTCCATGGTGCCCTGACGGGGACAGGGAGTGTTTTGCCCTGATGTCAAAGTCGCCAAACCGTAGTCCGCCAAGTAGGCATTGTCGCCGACGAGCAAGATGTTGTTAGGTTTAATATCACCGTGCTGATAGCCGACCAAACGCCCGTCGACTGCGTGACGCCGGGCGTTCAAGAAGTCGAGCGCCTTAGCCGCTTGGCTCAAGTAGAGGTAAAGCTTCTCCGGCTCGACGTGCTTTTCAAAGTCTTCGTGATAGAGCTGCATCAGATCGAGGAGTGAGGCATCGGCCAAGTCCATGGCGATGGCGATCTTCCCCGGCAGCGACCAAACTTCGTGAATGCGTAGTAAATGCGGATGGATGAGGGCCTGAATGCTTTGGAGCGAACGGATTTCCCGGGAGGTTGTGGAACCGGTGGCACCGGCTTGACTCGACATGAATTTGAGTGCGACCCGCCGTTCGGATGGAGTTGTCGATTCCCAGACCGTCGCGAATGCCCCTCGACCGCGCAACCGAAGTAACCGGTATCCCGGAAACGGCTCGGCCCCAACCTCGGGTGTGAACGTGCTCTGGGGCGCGTTTCGCACATTCGACGATGCCACCCAACCACCTACTTTCGACTTCGCGAATCCAAGAAATAGCAGAAATGCATTCCATGCAGACTGCAGCGAAGCCTAGCACACGGATACTCGCATCGGGGCAAAAAATCACGATAGAAGCAGTGAGAATTGCCAATCGGTCGGACGTCCATTAGCGTAAGGCATGACTCCATGGAACATTGGGGAATTGAGGTCGAGAATCCGGGGCAGAAAGAAGCGGTCTCCTTCCCAAAGTGGCAACTCGAGAATCCGTTCGGATTCGACCCAACTCAAAGTGCCCTCGTCGTTTGCAGTGTGGATTATGCCGGTAAATTGGGTGATCCGGAAGAGGAAGCCGAACCAATCCTCGCCGTTCTTGCCGAAGCCGGGCCACGAAACTGTTCCGGCGAGGTGCAATTGCTCGCAGACAATCCCCGCCTCTTCGAGAATCTCGCGCCGCATCCCGACGACGATATCCTCGTTCCGTTCGAGTTTGCCACCCAGTCCGTTGAATTTGCCGAAGTGTGGGTCGGATTCACCCCGTGCGGTGCGATGAATCAGCAGCACGCGCCGGCGATCTTCGGAAAAGACATAACCGAGTGTGGCGAGGATCGGGGTATACGGCATGGCGGAACCTCGGGGATAACTTCTGTTCTACGTACAACAGCACCATGGAACGCCAGAGCTTGTTTGCCGCGATCTGCGCTAGCCCGCGGGACGATCTGCCCAAGTTGGTCTTTGCAGACTGGCTCGATGAGCATGGCGACGTCGTCGATCGCGCCCACGCGGAATTGATCCGCATTCAGTGCGAATGGGAATTGGACGCTTTGGCAAATAGGCGATTGGTGGAACCGTACCATTTCGACTTCCGGCGACCTCATTGGCCCGACCCGGTTTTAGTGGCCAAGCACGATCCGTTCTCGGCTCGAGCGATCCGATTGCTGAGCCGTGCGACCGAACTAGAACCCTTGGCCAAAACCCGGCCGCTGATGCCACAGCCTCAAGTCAACGGTGCGGCCTACCGTCATGTTGGGCCGGTGAAGGGTCTGCGAACCGGACTACGGATTTCATTCGCGCCGACGTGGTGGAGGCGGTTGGCTGAACTGAAAAGTATTCTTCCGATTCGGCACGTCATCACCAACATTGAAGAGGGTCGCTATCTCGGACGTCCACCGCTGGAGCCGATCGATATCGACGTATTAAAAAATATCGAATCGCTGACCGCGATCCGCCATTCTTCCCTGGTACTTTTGCAACAGATACTCGAATCGCCCGACGTCAAACAACTGCGGTTGCTTTCAATTCAGCACGATCTGAACACACCGGGACTACTAGAAATCTTGGCTATGGCAGAACAGTTAGACAAGTTGGAAGAGCTGGAATTGCAAGACGTTAACGAGAACGCTCTCGGTTTACCGATGCGCACCGGCCGGTTCCAGAACCTCCGGAAGTTGCGGCTCGTGTCACAAGAAGGACTACGCCAAATTGCACCCGCGGTGGGTCAATTGGTCGAGAGTGCGAGCGACCGGTTAGAAGAGTTGGACGTTGCCAGTTTGGGCGATGTCGACGGGATCATTTTCCGCGTGAGCCGTCTCGCGGGGTTGTTCCCAAAGCTGGTGCAACTCAAGCTTGTCGAGTCGGGGTTGACGGGGCGCATAGTCGGCGATTTGCTGACCTCGCAGAACTTCCCGGAATTGCGACAGCTGATTGTCAGTGATAACCCGCTCGTCGATTTCATCGGGCGAACTTTGGAGAAGACGTCGACTTACCCAAAGCTCCACACGTTGGATCTCCGCTATTGTCAGCTGTCCCCATCGGCCATCGCCTCTTTGGTGCGCTGGCCGGGCTTCGGGCAGCTGCGCAAATTGGTTCTCAATGGGAACCGTTTGAACCATCAAGCCATTGAGGCCCTCAGCTCGGCCGACGCCCCGAATCTTCGTACTCTCGGCCTTGCCAACTGCAACCTGCACGGATCGCACATTCGCGATTTGGTAACTTCAACCGTGGTACGGTCGCTCTGGCACCTCGATCTCCGGGCGAACATATACGACGACGATTTCGTCCGGGCACTCATCCAAACGCCCTTCCTGGATGCACTGCAGTGTTTGCTTTTGAACTTGCCGGAAGAATCTCCTGTAATCCACCGCCTGAAAGCTCGCTTCGGTGACCGGTTCCATTCCTCGTGATGAGTTTCCCAACCGCACTTCCCAACGACCCACATCATTTGGTAAACTTTACATTCCGAACTCGCACCCGCCACGGATGGCGTCGTCATGCCTTGGTTATTGATCGGCTACATGTTCCTGTTCATCGACCGGCCTTTCGAGGTTTGGCCGTGGTTGGGTGACCTCCGTTTCGAACGCATTTACATGCTTTGCACGATCGGCGCCTGGTTCCTATCTTCGGGAAAACGCTGGATTGCGAATCCGCAGCATATGGCCTATGTGGGGCTGGCCGGGGCCGTATTGACGTGCTGGGTGCTCAGCCCGTGGATGGATCGCTCGCAGCCGATCATCGAAGATTGGTTCAAAATTCTCGTGTTCTACTTTTTGCTCGTCACGACCATCCACGATGAAAAAAAGCTGAAGCAACTGGTTGTCGGCTTTGTGTTTGTGATGGGGCTTTACCTCGCGCATTCATTGCGGGAATACATCGGCGGTCGGCATACTTACCGGATGGGCATTTCGCGGATGATCGGCGTCGATAGCACCCTCGGCGATCCCAACAGTTTCGGCGCCAGCATCGTTTATTCGTTGCCGTTCATCCCCGCACTTTGGCGGAGCGGTTGGGAAGGTCGCCGGGGGAAATTTCTGATCCTCACCTACGCGGCCTTGGCGGCACTCTGCATTTTGCTCACCGGTTCGCGGTCGTCGTTACTGGGCCTTTTGCTGTTCTCGATGATTCTCATGCTCGGGCACCGCAAACGATTCCTCTGGATCATGCTCTTTGCCGTCGCGGCACCGATCGCATTCGTGGCACTGCCCGAATCGCTCCAGACTCGATTTGAAACGATCATCAACCCGGATGTCGGGCCGGCCAATGCCAAGGAGTCCGGGGAAGGGCGGATCGATGGATTGTTGAACGGATTTGCACTTTGGGCTCGCAGCCCACTGTCCGGCGTCGGCCCCGGCGCTTGGCGACCCGCCACCGGCAGCGGTGTGGAATCGCACAATTTGTACGGTCAGATCTTAGGCGAACTCGGCTCGCTCGGGGTACTCGCCTTCGGATTTATGTTGGCCTGCTTCGCCTGGAATTTGCACCGTTGTCGAGTCATCCGCAAACAATTGCCGCATGAACCGAACGACTTGCTGACGCAAATACCGTACGCCGTGGGGTTTTCGGTATTTCTGCTGTTGTTCATGGGGAACTTTGGCCACAACTTTTTCCGCTTCACCTGGCTCTGGTACGGCGGGTTCCTGATCGTCGCTCGGCACTGCCTAGAAGTCCGGTTGGCGGAAAGCGACGAAACCGTCTTGGAACCCGAACCGGAATTCGAAATGGATCAGGAATTCAAAGAGCTGCCGGAGGGTTGGGTGGTTCACACAGGGTGAATTTTTGATTTGGCAAATCTTTCGATTAAATTACACATTTCACTTGTGACGGTCAGGGGTTGCGCTGCGCCTATCGTTGGCTGCCAAACCCCAGTTCTAAAACTAACTGAACAAATTTTCAAGAATCGTTTGACAGCCCGCCATCTAGGGCTTATATACCACCGTACACTTGTAACTAAATGTAGTACCACATGAGGCAAACCCCATGCGATTTATTCAAGCTTCCTCCGCTGCCCGAACGGTTGAACTTTCGACTTCTCCGAGACGGTTCTTGAACCTTTCGGAGTCCATGCCCACAATAGAATTTGGAAATAGTGCTGAAGAGTGGCAAAGCTGGGCCTCACCGCCGTCGAATCACTATCGGAGGCCAAAATCCATGATGCGGACATTCTGCATTGGCATGCTGGTGGCGCTGAGCCTCGGTTCAGCTCATGCTCAAGTGGGCGACTACAACCCGTTACCCACCGGAACCAGCGACCCCGAAGCGCTCAAACGATTGGCTGCGCTCTTGGGGCCAAGCAATTCTGCGCCTCCGCTCGACCCGAAGATGATCGAACTTGTGAAGGATTTCTTGAAGAGCACCGAGAACGATCCTGCCGCCCGGCAGCGGTTGCTCGAGATGGGTCGCCAGCAGGCCAAAGACAACCCTGAACTTCTGAAGCGCAACAATCCGAATCTCAGTAACGAAGATTTGAAGAAACTCTCGGAAGGGTTGGGGAAAACGGGTGATCCTATGCCCCAGTTGCCGAAACCCGGAGTGACGCAGCCGAATCCAACTCGACCATCGACGAACCCGCGGCTACCCGGCCAGAATTTGCCTAGTCAGAACTTGCCAAGCCAACTGCCACCGAACAAAAGTCCGTTTCCGAACCCGGTAAAGCCACCCGAGCGGGGGAACCCGAATTCGGAGCAGGTGCAAGGTGCCGTGCAGATGTGGGAACAGACCGTTGGCCCCATGGATAGCACCCCCGCTGTGAAAAGTGCGATTGTCGATTTGTTCGGAAATGGCACCGGTGGCCCCAACGATCGACCGTTTTGGGACAACCCCGATCTCAACGGTAATCAATCGACCACAGCCTCGTCGAATTCCGGCTTTTGGAAGTTCATGAATGGTTCGAGTTGGACGACGCCGAACTGGTTGAAGAACATCAACTCCCCGAACGTGTCGACTCCGACGGCTCCGACTAGTGGTTTCAATGCCCCCCGTGCTCCGAGCTTTGGCGGATTCGGGAGTGTCGGCCTCGCTGGACTCGGAACCGTCGGCACGGTGATTCTCGTGCTCATTGTCGGGGCTGTGATCGGGTTCTTGGTCTGGAAGTTCCTGCCGATGATTCAAGAGGCTCGCAATCGACGTTTGCAGCCGTTGCCCGGCCAAGGCCCTTGGCCGGTCGATCCGCGCACCATTCGGGATCGTGCGGGCCTCGTGCTGGCGTTTGAGTATTTGTCGATCCTCGTTTGTGGTAACGGGGCAGTTGTCTGGAATCACATGACGATTGCCGAAGCGTTGCGAAATGCACTACCCGACCGTGAGCACCTCGCCGAACCGTTGGCGCGGTTGTACGCCGTGGCTCGGTACACTCCTCTGCGTGAAGAAATACCGGAGAGTGCGTTCGCCGAGGCCCGCCATTGCTTGTGCCAACTCGCGGGGGTCACGGAAGTATGAAGACCACCATCCCATGGATTCTGTGTTTTGTTGCACTGTCAACACTGACTCCGGTGGCTCAGAGTCAGCAGATTCCGGCGGAACCAGTGCCGGCGATGGTTGGCCCCGCAAGGGATGGTGGCACCCAGCTCTTTCGAGGACTGTTGCACCACTTCAAGATTCAACCGATGGGCCCGGAGCAATTGACGTTCGATAAAAACACAATTGTGATCGTTCTGGGAGACTCGGGTCGCAATCAGCAACAGGTCGCTGTGTTTGTGAATCAGACACTGCTAGCCGGCGGAGCCGTGCTGATCGCGACGGACACGAAATTGGATCTCAATCCGTTTTTCCCGAAGAAAGGGGAACTCAAAATCTCCGGTGATGGGGTTTTCGATTTGCGGGGTCAGAATTCTTATTTCGGCATCGATACCTCTCCGTTCGTGGTTCCAGCGGCACTGATTCCCAACGATCCATCGCCAGAAGAACAGCTCTTTTCGGGCTTTTCGAGAATCGCCACAAACGCGCCGTCGAGATTACAAATCACAGCCCGGCCCCCGATGCTCGGGCGAACCGTCGCCGTGTTTCCGAATACTGTTTCACTGAGAGGGAACGTCCGCGTTCCTTTGAAACGAAGTGACAGCTTCGCCGCGGCTGGCGTCGGCAAAAAGCCGGACACGTACCGGTGTCTGGTGATGGCCGACCAGAGTGTTCTGGCGAATGACATGCTTTACTCGTCAGCCGATACAGAACCGACCGACAACTTCGCGTTCGCCGTGCGTCTGGTTCCGTGGTTGCAAGGGCCGGAACAGCGGACGACTTGCCTATTCATCGAAGATGGACAAGTCGTTTCAAAATTCGATGAATTCGACTTTGCTTCGGTGCAATCGAACCCGACGCCGAAGCTTCCCGTGCCGAAACTTCCCGATCCGATGGATCGCAAATTCCAAGCGATGGCTTCAAAAGTCGTCAGCGAAGTGGTGACCAAGGCTGAGGACAACGATTCGTTCAAAAATGCCCTGGCCCGCGACACCCGCTCCTACATCGCCTTTGTCAGTATTATCGTCGTGCTAGTCGCGATCTTGGCGAGTGTCCTGCTCCGCGGTCGGATCTGGAAAAGTGGTCACGTGCGAAATTTTCAGCCAATCCCGGTCGATCCACTGCGGCTGGGCAAAGATGTGGCGCTCGGCTCGTTCGGGCACCGCCGATTGGAGATTCTGCGCGGTCAAGATTTCCGAGGCTTATTTTCAGACTTCGTGAAGTTGATGTTCCTCGAACGGGGATACCCCGCCGACGCTAGCAATGACCGCTGCCCGAAAATCGAATCCGACCTCAAGAATCGCGGGCATCTCTTGGAGAGTGTGCGGCGGTTGTGGACGGAAGCGATTGTCCGTTCGAAAAAGCCACTAGGCTATACCCAGTGGAAAGAACTTGAACCGATGCTGGCGGCGGTTCGCTCGGCCGCCGAGGCCAACCGCTGGCGCTTTGCACCACGACCAGACTCCGAAGGAGCCGCATGACCGCTCGACCCGCCGTTGCCAGCCGCGTCCTGCACGAAGATGCCCCACCCGAAACCGCCGAGACCGGCCCCGCCCGCGAGTTGGCCGCGCAAGCGAGCCAATTGCTGCGCGAAGTCCGCCAGCAGGTGGCCACGGTGGTGGTGGGGGTGGATGCCGTCACCGAACAGCTGCTGATCGCTCTCCTCGCCAGTGGACACGTTTTGCTGGAGGGGGTGCCGGGCGTTGCGAAAACGACACTGTCCAAAGTGTTCGCCCGGCTTCTCGGTTGCCAGTACTCGCGGGTGCAGTTCACCCCGGATTTGCTGCCGTCCGATGTCACCGGCACATCGATTTTCGACCGCAACACCAACGACTTCGTGCTCCGCAAAGGGCCGGTTTTCTGCCAAGTGCTCCTCGCCGACGAAATCAACCGAGCGCCGGCGAAGACCCAAGCGGCACTTCTCGAAGCGATGCAGGAATATCAGGTGACAGTGGACGGGCAGACGCTGCCATTGCCCCGGCCGTTCCTCGTGATGGCGACGCAGAACCCAGTTGAACAAGAAGGGGTTTACCGGTTGCCGGAGGCTCAACTCGACCGCTTTCTGCTGCGGATCGAGATGGGATATCCAGGTTTCGAACACGAAGTCAATTTGCTGAAGTTGCACGGTCGTCCGATTGTGGAACCGCCGGCGATGTTCACGCCCGAAATGATTCTTAGCTTGCAAGCGAAATTGCAATACGTGTTCGGCAAGGAATCTCTTTACCGCTACATCGTGGAGATTGCGGAAGCGACCCGCGAGCACCCGGATGTTGCGCTCGGGGCCAGCCCCCGCGCTGCACTGAACATGCTCCGGTGCGCCCGTGCCCGGGCGGTCTTGAAGGGTCGGCATTATGTCACCCACGAGGATGTGCAGGCGATTTCGTTCAACGTGCTCGGGCACCGGTTGATCTTGCGACCCGAAGCGGAGATCGAAGGCCGCGCCGTCAGCGACATCGTGAAAGAAGTTCTCGCGGATGTCCGGGTGATGGAAACCGTCTAGCCGAGGGACTCGATTCGTGCTGACCACGCGTGGCTATTGGTTCCTCTTCATCAGTGCGGAAGTCGCCCTCCTCGGCGTCTTCCTGGCGGCGCGGTACGCCCCGACGGTGCCCATCCTCGCACTCACGCTCGTGCTTTGGTTCATCGGCGAATGGATCTGGTTCTGGATCCGCACGAACGCGGCACACAGTCGGATCAGCATCGAACGCCACATTTTGCAAGGTGACCGCGAGTTGCCGACACTCTGGGCCGGGATGGATTGCACCGTCCGCATTACGATCCGACTGAAAAGCGGCTTCACGCTCCCGTTTGTTTCGCTCGCCGATAAGCTTCCGGTGGGTCAGCACATTCAAGCGGGCCATCGCCGGACTATCACGCGATTATCGGCGAGCGAACCGGTCGTGATCGAATACACGATTCACCCCAAAGCCCCTGGCGTCGTCCGGTTCGAGGGGATCGAATTTCGCACGGCCGATCTATGCGGATTGTTCTACCGGCGGAGCTTCTTCCGGTTGCCGACCGAGTATCTCGTGTTGCCACCGCTGACGGACGACGACGGAACCCAGCGTGCGAATAAGCGATTCAACACGTTGCCGCCACCGGGTGTCCACCGCATCCGCCGGGCCGGGAGTGGGACGGAGTTGCTGCACCTGCGGGATTATTTACCGGGCGATCCCCCGAAGACAATCGCGTGGAAAGCTAGCGCCCGCAAAGACAAACTGATCACGAAGGAACTCGAAAGCGATGTGCCTGTCCGCTGCGTCTTGTTCTTGGATGCCTCCAACAGCACCCGGTTGGGGACGGTCGGACAGACGCCACTGGCCAAGCTCGCGGGCATCGGTGCGGGGGTGTTACAAGCGGCCGCGAGCGACCGCGATCTCGTCGGTCTGACGGTCTTCGATGAATCCGGGGCCAAGGTGCAAAAGCCGGCACGGACGCGCCGTCACACCATGCAACTGTTGCGCATCTTCGCCGAGACGGCCGGGCGACCCGCCGAAACCACGGATGGCGACGCCGCCACGTTGCAACGATACGCCTTTTCGCTCGCCCAAGACATTTACCCGGACATGCTCGATAAGCGGTTGAACTCGCGCCCCTTCGGCCTTTTTTGGATTCCACTGCTCGACAGCCGGCTCAAATGGCTCTTGATCCTTCCGTTGCTTTGGCAACTGTTCACTTGGAAGGCCGAGGGCTTCAACACCGTCGTCCAGACCACACTCGATATCACACGGCCGAGGTCGATCAACGATCTTCCGGCGTTCTTGATCGTCTTCCTCTTTTTGATGCTGGCCCCGATGGTGCTCACCGGCATTTATTGGTTCTTGTTCGGCATCCGCGGGTTTCTACCGACACGGCGACGACTACTCTCGGAACGGAAGCAGTTGGGGACACTCTTCGCCAGCCGCGATGGTGATACCCCGGCCAGCATCGAACGCTGCATCCACGACGACGAATTTTTCGCGGCGAGAGCGAGTCGCTTTTTAGTGGAGCACCACCATCAACCGCCCCCGAAACTATTCGAGCCGAACGGGGCCTACCGCTTCCGGTGTCCGGAGAAGATCCCCATTCTCGCTACGGCGTTGCTCCGGACCATCGGCATGGCCCGCGACAACGAGTTGTACATCATCCTCGCGGATCTCGTGGAGCTGACCGACGAGATCGAACCACTGTTGAAATCGATCCGGGTGGCCCGTGGCAAGCATCACCAAGTGCTGGTGCTGTTGCCCTGGCCCGAGGATCTCCCGCCGCCCCGCGACCCACGCGACCCCGCCAGCGAAGTGCCGAAGAAGAATCGGACAACGCTCGGGAGTGTGATCCAGTTCACGCTCGTGGAAGGGTACCATCGCAAGTTCGAGGCAGTCCGGTTGCAGTTGGTTCGAGCCGGGGCCCATCTGGTACGGGTGAATCAAGGTGAGCCAGTCCGGTTGATTCTCGCGCGGCTCGACCGCATCCGCGGCGCGGGGATACGCCGATGAGCAAAGTCGTGCCACTGACTCCGGTGAAGCCGAATCAGTACCGGGAACTGATCACGAACCCGGCCGCGCGAACGTACTTGATGGTCGCCGCCGGGGGTCTGCTCGTCGCACTGTTGACGATGTTTCTGATCGGCTCGCTCATTGCCACCATCACGCTGCTCGTCGTCGGGCTGTGCGGGTTGGTGCTCCGCTGGAGTGTGATGCCGATCTTGTTCGTCGTGCTGATCTGCTATTTTTCGTATGCCCCATCCGGGTTGCCGTACGACTTCGGTGCGATTTCCAATATCCCCACGAGCAATTTCCGATTTCTCGATGTCATCCTCGTCGGCAGTTCGTTGGTTTACTTGATCGGGCAATACCGGCTCTTCTCGATCGTGCGGAGCGGGATGCCGTTCGACGCCAATAAACTTTTCGTGAAGCCCCTGGCCAAGCCGACGGTGCGGCCAGCCGACGCCCCGCAAGACCGGGAACTCTGGATGCTCTTCGCCCGCGTCGGTATTTTCGTACTGGGTGGCCAACTCCTCTGGTATGCGATCACCAATTGGCGCATCGATTTCGAGCGGGTACCACCGATTGTTTTCATGGCTCCGAGCGACGGCTATGGCCGGACGGATTCGCTCTTTGTGCCCGACTATTTGAGTCGCTTTTTGCTCGCCTTCGGATTCTTCTTAACGGTCGCGCTCGTATCGCGGTTTGTCTTTTGGTACTGGCGGTTGTTGCAACTCCAACGCGATCAAGCGCAGATGATCTTGATCGATACGCAATGGGGCGAAGACCGCCGCGAGATGAACCGGCAGGAAAAATGGCGTGGCTGGCAGAAGGGTAAGATCCTCGGTACGAACAGTACGAAAATTGGCTGCGGTGGCTGGTTCCTCGCCCTCGGGCTCCCGTTGATCTTACTGGCGATTTTCTTGGTCGTGTTGAGTCTGAGTGGCGGTTAAAATAAGCACCGAGAGGGGTCATCATGGGCGTTTGGACTCGCGAAGTTTTGGGGTGGGTGCTGCTCGGCGTCGGGCTGGCCGCCTTCGCCATGTGCTACGTCGTCTTCTTGTTGAACCGATGGATCATCGAAGCGTTTATCGCCGCGTTCGTGGGGTTCACGATTTTCCGAGCGGGCATCCATTTGTTGAAAGTGGCCACGGCCGCGCGGGCCGCCCGCGATATCAAGCGGGAACTCACCCCCAGCAGCGCCACCCGACGCGTTCGCCCGGTGTTAGCCGAGGAAGCCTCCGGACGGCCACGTCCCTCGGTATTGCCCGGCCCTACCGCCAGTGGCGGACGCAAACCGGCCCAACCCCGCCGCTGATTGGGTCAATCGATCTGATTTCGCAGTTGATAGGCGCGCAGTAAAATGATCGCAAACGCGGGCAGCCAGATCAAATCGTTGAAAATGATGGTGTCGATGGTGCTGGGTTCGATCTTGCCACGAGACACTCCGTATACGTACCCCATCGGGCCGAAGCACTTCCCCAGAAAGCCTACGAGGATCACGGGCCAGTGCCGAATGGGGTTCCTTGCCGAGGCCAAATAGCCAATCCCATACACGCCGACAATCATGCCGATGCATTGCCAGAGTTGCGTGTAGTCGAGTGGCTTGTCGACTTTCTGCATTCCAGAATACTCGAAAGAATGCTCCGGAAAAAAGACGACCCACGAACCCCAGGCCAGGTTGTAACAACCCGCGAGAATCATGGTTGTGGACATCCACTTAGGCGTCATGGAATTTCTCATAACAGACTGATCCGCAAAGTGTCCGCTTGCTTGCGAATCGCTTTCTTCGAGGTCTCGTCCAACCGTTTCAAGTTCTTGACCTGCAGAATCATCCGCGGATTTTTCGCCAACGTCTCTTCGTGCCGCATCAAGAAATCCCAGTAGAGCGTCGTGAACGGGCAGGCGGTCGGGCCTGTGCTCTGCGCCGGATCGTACTGGCAACCTTTGCAATAGTTGCTCATCCGCTGGATGTACTTACCCGTCGCCGCGTAGGGCTTCGAGGCCATGATGCCACCGTCGGCGTACTGCGACATGCCGATGACATTGGGCACTTCCACCCAGGCCACCGCATCGACGTACACGGCCAAATACCACTCGTGGACTTGCTTCGGTTCGACTCCGAGCATCAGGTTGAACAGCCCCGTCACCATCAGCCGTTGGATGTGGTGGGCGTACCCGAGTTCGAGCGTCTGGCCGATGGCCTGCTTCAAGCATTGGTAATCGGTGTCGCCCGTCCAGAAAAACTTCGGCAGCGGATGGTGCGCATCGAGAGCGTTGCCGTCGAGGTACTCCGGCATGAAGCGCCAGTAGATGCCACGCACGTATTCGCGCCAGCCGAGGATTTGTCGGATGAACCCTTCGACCGCGGGCAACGGGGCCAGCCCGTCGCGGTAGGCTTGTTCGGCCGCCTGCACGACCCGACGCGGATTCATGAACTTCAGGTTCATCGTGACCGACAACCGAGAGTGGTACAAATACGGCTCGGCCGTCCAGGAGGCATCTTGGTACTGACCGAACGAAATCAATCGGTGTTCGATGAAATCACTCAGCGCCACCTCGGCATCGGCGGGGGTCACGGGCCAATCGAAATGTTTGAGGTTGCCGGGATGGTCGGCAAAATGCTTCTGGACCAGTTTGAGCACCGCGCGGGTGATCGCATCGGGTGGGAATGAACTGGGCGCGGGCACCAGACCGGGGCCACCCTTGCCGAAGCTCCCGCGGTTCTCGGTGTCGTAGTTCCAGTCGCCGCCTTCGGGTTTGTCGCCGTCCATCAGCACGCCGGCTTTTTTGCGGAGTTCGCGGTAAAAATATTCGAGGCGGAGCTGTTTGCGACCGTCGGCAAACTTGGCGAAATCGTGAATCGTACTGATGAAATGCTTGTCTTCGCGGATGTCCAGCGGCAGGTTCGCCGTCTTCGCGGCAGCCAACAGCGATTCCTGCACCCGATAATCGCCCGGCTCGGTGAGGATCAGCAATTTTGGCTTGTGCGTGCGGATGGCGACGGCAAGTTCGGCCGCCAACGATCCGGCGTTCTCAGCGTCGTCGAGCAAACGGTAATCGACCGTGAACCCGCGTGTGGTCAAACTGTCGCGGAAGT
This sequence comes from Fimbriiglobus sp., assembly GCA_043727675.1. GTDB lineage: Bacteria > Planctomycetota > Planctomycetia > Gemmatales > Gemmataceae > JALHQU01. Next base: position 33,459 of record JAYSYJ010000160.1, read on the forward strand.
GCCGCATCGCTGACAAGAATACAGCGATCCGGACTTTGTGGCTCCAGACGTGTTCCGATTCCTCGCGGACTTCCGCCATCCAGACGACATCGAGCTTAGGGTCGAACCCTTCGAGGGCCGAGGATTCGGGATCGAGTTGATCGCCGAGGACGAGAACCAAATTACGGACGGCGGCGGGGCGTTTCGGTTTCATGCCCTATTGGTAGCGTGGCGAGCCGACGTGCTGCAACTTCTTTTTGCCATCGTCGCTCACCGACTCACACCGTCGCACAGTTCGGCCCCGACCAGGATCGCATACTCCGGGTCGCTTCCCGTGCCGATGGGGTTCAGTTGAATCGAGCGATTGTCGTGGAGCCGACGTAAACCCGTATGGAACTCGGGAACCGATAACTCCGGGAACTTGGGGCGCAAAGCTACGAAAAGTTCCCGCAGGGTGCAATCCCCGCTCGCCAGCACTTCCCGGCGACTGTCGAGATATTCGAGAGCCGTCACGCCCCATGGGACGACCGTTTGCAGAATGGTGGGTAACTTCGGGGTCGCCGCATCGACCCGCCGCAGGGCCGCCTCGACACGGCGGGTCAATTCCGAGAGTTGGCCGATCATTTCGTTGGCGCGGGTCTCGAATTCGATCTTCAATTCGGCGAGTTGTTCACGGGTGTCGTGCATCCACGCGGGGACGCCGACTGCCGTGGCATTGAGCGTCGCCTTCAAATCTTGCAACACCGCCTTGGGGGAATCGTGATCGTGCAGGAAGGCGATCCCTTTCGGGGTGATCCGAACCCATTCGATGACTTGCTTGGCTTTGGTTTCGGTCCGAACCGTTTCGAACAGGCCGAGGTGGTTGGCTTCGTGGGCCGCCTCGGCGCAGGCTGTCGAGCGGTTGGGGAAGAGACCCGTGAATTTCCCAGCTGCGAACAGCCGGTGCTCGCGCGCTTCGGCCACCGCCGATTTGAGAGCATCGAGTAGTAATTCGGTTCGTCGTGCGGCCGGGATGACAGACGAGGGATGATCCGAGTTCAGCGCTCGGAACGGCAGAACAGTGGGCGGTGGTTCTTCCATGGTGAGCATTTTGTACGAGAGAATGCCGATTTATTCATCCTGGTAAGACAACGGACGGAATATCTTGCCAGAAATTTGATAACGGTGGACACCGTGTAGCCCGAGGCGTCTATCAATATCCACAAGAATATGTGTAACGACTCAACAGTTGCCATACTATATTTAATATCCGTCGTGCGACTGTGCCGTTACTCAAATGCACCGTCGTGCGAATATTCATTTCAATAGGAAGATCATCATGAAGCCCAAACTCGAGCTCGCCGGTCAGCGTTACGGAAGACTCTTGGTTCAAAAACGATCAAAAATCCCTCAATACTGGGTTTGTTTGTGCGATTGCGGTAAAATCTGCGATATCAAGCAGGCTAACTTGCGGGTCGGGGTCACCCGTTCGTGTGGCTGCCTATTCAAGGAAGTGAAAGCGGCGCAACCTCCGCGCCCTTGGACGGAAGCCGAGATCGTACTCCTGAAAACACTCGATGTGACACCGGGTGTCCTTTCTCTGGAACTGAACCGAACCCGGGCGAACATCGATAAGAAACGCCGCGAGTTGGGGCTGCTGAGCGACAACCGGAAGCGGCACAGCTCCCGCACCGAAGCGAAGCACACTAAGATGTGAGTATTCGTTTCTGGTTCACTATTTCGGGACTCGCCTCATGAATGCGCTGCTGTTGTCGATGGCCTTCGTTGCGGGAGCCGACACGGACTGGAAAGTGGATGAGGCCAAGCACCTCACCAACATCACTCAGGTGACCAAAGATTTCGTCCGGGCGGGAGAAGGGTATTTCGCCCCGGACGGCAAGTCGATCATCTATCAGGCCGAGGAAAAGGGGACTGGCAACCCGTTTTACCAAATCTTCGTTCAAGACTTGGCCACCGGGAAATTCAACCGGGTCAGCCCCGGCAAAGGCCGGACGACGTGCGCGTATTTCCACCCCACTAACGGCCGGATTTTGTTTGCCAGTAGCCATGACGATCCGGACATCAAATCGCACGTCGAAGCCGAAATGAAACAGCGGGCCGAAGACGCCAAGACGGGCAAACGCCGGCGTTACACTTGGGACTTCGACCCGTTCATGAAGATCTACGAAGCCGACATTGATGGGGCGAATCTGAAGTGTTTGACGCCCGATGCGAAGGTCTATTCCGCCGAGGGGAGCTACTCGCAGGATGGTAAGAAGATCGTGTACAGCTCTGGGAATGCGGGTAACGTCCAGCTTTACACCATGGATGCCGACGGCAAGAATGCCAAAGCGATCACCACCGCGAAGGACTGTTACAACGGTGGGCCGTTCTTCAGCCCGGATGCGACCAAGGTGATTTTCCGTTCGGATCGCAAAGAGAAAGATCGTTTGCAATTGTATGTGGTGAACGCGGACGGTACCGGCGAGAAGGCACTGACCCACGACGACAAATGGGTCTACTGGGCCCCGTACTGGTACAAGGACGGCAAACACATCATTTACACGGCGGCTGACCACTCGAATGAATTGGCCCGACCGAATTACGACCTCTACTGGATGAACATCGAGACGGGGAAGACCACCCGTTTGACCCACGCACCGGGGCAAGATGTGCTGCCCGTGTTCAGCCCCGACTGTAAAAAAATCCTCTGGACGAGCAGCCGCGATGGGCGTTCCCCGACGCAGCTTTACATCGCCGACTTCACGGTGCCACAAGAGTGATGGCCCCGCGTCGCCCGAAACCGCTGCGATTGCCGCCGGCGGACGGGGCCTTCGTGGCGATTGATTTCGAGACGGCCGATTATTGGGCCGATAGCGCTTGCGCCATCGGCCTGGTTCGCGTCGAGAATTTGAAAGTGGTCGCCAAGCGAGTGGTGCTGATCCGGCCGCCGCGGCAACGGATCGTTTTCACACCGGTTCACGGCATCACTTGGGCGATGGTTCGAAACGCCCCCTTGTTCGCCGAAATCTGGCCGGAGTTAGCGCCGATGCTCGACGGTGCTCATGCCCTTGTGGCGCACAATTCTTCGTTCGACCGTAAAGTGCTGCACACCTGTTGCACGGTGGCCGGTTTAACGATTCCCGCACTTCCGTTCGTCTGCACGGTGCAGGTGGCCCGTAAGAAGTGGAACGAACGGCCGAACAATTTGCCAGCGGTCTGCGCGCGATTGGGGATCGGGTTGAAACACCACGATGCCGGCAGCGATGCGGAAGCGTGTGCCCGAATCTTGATCGCGGCCTACGCGACGGAATCAACGATCAACAGTCCGGTTTGACTTCGGAAATGAGTCCACGCGCTCTGATTGACGGCAACCCATGTGCAACGTGTTCACTTTGGGAATTCAATTTCGAAGCGACTCCCGGTGCCCAATTCACTGTGCCAGATTATCGTTCCGTCCATCGTTTCGACGATGCGGGCCGTGATGGCGAGTCCGAGGCCGACGCCTGTCGTCCCGGATGTGCGGGCACTGGCGGCACGGTAGAACGGCTCAAAAATATGAGGCTGATCCACTTCGGCAATACCACACCCCATATCGTTCACCGCGAGTGAGATGGTGCCATCGTGCGATTCGACTCGGACAACCACTTCCGACCCCGGCCGACTGAACTTCAAGGCGTTCTCAAGTAAATTTCCGAGCGCTTGCCCGAACAGCACCGGATGGACTTTGACCAAGATCGCCTCGGAAGTGGGCAGGTGCAATTCAATATCCGGCCAGCGGGCGTGGGTGCTCCAGGTGTCGTGGAGGTATCCACTGAGCCAACTACGCAAGTCGATGCACTGGAGTTCCGGGCGGTGGGCCTCCGCGTCGGCCCGGGCCAGGAACAATAGACTTTCGACAATTTCATGCAACCGGAGTGCTTGTGTTTTTGCGGTCGTGAGAGCGCTCCGGTACTCACCGGGGTCGCGGTCGCGGCGCAGGGCCACTTCGAGTTGTCCGAGCATGGCCGTCAACGGGGTTCGCAACTGGTGCGACGCTTCGCCGGTGAACCGCTTCTGGCGTTCGAACGCATGTTGCTGGCGTGTGAGCAAATCGTTGAACGCCCCAGCGAGGTCGTGCAGTTCGTCTTTCGCCGCAGGTAACGGCAACCGTTCGTCGAGTTGATTGGGACTAAACTGACGCGCGGCTCCGGCCATCGCCGTGACGGGGCGCAGTGCACGGCGGCAGACCCACCGTGCCGCGAATGCCGCCACCAGCCAGACGAGTAGCGAACTTGCGGCGAGGCTCGACGCCAAGGTTCGCAACGTCGTTTCGACTCGCGCTGTCGGGTAGGCGACGACGAACGTGAGGGAGCGGTACCGGTTCGGTTCGAGTGATTCGGGAAGTGTTTCCGGATTGGGGTGGGTGATCGTTTGGTGAACGACGTGCCAACTTTGGCCGTCGAGTTCCGCGGTCAGTCCGCGCTTCTCGGAGATCGAGTGATCCCGGTAATGCTCCAGTTCCGCGTCACCTTCCAAACGGTCGCCATCCGTGATGAACACGGCGCCGCGGTGGTACTCGGATTCACGCGCGAGTGGCTGCTTTGTATTCTTCAATTCCCACTCGACCCCCTCGGGATCGATCTCGGCCCGCGCCATCAGCGTGGCGAGCGTCGCGGTCGCCCGGTCGTGCAGTTGTTGGTGGAGATGGTGGTGGGCCAACAAGTACAGCGTGATCGAAAACGCGCTGAGCACCAAGCCGAGCGCGCTCAGAAAGAATAGTGTCAATCGGGTGGTCAGGGTCATGCCGTGCCTCCCGGTTCCGCATCCCAAATGTAACCGCGGCTACGTACGGTCTGAATGAGCCGGGGGCCGTGAACTTCCAGCTTGCGACGCAACTCGACGATGTGGACTTCGAGGGTATTCGACACGCCATCGTAGCGTTCGTCCCAGACTTGTTCGTAGATGCGTGTCCGCGTCAACAGCTCGCCGGGGTGGCGCAGGAAGAAGACTAATAAGGCGTGCTCCTTCGCCGTGAGATCGAGCCGTTGGCCGGCACGTTCAACCCGGTGCGTCGACAAATTCACCACGACATCGCCGACCGTTAATAGAGGGCTGGTGCGGCCATCGCGTCGACGGGCCAGCGAACGAACTCGGGCAAGTAACTCCTCGAAAGCAAAGGGCTTGCACAAGTAGTCGTCGGCGCCAGTGTCCAAGCCGCGGACGCGATCGGAGATCGAATCGCGCGCCGTGAGGAACAGAACCGGGGTCGTGTGCCCGGCCGTGCGGAAACGGTGCAGCAGCGTCAGGCCATCGGTGCCAGGCAGCCACCAATCGAGCAACACCACGTCCCAGGTTTCGGTCTGCAAGCGATGGTCGCCATCGGTGCCATGGGCGCAGTGTTCGACGGTGAAACCTTCCTCGCGCAGGCCGCGGACGAGGAAATCGGCGATGGCCGCTTCATCTTCGATCAAGAGGATTCGATTCGCCATGAGTGCCTGCATCGGGGTTATGGGCGAACGATTTTCAGCAGTAACATTTTATCGCCGAGTTGATCCGGCCCTTCCCATGGGTAGGTTGCTTCTTCGAGAATCAACACGGTGGTCGTCGCCGCCAACTGGGCTAGGTAACGCCGACGGACAATCACCCAGTGAACTTGTCCACTGATCGCGGCACGGTGAAATTCATCGGCCTGTTCGAAGTCGAGCAGTGGCACCGGCCGGGCCAATTGGAACACCAGATCGCGGGCGTGGTAGAGACCCAGCGTTTCCGGTTCGGCGGAGACCGCAGCGTTCACCCCGGCTACAAAACTTCGCCGGCTGCGATAGTCGTCAGTGGCCGGGAGTGCGACTAGGAATGCGAAACCCAAGCCAGCCACGGTGACGGCGAGCGTTCCGAGTGCCCTCCAGCGGGCACGGACGACCGCCGTGATCACCACGACGATGCTGATCAGCCAGCCGATGGCGAAATAAAGCCGCGCAGGCAGTGGTGGTAATTGATCGTTCGGCGGTGGTAGAAAATCGGCGGGTGCGAGCAGCAGAACTCCGGCGAGGCCAACGCCCAACGCGACGACGATGTACCCCATGTTCCACAACCGCCGGCACATCGGTGGCAACGATTCTATGGGCGTGGTCATCAATCGCGCCACCAAGAGTGCGACGGCGGGCAAGATCGGCAGGAGGTAATAACTCCGCCTCGAAGCCGAGAGTGTGAAGAAGAGAAACAAGCCCCAGAAGAACGCCTTCACCAATCGATCCGAATCGTTGGAATCGCGGCGTGGCCACAGTGACGCGGGTAAAAATAATCCCCACGGTGCAGCGAGTACGAACAGCACCGGAACATAGGTGTAGATCGGCCCGGTGTGATTGTGAGGCTGGAAAAATCGCTTCACGTTCTCCCGGTGCACCAGGGCCAAACCCTCTTCCAACCCCGATTGCCAACCGGATAGCAAGTACGGCATTAAGAACACGGCGACACCCAGAGGCACGGCCAAGAATGTCCAACAGTTGAAGAACCAGCGGTTGTGCTGCCAGTACCGATTCACGATTCCACGCGCGGTGCCAAGTTCCGTCAGCGTCGACCACAGTCCGAACGTTCCCAGCACGGCGATGGGCAACGCGAATCCGAGCAACCCTTTCGTCAACGACGTGCACCCCATGATGAGCCACAGCCCTACGACCCAGCCCTGGGACTGGCGCTCGCGGCAGCACGCAAACAAAGTGATTGCAACGAGCGTGCCGGTAACGGTCTCCATGTCGGCGGTGGCCCGGCGGGCGTAAAACGCGAAACTGAAACAAGTCGCCAAGATCGCACCCGCCCAAAGCGCGGTGCGGGCATCAAACAGCTTTCGCCCGAGGAGCATCACACACAAGACACCGAGCCAGCCCGCGACGGCGGCGGGTAATCGGGCCGCCGTTTCGTCGACGCGACCGGTGAAATGGGATGCCACCGCGATCAACCAGTACGAGCCGAGTGGCTTGTCGTAATAACTTTTGCCGTTGAGTGTCGGGTGGAGATAGTCGCCGGTCAGGGTCATCTCGCGGGCCACTTCGGCGAAGCGTAGCTCCTCGGAGACAATTTCGCGGTCACCGAGTCGGACGCCGAACAAAAGTGCGCTCAGTGCGAGGATGCCGATGGCACCAAGTTGGTATCGTTGGCGGATGGACGATTCAGAAGGTGTCGGCATGGGCGGGGAACTTCGGGGAACGGGCAACGGGCCAAAGGAGCTTCGACCCGTCGGTGTCAGTTTATTTCTTGTCCTTTTTCTCTTCTTTCTTTTCTTCTTTCTTCTCTTCGGTCTTCAGGATCTTGCCCTCGGGCGACACTTCGACTTCGAGCATCTTCTTGTCGGCTGTCTCGATCAGCACCTCGTAGTAGGCGATGAATTCTTTGCCGTCCGCGATCTTGGTCAACTCTTCGTAAATTTTATAGACCGCTTTCGGATACTTTTCTTCCAGGGCGGCGGCCACGGCCTTTGGCAAGTCTTTGGCGGCGATTATTTTCTCGATGAGCGTGATCTTGCCGTCCGGGCTGAACATCACGTCGTACTTGGTCTCGCCGTCCTTGAGCGTGACCTCGTACTCGACTTTGTCGTCATCGGTCTCCTTGGCCGCTTCGATTAGTTCCGCCTTCGGGAACCGCGCTTTCGCGGCTTCGAGCACGGCCTTCGGCAGCTTGTCGAGGGCGATCTTCTCTTCGTCGGCCCGGGCTGCGCTCCCACCGTTCCCGCACAGGGACAGGACCAAGAGTCCCAGGGCCATCGACAGTAATCCACGCATGCGTCACTCCTTGAAAAATCGTGATCCGGCGAAGCGGGCAACGACCCGCAACTGATGGAGCACGTGGTCAGAGTTTAACGGACTGCTCTGAACTCTTCGTGAAGGGATGATAAATTCGAGTTTACCTTGCCAGATTCAACGACTGAAGGCTGACCAGACCGTGTCGTAAATTGTGACGTAGGCATTGCCGACGGTGTCGATGCCAAGGAAGACAGGCGGTCGACCCGGATCGCCGATAAACGGCCGGAGACTCCAGCCCATCTGAATGCCGACGAAAGCGTAAAAGTAGACCCAAACTCGCCGCAAAATGGCGTGCTAAATGAGCAAGCGAACGAGTTCGCCAAACGGGAGCTTACTGGATAAAATAGCGGCTCATCACGGAATCCTGTGGGTGATTTTCTACAATTTCGGCAGATGGCAGGTCAGGATTTTGAGCCTGAGGTAGTCCTCGTCTCGGAAGCCGTAGGCCCGGCGTTGGAGTACGCGGATGCGGTTGTTGAGCCTTTCCACGAATCCGAGCGGCACCTTGTTCTCGGTGGCGCAGTAGCTGGCGATGCCGTCCCAGTGCGTGCCGATCAT
>JAYSYJ010000161.1:0-1549 GCA_043727675.1 Fimbriiglobus sp.
GATGAAGACGTTGTAAACGGGCAGAACGGCTTCCGATCCGGTCGGCGGAATACCCAGAACAGCGATGCCGTCGTCGCGGAGAAACGATTTGATGTTGAAACGGGGCGGATTCTGCCGCTCGGCGAGTGCGGCCGGGATCAGCGGTTGAATCACCGAATGGATCGTGCTGAAGACATCGGGGCTCGATTTCACGTTCGCGCTCAACGTCGCTTTGTAAAAACTTTTGGCCTCGTAATCGCAGGCCATCACGCGTCGCAGAGACTGTTTCTCACTGAGGATGGAGCAGAGTTCGAACAATCCCCACGGCCGCTTCGAACGACGCTGGTATTTCTGGAGGACGGCGGCGACCAAACCGACCGTTTGCCGGGCGCAGTTGCGGAAAAATGGGGTTTGGTCCCCCGGCGTCGGTGGACAGAGCGTATGGGCCAATTGGTCGAGATCGCTGCGGCCTGGGAACATGGCCGGGCAATCGAGAACCGAACCCCGCGAGTCGAGCGGATTCAAATAGTGGATCGGGATGTTCGGGGGGACCAGGGCGTGCAGGCGGCGGGGGAGTTCGTTTTTGACATCGAGGAACACAAAGCGGGTCCGGCCCGTATGCAGGCCGAACAGCTTGAAGAGTTCCGGCAGCATGCGATTGATGAAAGTCGTTTTCCCAGCCTCCGGAAGCCCGAAGACGATGGTGGGCTTATTTAGTGTCTGGAGTGGCACTGAAATCGTTCCAAATGGGAGCGGGAGGGCATTGGCTTTCTGTCCCGCCAGGAGAAACGATTCAATTCTCCGCGCGGTCTCCACGTTTGCTTGGGCGCTCGTCGAGACATCCAGCGCGCCCCGGAACGGAAACCAAAACTTCCGACTGCCGGAGGCGCACACGAGCACCACGACCACGACGATGCACAACGCGAGTCCCATCACTTCCCCCTCCACACGGCAATCCCGAATGCGGCCAACCACCACACTGGCGGTAGGCACGTCAGTAATTGAATCGAGTAGCGCCAGATGCGCGGCTGCACGCATGCAACCAATTCGCCGACTTCAGACCACGAGAGTGCGTGCCGAGTCGGTGCCGCCGGGGCCAAGCCACCCGGATCCCGTAGCGCAACGGCTTTATTGTGGCGGTCGAACACGCCGACGAGGGCGGGATCGACCCGAAGCGAATTGGCGAACAGGCCGCCGAGCGGCAGCACCAGGCAAAGCAACACCCACCACCGCACCCATCCTTGGGGATGGAATTCGCGGAGCTTTTTCTGAGTGAGTAAGGCGGCGACCAGCCATAAGAAGCCGATGGCCATCACCGCGCTTAATCCATTCGACCGGGTCGAATCGGGGCACGAGAGCGTGAAAGCGACGCCGACGACGGGCGGAGTGGTCAAATAGCAAAACCAGACGAACCAAGGCATGGCCATCTCCGTTAGGGTTTCTGTTCGGATTGACGGATACGGTGGCAGGCACCGGGCCGCATCGTTTTCGCGTACCCCTTCAAGACCGACCGAGACCACTGGCCTTCGACGAGCAGCACCCGCGCGTCGGCCTTGGCGGCTTTCGCCAC
>JAYSYJ010000162.1:0-4964 GCA_043727675.1 Fimbriiglobus sp.
TTCCGACGATTCCCGGAGAATCGAAATCAACTTCACCACCGGCAAGATTGCGGCTCCGGCCCGGGTGACCTTCACCCCGCGGAGTTCGTAGCGGATGCCAACTTCGAGATCAGTCGCCATCAGCGTTAGGGCGTCGTCGTGGGTCACGGCTTTGATGTTCGACAAGATCGGCTTGGTGGTGCTCTTGGCCACGGCCCCTTGCACAATCTGGCAAGCGGTCAACAAGGCATCTCGGGCGCAGGTCATTTTCATGTGTCTACTCGATGAGGGGTCGTTGGGAAAGTTTACGAATTGCTCTTCGCCTTCGCGGCTCCTCCTCTTCCTTTTATTCTTTCATTTTAAAACAAGATAACAGTAGTAAGGTGACGCCCGTTTGTGGCGCGCAAACCGGGCTTTGTTGCGAATGACGCTGAACTGGAAGGAGATGCGCCGAAACCACGACTGTGGATAACTTGACGCGCGTTTGCTTTTGAATTGGCGCGCGCCGTCGATAGAACCGAACCCGAGATTTGAGAAACATCGAAAGAATCTTTGCGCGTCGCCGGACGACAGTGGCGCGCCAAGTGCGCGTCAAGTTTTCCACAGTGCCGTTGACCGCCGCAATCACTTCAATCCGGCTTTGAGTTCCCGGACGGCGACCACCAATTGCGGGTCGCTCTTCATCGTCTCGATCACCTTGCGAGTCGCGTGCAGCACCGTCGTATGATCGCGGCCATTGAAGTAGCGGCCAATGGTGGCCAGCGGCAGTTTCGCCACCTCGCGGGCCAAGTACATGGCCACCTGCCGGGGGATCATCACACCCTTCAAACGGCTCGCTCCCAAAATCTCTTTCGGCTTCACGCCGTAACTGTTGGCCACCCGGTTCACGATCCGTTCCATCGGATCGACCGCCTCGGTCGGCTCCCGCAACCAGTCGCGTACTTGTTTGGCGGTCAGTGGCAACCCGGTCTGCTTGGCCAGTGGTTTCAACTTGTCGATGAACCCGAGTAGCAGCCGGATGCTACCCGCCGAATTCTTGGCCAACCATTTCTCCGCCGACTCGTCCAGTTTGAGCTTCCGCTTCTCGGCAACGCTGTTCACCAACTGCCGGCGGCTGGTCAAACTCGGGTATTCCAACCGCACGACCAACCCCGCCGCGAGGCGATTCGTCAGGCGTCGTGGCAAGTGCGTCAATCCGGCTGGGCCACCCGAAGCCGTGATGACGGTCGGCCGCTGCCGGGCACTGCGATAGTCGAGTAAGCGAATCACGGAATCGATGTCGGAATCCTTAACTTCATTCAAATCTTCGACCACGAGGAGATCGCACGATAAGAGGTCTTCGAATTCGTCGAGGGATATTTGCGGGTTCTCGGTCGACGGGGTGGAACGGGGGAATTCGTTCGCCAATACCGATTGCACCGTCTGTGCGGCTGGCCCGGCAATGATTTCTCGAACGAGGGTCTGGACGAGGTACGATTTGCCGGTACCAGGTGGCCCATGGAGCAAAAGAGGTGACGCGAAGGGGATGCGCCGGAGCGGCCGGTGCAGTGCTTGCACGACCCGCTTGCAGGCCCGAACTGCGGAGCGATTTTCAGGAAGAATGTGGAAATCGGCCCACAATGTGGGTTTCAAGCCGACTCCGATTGCGAAGGTGGGCTGAACCATGCCTACATTTTACGCAAAGCGATGCGCGGAGTGAAGCCCAACCAGTCGGCGCAACCTCAATGAGCCATTCAGGATGGTTCAAAAATGACGCAAAGTGTGAAAAAGTGTTGTTAACCCGATGCGCAAGCATCGGAGGGATTGCTCATTACCGATGCTTGCGCATCGGGTTAACCCCCATGACCAGCGAACTATTTCCCCAGCAGCTTGAGCACTTCTTTCAGCCCCATTGTGTTCAGCACGTCGGCTTTCGTCAGCCAGCCGCGGCGGGCGACGTTGATGCCGTAGGGGGTCAATTCCAAATCGGCGGGGCTGTGCGCATCGGGGTTGATGACCAACTTCACGCCGAGGGCCTTAGCGCGTTTCACATACGTCCATTCCAAATCGAGCCGCGACGGTTGCGCGTTGATCTCGATGAACTTCCCATGCGTGGCGGCCGTCTGAATCACTTGATCCAAATCGAGCTTGTACCCCGGACGGCGGAGAATCAGCCGCCCCGTGGCATGGCCGAGCATCGTGGTGGCCCGGTGACTCAGCGCCTTGCAAACCCGTGCGGTTTGCTCTTCTTCGCTGAGGGCAAAATGGGTGTGAACACTGGCCACGACGTAATCGAAGCCGGTCAGGAATTCATCGTCGTAATCGAGGGAACCATCCAGCAGAATGTCGCACTCGATCCCTTTGAAAATGCGGAAGCCCTTCAGCTTCTTATTCAGCCCGTCGATCTCGGCCCACTGGTCACGGACCCGTTCGGGGCTGAGGCCACCGGCCATTTTTAAACTCTGGGAATGATCTGCCACGCCGAAATATTCCCAGCCCAACTCCTGGCATTTGCGAGCCATTTCTTCGAGGGTCGCCGAACCGTCGCTGGCCGTGGTGTGGTTGTGAAACACGCCGCGCAGATCGCCGACTTCGATCAACTTCGGCAACTCCTTGGCGAGCGCCGCCTCGACTTCGCCGGTGTCTTCGCGCAGTTCCGGAGCGACGTAAGCCATGCCGAGGGCTTTGTAAATATCGGCCTCGGTCTTGCACGTCGCCGTGATGGCTTCATCGCCGAGACCGTATTCGTTCAAGCTCAATCCGAGTTCGATGGCCCGTTGCCGAAGCCGGATGTTGTGCTCTTTGCTACCGGTGAAATAGAGTTGTGCGAACGGGAATTGCGCGGCGGTCACCACCCGTAAATCGGCGTTGAGCACGATGCTTTCGGTACCGAGTTGAAGCTTCGCCACAATGCTCGATTTCGTCGGCCCGTGCCCGATGATTTGCACCACTTCGGGCAGAGCCACGAACGCATCCATGATGGGCGCCGCCGTGGCACTGGCCACCAGTAAGTCGAGATCCTTGGCCGTGTCCCGGCGGCGCCGCATGCTGCCGCAGAGTTCCACTTGCTCCACGCCGGGCAGTGCTTGCAGTTGTTCGACCAGAGCCATGCCCAACGGATACGCTTGATCGATGCGGACCCGTTTGCCGAACGAATCGAGCAGCGCAATCCCTTCGAGAATCTTATCTTGGGTCTTGGCTCCGAAGCCTTTGAGCCCGGCCACGGTTCCCGATTCGCAGGCGCTTTTCAACTGGGCCACGGTGTCGATTTTCAACTCGTCGTGGAGCGCCTTGATCTTCTTCGGCCCGATCCCGGGCAAGCGCAGCATCTCGATCAAACCGGGTGGCACCGAAGCGCGGAGATCATCGAGAAAGGGCAATTGCCCGGTGGTCGCCAAAGTGAGGATCTTCTCTTGGAGGGCATCGCCGATGCCGCGAACGTCGTCGAACCGCTTTTCGGCCACGCGGGCTTTGAAGTCCCCTTCGAGCTGAACCAGCGCCTTCGCCCCAGCCGTATAAGCCCGGACGCGGAAGTCGTTCTCCCCCTTGAGCTGCAACAGGGTGCCGATTTCCTCAAGCGCCGCCGCGATTTCATCTTTGGTCATGGGACACTTTGCGTCGGAGTATGAAGTGTGAATAAGGGTATGAGGGAAAACGCTGTCGGGATATGATCTGTTATAGTTCCCCGTCGTCACTCAGGAGCCGGTCATGTCGCGATGGATCGCTTTGGGCCTCTCGATGATTCTCGTTTCTTCGGCGACCGCAGCCCCGGTGCCGAAGCCGGTTCTCGAACGGACGGAAAACGAGCGACTCTGGCAACAGCTCCAACGCGGAACGAGCATCGAACTCACCGAAGCGGTCTGCCAGTTCCTCGTCCACTCGGAGAGCACGGTTCCGTTCTTCGCTACCAAGTTGCAATCGTTGACGATGACCAAGAAACAGGTCGAGCGGGCGATCGGTCTGTTGGATTCCGATAACGGCTGGAAAGGGGCCTACGAGGAACTCTCGCAGCTCGACCCGAGACTGGCGATGTCCATCGAAGATTGCTGGGCACTGGCCAAGTCTGACGTTCAGCGAAGGCGTCTGGCGGGGGTGCTGAATGTCGAGGAATACGAAGGCGCCGAAGACAGGCTCTTCAAACTCATTCCTCCATCCGGCCAAGATGAGTATTGGACGCTTCAATCGAACAAAGGAAGGATGCTCGTGGCGAAAGATGTGGCCGAACTCAGGATCTGCCACAGCGGTCGCCCGAAATGGTTCGCCGAAACCCAAACGGTCACGCTTTTGAGCCGCATCAATACTCCGGCCGCTTGGAAATTGCTTGAGGCTATGGCCACCGGTCACAAGGATGCTACCCCGACGATCTACTCCGAAATCGCGCTCAAATATCGCAAGCTCGGCAAGCGCCAACCCGGTTACAAGCCGACGAGGCCCCAAGTCCTTCGTACCCGGGATCCCAAGCCGATCGAACGGGTTGTGCCGCCGACCGCCGAGGAGCTTCGCCAACTCGAAAATGGAGCGCAATGGAACAATTTGGACTACTTGGTGGCCCGAGAATCGGAGATCGAAGCCTGCCTGTATTTCTTATCTCGTAAGCCGGACGAGACGGTGGCGTTCTTCAAAACGAAACTACGGCCGCTGAAACTGGAGAAGAAACGAGCGGATGCACTCGTCGCTCAGTTGTTCAATGAGAAAGAGGCCGAGTGGAAAGCCGCGGTGGCTGAGTTCGACAAACTCGACATCCGCTTGGCCTATCCCGTGGCGGACGCTTGGGACTTGGCCAAAACCGACGATCAACGAACCAAAATGGCCATGGCGATCCTCCACAATGGTCTGAAGGACAGTGGAGATATCGCGAACTTCGAAGTGCGAGTGAAACCGATGATGCCGCGCCCAGGTCTCTCTGAACTCGAGAAGTATCGCCTCTATTTTGAAGTCGATTTGAAACCGGGCCTGCCGAAAGACCTGGCCGAGCGACTGAGCAACCATGGTATTTCCACATTTGC
>JAYSYJ010000163.1:0-14969 GCA_043727675.1 Fimbriiglobus sp.
GAACCCGAAGAACCACCGACGCTTCGCAAATCGGTAAGCCCAATGCTCTTCGGGGATTTCGTTCCCCGGGTTGCTCTGGCTGTTCCGCGGGGTCATCGCTTCGATTTCTTTCATGGCGGTCTGGCGGGCGGTGGTGTCGCGGGCCGCGTGCTTCATCACCAACTCTTTGATCAGGGCCGGCTTCTCGAGCACGATGCAGCCGCGGGTTACTTTAGCCGATTCCTCGCGGAAGTCTTTCAAGAATGCGCTTTGGGTCAGCAATTCGTAAACGCTTCGCTTCTCGTCGTGGATGTTCTCGGTGGCGAACTGGATGATCGGGCATGGCTCCACATCGCCCCACGGCCCGATGTGGTGGCTCACCCCCGTCGCCATCGGGCAGAGAGCTTCCCCGTTGTGATCCCAGTACGGATCGACAATGGCGATCGGCAATTTCGCCCGCATCTCCACCCCGAAGCGGCGCACCTTCAGCACCTGCTCGGGTGTCAGTGCCAAGTCGAAATTCGGGTTCGGTCCGACCGGCCGGTAGGTGTGGAACCATGCATAGTGGACGCCCAAATCGATCAAAGTCTTCAACCAATTTTCGTGGACGAGGTCGTCGATGTTCGTTTGGCAGATGCTACTGGCCACGCCGATGATGATCCCTTCGCGGCGGCAATTCTCGACTCCGGCGAGGGTTTTGGCCAATACGTCCGACCGACCCCGGCGGGCATCGCTCACCGCTTTGGTGCCTTCGATACTAATCAGCGGGGTGACGTTTCCAGCCCGGTTCAGCCGCTTGGCCACCTCCCGGGTGATCAATTGGCCGTTGGTGAAGACCTGGAAATAGCAATCTTTATGGGCATCGAAGACATCGAGCAGATCGGGGTGCATGAACGGTTCACCACCGAGGATGCCGAAGTAGGCGTTGCCGTGCTTCTTGGCGTCTTTGATGGTGCGATTGAGCGTGTCCGCGTCGATGATGCTCTGCTTCGCGGCCACGTCGACCCAACACCCTTGGCAGCGCAGGTTGCAACTGTTGATGACCGAGATGAACAAGAACGGCGGGAAATGGATATCCCGTTTCAATCGAGATTTGTAGCGCTCGACCGACACCGCCCCTTTGAGGCCGAAGTTGTAGGCGAACTTCCAGAGCAGCCGGGTGTCGACTTCGGTGAGCATCCGCTTGGCAAAAGAGAAAATCATTTTTCACCGCAGAGAAAGAAGAGAACGCAGAGTAACAAGGAATAATCAGGACAGTGGAAACTCTCGCACCATACGTTTGACGCCGTCGATGATCTTGACCGTGTTGAAGTTCATCAACAATCCCAAATTGAGTTTCGTGAGTTTGAGGTAGGTCAGCAGTTGGGCGTCATACACAGGGATCATCCTATCGACGGCTTTCAACTCCACGATGACCGCTTCGTTGACCAACAAATCAATTCTAAATCCGGCATCGATCAATCGCTCGCGGTAGAGAACCGGCAATTCGAGTTGTTCGACCACTCGATATCCCCGATCGATCAGTTCGAACGCCAAGCAGGCCTCGTAGGCCGATTCGAGCAGGCCAGGTCCCAATTCTCGATGGACAGCGATAGCCGCTCCGATCACGCCTTCGCTGATGCGATTCAGTTCTTCCGCCGTCAAACCGAGTCGCCATGCCGGCATACTATTCATATTTTTTATTCTCAGCGTCCTCTTCTTTCTCTGCGGTGAACTTCTTACTTCTTATCTTGCATATCCAACGCCGCTTGGGCCTTGGCCGCGGCTTCGGTTGCTTTCGTGCGAATCTGATCCATGCTAGGCAGCGAGGCGAACACTTCCGGCGGAATATCCAACTTTTCGCCGAGCTTCACCAAGCACTTCGTCCGCTCTTCCAACGCTTTATCTGAGTCGCGTTCCTTGTTGAAGCGACTCTTGAACTTCGCCGAGCGATCCCGGAGTGCCTCGTAGATATCACCACCGAGCAGCGCCGAGATGTCGATCTTCATACTTTCGCGGCGGGTATCGTCGGCGTTGACTTCGTCGCCGTTGATCGGCCCGTGCCGGTACTTGGGGAACAAAATGGCCACTTCCGGACAGACGCGCGAACAGGCCGGGCAATCGGTTTTGCACTTGTTGTTGTTCTGAACTTGAATCTTCTTTTCAGAATCGATGCCGTACACATCGAACAGACAGAACGATAAACACTGCATGCAATTCGTGCAGCGGTCGTAGTCGATAACCGGGAACCACGGCTTCCATCCGCCCGGTTTGGGCAGGTTCAATTCCGCCCGGATCCCTTCGGCGAGTGCCACGACATCGGCAATCGGCAAATTTCGAATATCGCGGAAGTGAACCACGGCGTCACCGTCTTCGGCCCGTTCGGGCTTGGCTTCGGCGAACTGTCCTAACACCACCAGCGTTCCCGCGTTGGTCGCACTCACGGCTCCGTTCGGACGGATCACCGAGACGGACAACCCCTTGGCCAGAAGGGCGCAAACGAGCTCCGTCCGCATGCCCGGTGGCAGTGGCTCCGCTCCGGTGCCTTCGTAGACCGCCACCCGGAAGAGGGTGGCCTTGGGTGCTGGCTTGGCGTCGGTCGTCAAGGGGATCGGCAAAGTCGCATTCATGCGGTGGCCTCCGGTTGATTGAGAATACGGGCCACAATAGATTCGGGCGTGTCGGTACGCATGTTCAAGATTTCCACATTCTCAGTGCCCAACTTCGCCCCGGCCGCACTGAACAACCAGCGAACCGCCCGCGGATAGCAGGCGACAATCTTCACGCCTTCACCGGCGAGTTCGTGCAAGCTCGGATCTTTCTTCGCGCTCATTTCGCATAGGTCTGGCACCGCGTCGAACGGCAGTCCCGATTCCGCAAGTTGACGCAACACCGCTTCCTTCGTCGCCTTCGGCACGACATTGGCGTAGCTGCAATTGCAGTAGAGAATTCGCAGCGGGATCGGCATTTCAAAACCCAATAATAAGAGATCACCCCAGAGCAAGGTATTTCTACGTATCCAATTCTGCAGCTTGAAGCACCGCTGGGAGAAGGTCGTTCATTTCTTCGATCCGCAGCATGCGGATGTCGCGGACAGAAATCGCAAACCACGGCAGTGATTTCGCAAGGTCGAACGATGCCAGCACACAAGTGACCGCATTGACTTTCGGCCCACCGAAATAAACGCTCCCTTGTTGCCGGATGAATCCGTGCCGATCGAGAACCTTCTTAATTTCGGTATAGGCGTTTGTCCAAGTTGCACCGGGGTACGATTTCTGCAACGTGTCGGTGTCCATGTCAAACGCAATGGCATACACTCGGCGATCCTCTTGAGTCGCGGCGGTGAAGTCCGGCAGTGTCGTCTCAAAGGTTCTAGGTTGCAGCAATGTCGTTAACATGGCGATCCCCCATCACACAGAGTCACTGAGAACACCGAGATGTTCTCAGTGACTCTGGGGTAAAAAATCTTTATCTCAAATCCCGATGTGTCGGCACCGGGCGACCGGGGCGGAAGGCTTCCACATGTTCCACGTCCGCTTCGACGCGGTTCAGTGTCGCTGTTTCGTTCAGCACCGCTAGTGTCAGTGCCTTCAAAATTTCCGGGTCGGCCTCGGCCCGCAAGTTGACGATCAATTCTCCCGATTCCAACTCCTCGGCCAACTCGTGCGATGCTTCCACATGGCTGTCCGTGCGGACGAGGTTCATCACCGCAATGTCGGCACCCTCAAATGGGGATAGTGTCGATTTCAAATGGGCGATCTCGAAACCGTGTTCGCGGAGGGTGCCGTGGAGCTTATCCATGAACGCCCCGAGGAATCGATTGCCATCGAACTGGCCGGTCGAAATCACGTTGGCGGTGAGGTTCACCCAACCCAAGAGTGCTTCGCCCTCGGCGTACGTATCGTAATCAATTTCCATCGAATCTTGTTCGGCCAGATCAACATCTTCGATCAGTTCGGCCCAGGCGTCTAAATTGGTGCCGTGCCGGGCCGAGAGAGTCACCAGCTTGGCTTTCGGATACTCGGCGGTCAACTTGGCCAGCAACGCTGCGGTGCGGGCGGCGTCGAGTGTGTCGGCCTTATTGACGACGATGACATCCGCTTCTTCGAGTTGTTTCTTGTAAATGTAGACGACCTTGGGCGAGAACGACTTCCCGGTGGCCAGACCGAGGATTCGCTCGGCCCGGACGGGGTCGATCAACACACTGAACGGCGAGAGGCTGAAATTGTCTCCGTAGAGCCGGCGGAGCGGGTAGCTGACGGTCGCATTGAGATCGGTGCAACTCCCAACCGGTTCGGCGAGAAAAACATCCGGTTTCTCGGCTTCCGTCAGCTTCTCGGCCGCTTCGGTGAGTGAGCCGAACTTGCAGCAGAAACAACCACCGGTGATTTCTTCGACGGGGAAGTCATGGGAGGCCAACAGCGACGTGTCGACCAGTCCGACGGATTGATCGTTGGTAATCAAGCCAACCCGGCGGCCTTGATCGCGGAAACGCCGGGCCAGTTGCAGCATCGCCGTGGTTTTGCCGGCTCCGAGGAAGCCGCCCACCATGATGTACCGAGGTTTCATCGTTCGTTGTCCTCAATCGCCGATCGCATCGGTGGGCGGTTGTTCCATCGCGGCTTCTTTGCCTTGAATCTTATCAATTGCTAAGTCGAGCAACTTGCTGTATCCGTCGGCGTCCACGGCATTCGGATCGGGTGCCCCCCGGAAGCTGTAGAGCCACCCTTCGTTGTAAGGATCGATGTCGAACTTGCGCGGTGTCGTTTCGAGGAGCGGATTGCCGCCATCGAACTGACCGGTGCCAACGCAGAAGACGTCCGTCATCGCTTTGAAGGCTTCGATCCAGCCGATGGTCTCGCCGAGTTCGCACGGGGTGTCCGGTTTGATTTCGAATCCATGTTCCACGAGATCGCCGAGCATCCGTTGGGCAAACCGGGTGGCGCCGACACGCCAATGGCCCGGCGTCGATTCTAGCAGCCAGAAATGAGAGGGCGTGTAGAGACGATCCCCCGGCAACTTCGTGGAGAATCGGGAACGGCGGTACGACACCGAACAAACCTGCGGATTCTGCATACGCCCGCTCGCCTACTTAAACCGGGAACAAGATGGGTGCGTCTGCTACTGTACCAAGTGGGTACCAGTCGCTTACAAAATAATAGGCGAGCGGGGCTGAGTGGGGATATTTTTGGGAGTGTCCGCCGGAACTGCTAGCGACGCTTCACTTGGTCGAACCACTTCTGCCAATAGGACTTGGTAAACTCTTCCATACCGCCACTGAAGGCGGTTGCGGGCATCCCGTTGAACGTATCTTCCATCCGGGCCACCGTTCGCGTGGCCAGTTCCGGACGATCCGACCGCAAATACGATGCGTAGAGCATCCCCAGTACGATCAACTCTTCTGGCTTATCTTTGTACCGTTCGGCGGTGGCGTTGCAGAGCTTCGGCATCTCGTCGTACTTTTTGAGCAGAAGAGTGGCATTCACCACGCGAATATCGGCTTGAGCCTGCATATACGGGGTCTTCGATTGGGCCAGCGACTCGAAGATGCCCAAAGCTTCGGTCAATTTGCGCTCGGCATCGGCCGGTGGCATATTGCCTTTGTTTTCCCCGCGTGCCAACAAAAGCAGGCAACTGCCGAGGTAGAGCTTGGCCCGTTCGGCGAAGACTCCCGCCGGGTTGGAATCGACCAATTGACGGAAACGGGCCTCCGCTTCGAGAAGGTTCTGCGGCATCAGTGCTTTGCCGAGATCGTACAGCGCTTCTTGCTGGGCTTCGCGTTCCTGAGCACTTTCGTAAGTCTTGTTCGCCACTTGCGTCAACAGGTTCTTGCCGAGTTCGATCAGTCCTTTACCTTCGGTCGCCGACGCGGGTGTACCCAATTTGCGTCGGCCTTCATCGAGGTAAGCCCGGGCCAACTTCACTTGGGCCATCGTCGCGGTGGGGCCGGTGGTGGAAATGGCTTTTTTCAAAGCGTCCACCCCTTCGGTGAACTTCTTCTGGCTCAGCAAGATCTCGCCCCGTTCCAAAAAGGCCGGGGCGGTTTGATCCGGAGTGATCCCGCTGACCAACACCAATTGATCGAGCTGATCGAGGGCGGCGCGGTCGTCGCCGGAGGAACGCAAACACGACGCGGCCCGGCGGTAAAGATCGACCTTGGCCAGTGGAATCGGGTGGCTGACGGCCAGCGCGGTGTACTCGTCGCCGGCAAGTTTCCACTTTTCTTTCGCCATCTGCGCGGCATCGGGCGTGGACTGACCCGCCAGCGCGGTCGCCCACGCCCCGAAACATTCGGCTTTGCGTTCGCGATCTCGCCCCGGTAAAGCCACCGCGCGATACGCTGCGATGCTGCGCAGGGCCGAGGCGTAGTCCCCTTCGGTGAGGCAGACTTGAATCGTCTCTTCGAACGTGTTCCGGACGTCATCGAGACTCACATGAGCGTTCTGGAATTCGACGCCTGGCTTGAGGTCTTTCACCACCGCTTCCAGTTGCTCGGCGGCGACGGTGCGCTTGCCCTTGGCCATCGGATCGCGGGTCGCTAATTCGGCGAGCTTCAGGCTGCTGGCCGCACTCGCGGAGCCACCTTCCGCGGCGGCGCGTTCGAAGAAGGCGGCCGCTTCCACCTTGTTGTTGAGCGCGAGGTAACCTTTGCCGGTTTCGTAGCGGATCATGCCGAGTTGATCGTTGGGCAGGCCGGGGGTCGCTTGCGCAGCCGCGAACAGGCCGACCGCCTCTTTCCAGTTGTTGTCGGCGGCCGCCAAGCGAGCGAGTTGCACTTTGGCGAGGGCTTGGACATCCGGCGCGGCGTTCTTGTCGATCTGCTGCAACCAAGCTCGGGCTTTTTCCGGCTCGTTCGTGAGCAAACAGAGTTCCGACAGTTTCAGGCGGTACTTGGAGACAATTCCCGACGCCGATCGTTGCGGCCCACTGAGGAACGCGGAGAGTTCTTCTTTGGCGCGTTTGTAATCGGGTGGGTTCAGCCGCAGGCATGTTTCGGCGATCAGCCGCGACCGCTCACCAATCTCTTCGTTGGTCGGCACGGCTTGCAGTGCGGGCAAGAGGGCGACAGGATTTCCGGAACCGATTGCGGCGGTCGCTTTCGCCGAGCGGAACACGCAGCGACCTTGGTCGGCTTTGTCCGCTAAAGTCAGAGCGTCGCATTTTGCGAAATGCCCGGCCGATTTCTTCCAGTTTTCCGAGCTGTCCGTACCCGCCTCGGCGAGGATGGTGTGCACCGAGCCGAGCAGGAAATGCGCCTGGTTCGCTTCGGCGGGGTATTGCTCGTAGCCACTTTCCACTTTGCGACCCGCTTCGGCAATCGCGTTCCCATCCAGAGGCTTGCGATCCACGGCTTGCTTCAACGCGACGAGATCTTTCTGGAACAGATCCGACGGATTGTCCGGCTGCGGTGGGAAGGCCCGCCAGGCGGCAATCGCCGCGGCAACACCGACGACAAACAGCGGCAATTGCCAGTAGTGCCGGCGCGGTTGGGGGATCGGATCGAGCCGCACGGCCGGGGAATCCACAATCGTGAAGGTGACGTCGGGGGCCGTATCCGTGGCCATGGTGGGGGTATCCTGCAAGCGGGTGCGCATCCGGTCGATGCAGATGGTCTAGTCTTTTTCAGTGTCAGTCAAGTGGAATTTCCGGATCGGAACGAATCGGGTCTGACGAATCGACTGGATTCGAGCAAAATGTTTCATTCTGTGCGGTGCACTTGCTTCCAGCCCGTTGTGTAACTGAAGGAAGCGAGTGCATCGGACGGAAAGATTTGCCACACTTGAATCCGAAATGTGGCACACCAAATGCGATGGGTGGATCCGGTTTTACTGTTCCCAACGGTGGTATCATCCCGCCACAACCTTCGATGTGAGTGATTCCAATGGTCGGTACTGTCGTCAATACTCCGAACATGAATTCGGGCGTGCAAGCCGAAGATCTGGTTTCGGTGCGGACGCGAATCAACTGGGGTGCGATCTTAGCCGGTTCCGTCTTGGCACTCGCCCTCTATTTCCTGCTGACCCTCCTCGGCGGAGCAATCGGCTTCTCGATTGGTGACAAGACAAGTGCCCAAACACTGGGGACTGCCGCCGCCATCTGGGCGATTGTGGTCACGGCGGCCTGCTTGTTCGTAGGTGGTTTCGTGTCGAGCCAACTCACGGTCGGCGAGAACAAACGCGAAGCGGCCCTCTATGGCTTGATGGTTTGGGCCTTAGTGTTCGCCATGCTGTTGTGGCTGATGGCCACGGGTGTGAAGGCCGGATTCAATGCCATGGTCGGCGTCGCCACGGCGGGTAGTGTGGCCGTGGATGCGACTGCCAAGAATACAACCCAGGGCGATTGGGAAGCACTGGCTCAAAAAGCCGGCGTCGATCAAAAGCAGATCGACGAGTTCAAATTGAAGGCCAAAGATGCACCGGCCCGGGCTAAGGACGCTATCGAAGATCCTGCCAATAAGCAAAAAGCCGAACAAGTGGCTCGGGAAGCGGGTGAAGCGGCGACACGGGTCACGTGGTTCACATTCTTGGGCACGCTTCTGTCGATGTTGGCCGCGGCCGCCGGTGGCTACATGGGGGCGGGGGCGACCTTCCGGTTGTTCGCGGTTCCCGTTCGCTCGAACACGGGGCGGTTGTTAGTGAGTTGAACAAAAAAAAGCCCTGCGTCGCAAGTGACGCAGGGCTTTTATGGACTTCGCAGTCCATCATTTCCCACGGCTCGTCAAATCTGCCAAGCGTTTCTCCGCTTCTTTCAATCGCACGGGTTCCGTGTCGTTGGCAATCTCTTCCCGGTACAGTTCAATTGCTTTCGTACGCTCGTTCAACAACCGATCATAAATGTACGCAGCCCGCATGATCGCATCGCTGCGCACCCCTTTTCGCCATTGGAATGACCGCTCGAAATACGCGGCGGCTCGGTCGTATTGTTTGAACGCTTTGCTTTCGTACAAATCGCCGAGTTGATAGCCGACATCGGCAATTTTATCGCTAGTTGGGTGCTTTTGAAGGATTTCTTGGAGCAAGATTTCGGCCCGGCGTTGATTCAACGTGTAATCGGTTCCGGTTCCTTTGTCTTTGTACTTCATCGCTTCGACGTAAAGCGTGTTCGCTTCTTTGATGTTGGTCTTGGCTTCGAGGGTGGCCGGTGGCACATCGCTGATGTCGAGGCGATACGATGGTTTCGACATCATGTGGTAGGTTTTGAGTTCTTCTTCGACCCATTTCATCCGACCACGGTCACCCGACTTCTCGTAATACTGGTACAGCGCCACGAGGGAGGCCTGGTACTCTTTGCGTGCGGCGAGGACTCGCTCGACCGTTTCCGAGTCGCTCGGGGCTGCTGGCTTAGGAACCACTTTCGTTGGGGCGTCGGCGGCCCCAACGACAACGCTGCACAATAGTAGGCCCATGCAGGTGAGCAATTGGTTTCTCATGGTGCGTCTCGGCGGTGAATTTCAGACTCAACTACTGGGGACATCCGGCATCGCGTCTTTGCTGCCGCTTCCGAGTGGGGCCGCGGGGGTGTGAACTCCGCTTTGGCCGACCGGAACATACGAACCGGACAGCCGCTGTTCGGGTCGTCCGAAGATCATACGGCCGGCGGGTGTTTGCAGAACGCTCGTCACCACGATGGAAACATCTTGACCGACGAGGTTCCGCCCTTGTTCGATCACGACCATCGTGCCGTCTTCGAGGTAGCCAACACCTTGGCCGAGTTGATCCCCGACTTTCACGACTTTCAAGTTCAAGTATTCCCCCGGAAGTGCGACGGTCTTCAACGAATTGGCGACTTCGTTCAAATTGATCACGTCCACACCCTGCAATTGCGCTATCTTGTTCAAATTGAAATCGTTCGTGACAACCCGACCTCCGACCGCTTTTGTGAACAAGACGAGGCGTTCGTCGACCCGCATCTTCTCGCCCGGTTTCAACTCGCCGGCGTTGCCATCGTGCATCAGGAGATCGATTTTCGGGTTCGTTTGCAGTTTTTTGAGGATATCCAACCCGCGCCGACCTCGGTTGCGCTTGAGTTTATCGGAGCTGTCCGCGATGCCTTGTAGCTCTTGCAAGACGAAACGGGGCACGATGATTTTGGTGTCGACCAAGCGTGTGTCGCAAAGATCCGCGATCCGGCCATCGATGATCACGCTGGTATCGAGCACCAACGGCCGGCCCCCTTTCACCTGCTTGTTGAATTCGACGTAGGGGATGATAAACCGGAAATCATCGCGGGTTTGCACGAGAATGGATACCGAGATGTAACTGGTGATCAGCGTGATCAAGACGCGGGCCAGAACCGTCAATTTCTGGAGCTGAGGCGGTTCGAGCTTTATGGTTCCGGAGAAGGTTTGAATCATCGCTTCAATTCCGATGCCGAAGAGCCAGCCGAGGAGGAGCCCGAGGAGAAGCCCGAAGTAGATGGAAGAAATCGTAGCGATGTGCTTGTCGGTTTCGCGCAAATCGGTGTACAGAATCGCAGCGCAGGCCGCGAGGATCGCCACGGCGGCAACCACGCCGCCGATGGTACTTTGCAGGTCGGAGGCGATGAAATTGAAGGCGAACAAGGCGACGCCGAGCATCAAAGCCGCGAAACAGCCGCGGAGTAACCAAAGTAGCATAGCGAACCTCGGGGTCAGTCGTTCGGAGCGGGACGCCGCTTCGCCGGGACAGCTCAACCCCATTAACACTAGAGATCGACGGAAGGCTGGAACAGACGGCGGTACTCGCGTTGGGCGAACCGATCGGTCATCCCGGCCAGATAATCCCCCACAACGCGCGGAAGCGTTTCGACGAGCGCCCGCCCCGGTAACCGCGGGTATGGGGCCGAGCCGGCCAAATTGGCCGCCCCGGCCCAGCGACGCAGGTGTTTTTCCGGGAGGAGTTCGGGTGTCCGAGTGTATTCGTCGAAGAGAGCCTTCAAGATGCGCTTGCCGCTGGCCGTCATCTGCAACACGCGGTGGTGTCGGTAGACGCGCTCGCGCAAGAATCGCTCCAGACCCTGCTTCCAGACCAGCATCTCGGTTCCGAACCCGACGAGTGGACTGTCCGACCGGCGAACATCGTCCGCCGAGGCGATGCGTTGGGCCACAATGCGGCGGGCCGTTTCGGTCAGTAAGTCGGTGACTTGCCACGCCAGCAACTCGCGCAGGACGGCCCCGCGGAAGGCAGGGCCACTCAAACCGGGATAGATTCCGCGCACTGTCTCGGCGGCGCGGCGCCAGAATTCGATCTCGTGGAGTTCGTCGAACGTGACGAAGCCGAGGCCGAGAGCGTCGTCGATATCGTGGGTGTCGTAGGCGATGCTATCCACCACGTCCACCACTTGCGATTCGAGTGGTGGCCCGCCCATTTCCCGGAATTCGTCACCGTCGGGGCCGTTCAAAATCCCACTGTGCCGGACAAACGCTTCGCGCAGTTCGAAGGTCAGATTCAAGCCGGGAAAGCCGGGGTAACGCTCCTCGAGTTCATCGACGCGGCGCAGGCCGTACAAGTTGTGATTGAACCCGCCGAAGTCACGCAGGCATTCGTCGAGCGCCTGTTCCCCGGCGTGGCCGAACGGCGGATGGCCGATGTCGTGGGCCAGCGCAATCGCTTCGGTGAGGTCTTCGTTCAAGCGCAACCGGCGCGCGACGGTACGTGCGATCTGGGCCACTTCCAACGTGTGCGTCAGCCGGGTGCGGTGGTGGTCGTTCACCGACGCGACCAGAACTTGCGTCTTCCCGGTCATCCGGCGGAAACTGGAGCTGTACACGATGCGCTCGCGGTCGCGCTGGAACGGAGTGCGGAACTCGTGCGTTGGCTCGGGGTGCCGCCGACCGCGCGAATCCCGATTCCGCAACGCACCGGTTGCGAGCCAAGTATCTTCGTGATCGAGCCAAGTATCGACGGTCGGTGGGGGCATGGAAATCGTCCGATCACCGGGGGCGGGGTTTTGGCGAACCGAAGATTTGCAGGAACTCCGCGAGATCGTCGGCCGTAGACTTAGGTTTTTCCGGTGCCACGGGGGGAAAGGTCTTCGGGCCGTCGCCAGGGATGCGCGGGTCGATGAGCCAATCGACGAATTCGGAGCAGGCCATCGGCTTGGCCCGCACCCGTTTGGCCGCCGTCTGCAACCGTTGGTCGTTCGAAACGAGGCGGATCTTCTGCGGGTTCTTGTCGAGCACCAAGTACGTTTCAATCAGGTCGTCGGCCGTCTGGCGAAACGAGAACGTGATAGTCAGGCCGCGGTAGCTGGTGGTGCCCCAGTCGCGGGTCGCATTTTGGGCATCGAAGATGATCCGCGTGACGGGAAAGTACGGCTTCAAAGTCGGCGATTCGGCGAGCCAGTCGAGGAACCGCCCACGGGCAGCATCGAATTGCCGAGCGTGAACGCCGGTCGGAACCGACCCGACCGCGTGCATCAGGTTGTAACCGTCGATGAGGAACGCCATACGGGTATTATAAGACGGGCTGAGCGATCCCGAGCGAAAACGAAAACAGGGGGCCGAAGCCCCCTGTTTCCCACTTGCGATTGTTTCAGTCGCCTCAGGCGAGTTGCCGACGGCGGCGGAAGGCACGAGCCAAGCCAATCAACGGGAGGCCGAGTGCGGCCAGGGCCAGCGTGGCTGGTTCTGGAACGCCGACGGGGCCGGGGCCGTCTTTACCGACGGGCACTTCCGAGGTGGTGATGTTGCTGTCGATCAACCCATCCGAGGCGCGGTTGGTTTGACCGGTGAACGAATCGATTCCACGCTTGCCATACTTCGAGGTGGCGAAGAAATTCCCCAACCCCACTTGGCCGAACTGAGTCGCGCCGGTGTAGGTGTAGGTCAAGTTCGTCACGGTCGGATCATCGGACGGGTTGGTCAGGTTCGGCGTTTTGCCCGTGAGCGCCGTCGACAAGTTCCAGCCCGGCGGGATCGATTCTCCGCCCGGCACGTAGCCTGCGAAATCGTAGATGGTGAAGTAGTTACCCGATTGCAGCTTCATGTCGGTCGGAAGCACAATCGCGTAGGTCCAGCGGAAATTGCCCGCTTCTGCGTCCACTTGCACGTTCGTGGGCAATAGCCCCGCGTTGGCCGTGCTGGCCATGGCTACCGTCATTACAGTAGCAGTGAACAATCGAGCCATCCAAGTCTTGCGGACCATTCGGTCTCCCTCCATGAAAAAAGCGACTCAACGGTGTTGGCTTGGGGAGGACTAAACCCCCGTGCCGATCTAGGTGACCGCCTCTTCCCTCCGTCGTCCCGGCGGTACCTGGTTCCGGACTCGAGCGGCTATAGAGTGCCGGCTCGGTGCTGTCAACCTCAGGTGATAACGGTGGAATCCGACCCAGATTCCACCGTTATCACCTGTTATTTCACACTCGGCGGCGGTATCGGCGGAAGGCCCGAACCAAGCCGATGATTGGCAATCCGAGACCCGCCAACGCCAAAGTGGCCGGTTCCGGAACCGATTGCATCGTCGGCACCGGCACCGTCGACGGTGTGATGTTGCTGTCTTGTTGACTATCCGAAGTTCGGTGGGTGCTCGCTGCGAAAAACGAGCTGGTTTCCGCCGAATAGAGCGATACCGCCCAGAAATTGCCCAAGCCCGTTCGGCCATCGGTGACATCCGGGCCGCTGTAGCGATAAGTCAGGTTCGGCAGCGCGGCATTGTCCGGTGGCAACACCCCCGGCGGAACCGGGCCGACGTTGGCGGTCGAGAATGTCCAGTCGGAGGGTTGACTGTTGCTGCCCGCTTGAAAGCCGGCGAAATCGTAAATCGTGAAGTAATCACCGTTCCGCAGCTGGGCATCCGTGGGTAATACGATGGCGTAAGTCCAGCGGAACAGCCCCGATTCGGCCGTCACAGTGTGCGAAACCGGCAATAAGCCCGCCTGCCCACTCTGGCTTGTCGCCAACCAAACCGCAGCGGCGACCGCCACCATCCCTGTCCGAGTCATGTTCTTCCCCTTCCTTAGGGTTGAGTCCAGTTGAAATCGTCTGCGGTTGACCCGTAGATCGACGTTGCCAGATGGATCGTGTCTAAGTTTACCGCCGGTGTCAAGCTCGACTGAGCCGTACTTCTTTTCCCAGTTTGCCCCGATTGCGGAATCGCCATTCTCCGGACCAGAACTGATATTATTTTGACGCTTATTCTTGTGTCCTCGAAGAGTACCCACCCCGTTGTGGAAGCTCTGGACATAGGAACGATCATCTTGTCATTCCTGAACAATTCTCGTAGTTTTCCATTTCGGAATTGCCTTCAAAATCGATATTTTCGGGAGATACTTATGGCGGGTCGAAAAGCCGGCGGCGGTCGCAGCCGTATGGACATGCGTCGGCAAGCGGAAGCGGCCGAAGCGCGGGAAGGCGGAGCCGAGGTCGAAGAAGTCGAAGCCGACGACGACGATGAAGACGAGGACGAAGACGAAGAGACCGAGGGCGATGGCGAGGAATCCGCCGAGGGCGAAGCATCGGACGAAGAAGCCTCGGACGATGACGATGCGGGTGATGACGACGATGAAGACGGCCCCAAGAAGAAAAAGAAGAAAGCGAAAGTGAAGGCGCCGGCCAAAGTGAAGGTCAAAAAAGCGCCTGCTAAGCGGAAGCCGAAGGCCGTGAAAGAGGTGCGTCAACGGGCCACGTGGGTCGTGTTCGACAACGGCAGCAAGCGCGTCGGCGCGTTCCCGTATGCTCAGAAGAAAGAAGCGGAAGAATTGATGGCCGCGAAGATGGAAGAGAAGAAGACGACGTTCTTCATCCAGCTCATCAAAGAACCGATCGAAGATTAGTCGTAACCGTTCACCCCATGCAAAGCCTCTGTCCCGTCGTCCCGGCCCGGCGGGCGGCGATGCACCGGCTCAGGAACTCCAGCGCGTTGCGCTTTTGGAGCCGCAGCGTACCGACCACCGTCAGGATCCGCTCCACGAACCGGCAGCCCGCTCGGCTCGCGAAGCCGAACGATTTCTTCCGCCACAGCACCGCCCGACGCTGCACCCGCTCGGCGTGGTTGTTCGTCGGCTCCACCCCCTCCGCCGACGCGAAGAGCCAG
>JAYSYJ010000164.1:0-41317 GCA_043727675.1 Fimbriiglobus sp.
GTGTGGTTCGGGGTCGCCACAGAAACGAAGTCGACTTTGTCGGGTCGTTTGGCTTCGGCAATCGCCATCTCGGAATAGCTGGAGTAAGCGCGTTCGGCGGGGATGTCGTAATCGGCGGCGGACGCCTTGGAGCGTGCCGCATCGCTGCTGAGTGCCCCGGCTACGAGCGCGGCGCGGTTGTCGAGCACGGCCGCCGTGGCGTGGACGCGGCCGATGAACGAGCCTTGACCGCCACCGATCAGACCCATCCGGAGTTTGCGTTGAAGCGGGGCATTCGTCGGCATAATTGTTCCCAGTCGGAGAGAGTGAAGCGCGTGCGGAAATTGTACGGAGCCGGGGTGCAGCACACTCTTGGCCCGGATCAGACTGCCCACTGCTCGGCACCGGTTCGCATTTCAAATCTGAATGTGGAGGATTTTCGCCTTGGGCATTTCGATGTCGTCACGGGAGGGCCGTCGTGCCCCACCGCAAGTTTGGACTAACGTCGAGAACCGCAAATCCGTTAAGATCTACAATCGAAGATCGGCACGGAGGAATGATGATGGGTAACACGGTGCTCAGGTTGTGTGCGTTCGGTTGGTGCGCGGTGATCTGCGGTTGCCAACCGGAGTCGTCGGCGCAGGATAAAACACCGTCGCCACCCAAAGTGGGGTTTGCCGAGGATCGCGTGCCGAAACCGGGAGAAACGAAAATTGAACGCAACAGCGTCGATGGCGACCGGGCCATGAAGTACCTCAAACAGCTCTGCGACCTCGGCCCCCGTATCAGCGGCTCCGAAGGGATGAAAAAGCAGCAAGAATTGCTGACGAAACACTTCACCGATCTCGGCGGGACGGTGACCCGCCAAGAATTTTCCGCGCGGCAACCGAGCCAAGCGGCGGACGTCGCCCTCGTCAATTTGATCGCATCGTGGAACCCGGAACGCAAAGATCGCATCATCCTTTGCGCCCACTACGACACGCGGCCGTACGCCGACCAAGAACAAAACCAGAAGAATTGGACGAAGCCTTTTGTGAGCGCCAACGATGGCACCTCGGGCGTCGCCCTCTTGATGGAACTCGCCCACCAGTTGAAAGAGACCGCCACCACCGTCGGCGTCGACCTCGTCATTTTCGACGGTGAAGAATATGTATTCACCGGTCCAGACCGCACCGAAGACAAGTACTTTCTCGGGTCGGAGTATTTCGCCAACGATTACACCACGAAGCTGAAAGCCCGGAAAATCGAGTTCAAATACTCCGCGGCGATTCTGTTCGACCTCTTCGCCCATCCGAACGCCAAATTGAATATCGAGTGCCACTCTTGGGAAAATGCCAGAGAACTGGTGACGGAAATCTGGAAGACGGCCGAAGCGAACAAAGCGAAGTCGTTCAAATTTGCGCGCGGCTTCGATCGGGCCACCCACGTCAACGACGACCACATCGCCCTTCAGCACGCGGGTATCGCCGCCATCGACATCGTCGATTTCGACTACGAAGATTGGCACAAACTTTCGGATACCCCCGCGAAGTGTTCGGGGGCGCAAATCGCCGAAGTTGGCGGCGTGATCCTGGCTTGGCTAAAAAAGAAGTAACGAATCATCACGGAGATCGGCGTGCTCACCCCGGCAACCACTGCGTTCGTTCTCTCGGCCGGGCTGCTGCTCTTCGGCCTGACAACGTCGTGGTTTCAAATTCGCGGGCGACGGCGGTTGAAAGAGCGGTCGGTCGTGCCGAGTGATGAAGCCGCGTACTACGGTCAGCGTTACCGTCGTCGGCTCATCAATGGGGTGTTGATCGCCACCATCGGGCTGATGATCGGCGGTGCGTACTTGACCGGGTTGGAACGCCAAGCCGACAACTTGGGCGAACACAATCCCGGTGTCGTCGCCGATGCGGCAGTCGAGAAGCCGAAGATGACCGACGACCAGAAGATGTTCGTCCGTTTGTGGGCGGTCTACTGGGCCGTCGTGATGGTACTGGTGTTCGTCATTCTCACGTTGGCCTTCCGGGATGCTTGGGCCACCCGCCGCTACGCCATGGGGCAATTCGCCCACATCAAGGAAGAGCACGAGCAAAAGCTCCGCCGCGATCTTGCGGTTTACCGCCAGCACAAACTCAACGCCAGCGATGGTGGCAACCGAGTCGGTGGCCACCTGCCAGACGAAGATGCTGCGGAGTTGTGACGTCAACCCGCGAACTGGTTCAACCACTGCCGCAGTAAATTCGCCAGCGCGTCCTGCTCCTTCGCCGGCAGTTTCGGCAACGATGCGGCCGCTTCGTCGAAGCGGGTCGCCGTGGCGGCGTCGATCAACTTGCACCCCTTCGCGGTCAGTTCTACGACCACCCCACGCCGATCCGACTGATCTTGCCGACGGACGATCCAGCCCGCGGCTTCGAGCTTGTCGAGTCGGTTGGTCATGCCGCCCGACGAGAGCATCACACTTTGGAGCAACTGCGACGGAGCCAGTGCCCCGCGTGTCCCTTGCCGCCGCAACGTGGCGAGAATGTCGAACTGCCCGAGCGTCAATCCGTGTTGTTCGAGGGCCGATTCCACCGAGCGTTCGAGGTGCTTGGCGAGCACGATCACGCGACCGACCAACCCGAGCGGGCCGGGATCGAGATCCGGGCGGGCCGCGCTCCAAGCCGCGAGCAAGCCATCGACGGCATCGGGAGTCTGTTTCATGTCGCTAACTTAATGCCAAAGTATCTTGCTGTCAAGATTCTTGACGACAAGATACTTTGGCGGTATCCTGATGATGTCCGAACACCCACCGAGGAACCGTCGATGAAAGAACTGCACCTGGGGAACAACCACGACACCGCCGTCGAGCGCGGCGACTACCCGCCGGCGAAGGTCAAGGAAATCTTGAAGAACGAAATCGTCGCCGTCATCGGCTACGGTGTGCAGGGCCGTGGCCAGTCGTTGAACATGCGCGACAACGGCGTGACGGTCATCGTCGGCCAACGTCAAGGCGGCAAGGCGTACGACCTCTGCCTCGAAGATGGCTGGGTACCGGGTGAAACTCTCTTCGACCCGGAAACGGCCGCCGCCAAGGGCACTGTGATTCAATATCTGCTGTCCGACGCGGGCCAGAAGGAAATGTGGCCGAAGATCAAGCCGCACCTGACCGCCGGCAAGGCGCTCTACTTCAGCCACGGCTTCAGCATCGTTTACAAAGACCAAACCGATGTGGTGCCGCCGACCGATATCGACGTGATCCTGTGCGCCCCGAAAGGTTCGGGCACCACAGTCCGCCGGCTCTTCCTCGAAGGTCGTGGTATCAACAGTAGCTTCGCGATTCACCAAGACGCCACTGGCAATGCCCGCGAGCGCTGCTTGGCTCTCGGCGTCGCCATCGGCTCCGGGTACTTGTTCGAAACGACGTTCCAGAAGGAAGTCTTCAGCGACCTCACCGGCGAGCGCGGCGTGCTCATGGGCGCGATCTACGGCTTGTGGTTGGCCCAATACGAAGTGCTGCGTGAACACGGCCACAGCCCGAGCGAAGCGTTCAACGAGACGGTCGAAGAAGCGACGCAGAGCCTTTACCTGCTCATCGCCGAGAAGGGGATGGACTGGATGTACGCCAACTGCAGCACGACCGCCCAGCGCGGCGCGCTCGACTGGTTCGCCAAGTTCCGCGACGCCTCGAAGCCGGTATTCGAGAACCTGTACCACTCGGTGGAAACGGGCGAAGAGACCCGCCGCGTGCTCGAAGCCAACAGCCGGCCGGACTACCGCGAACAGCTCGAAAAGGAGTTGAAAGCGATCTCGGAAAGCGAGATGTGGAAGGCGGGCGCCTGGGTGCGATCCCTCCGCCCCGAACGCGCCGGCGAAGTATGATTCCAACAAAGCTTGGTACGATATATCATAAATAGAGTTAGTCATAGTATTATATGACTAACTCTATTTTATTGCTTGGCCTCAATTCTGCCATCGACCAAGACGCTCGCATTTGCATCTGTTCAATTCTCAAGATCACTTCCGCACGCCATCGGGGTAGCTCCTGGGTATTTAGTTGGAAATTGTTTCTGGAAGGATGTCGGCGCCTAACTCCGGTGCGCACAACGCCGTTCCGGCGGACGCCGCACGGGGGATTTCGGGCCGTGCTCCAATCGCCGCTGTCAACCCCTTGACAGTGACCCGGTACCGGCTCTATGATGACCGAGCACTGAGTGAGCCGTTCCCAATACAGCACTCTTCTGTAGCGAGTCGATTTCATCGGGCGGCCTGAATACCCCACATGCACATCGGCCTAAGTGCTGTCTGTGCCTTATGTTCTGTAAAATGCGATCCGTGCCACGGAATCGTGGTTGCGTTGACTTTCCGTATCGGGAGGGTTTCGTGATGCTGTCTGCCAAAAGTTTGTTTGAATTTAAAACCCAATGGTTGCCCCATGTCACTGACACGGGGTTGAACCGTCTGATTGACTTGATCGAGTCTGGTAGCCCGCTGCTCATTCACGGTGCTTTTACCAAAGCCTGTGCCATGGGTTGCCTTGCCACTCACATCGCTTGGCACCATCCGGTGACCAAGTCGCACAATGAAGAAGCCGGGGTGATCTGGCTCACCCGCGTGGCCGGATTGAACCCGGCCACATCGCATGTGATTCTCGAATGGGATCGCGTGGGGGCCAGTGACTGGCAGCTGCGGTCGCGTCTACTGGAAGCGTGCCGGCAAGAACGGGACGCACGCAACGAAGAGCCTATCGAACAGTCCGAAGCGTTCTGTGAATTGCAAAGCTGTTAGGAAACCCACGATGCTGTCACGAGTCCTCGAACCCGAAGTGATGGACACCCAGGACGACGCGACCGACTACGACAGCATGGATCACTCGGTCGTGAACCGTCGGTTCGCGGCCGATTTTCTTGCGCTCCCGTCGAATGACACCGGGCTGACACTCGATGTCGGCACCGGAACTGCGCAAATCCCTATCGAACTTTGCAAACAATCGCCGACCATCCGAATCGTCGCGATCGATCTCGCCGATGAAATGCTGAAACTCGCCCGGCGGAACGCGGAACGGGCGGGGTTCGAGCAACGCATCCGTGTGGAAAAAGCCAACGGCCGAACCATGGAGTACCCGGATGGTCACTACTCCGCGGTCGTGTCGAACAGCATCATTCACCACATTCCCGAACCGGCCGAGTGCTTCGCGGAGATGGTGCGGGTCTGTGCGCCCGGGGGTCGTTTGTTCGTCCGCGATCTGGTGCGGCCCGACTCCGAAATGGAACTCCGGCAACTCGTCATCACTTACGCCGGCGAAGCCAACCCCCATCAACGGCAGTTGTTCGCAGACTCTTTACATGCCGCGCTGACTGTGGCCGAAGTGCAGTCGATCATCGGCGCACTCGGCTTCGCACCGGAGACGGTATCCCAGTCCAGCGACCGTCACTGGACGTGGTCGGCCATCAAGGGGTAACGTGTGGCCGCGTTCGATCTCTTCCGCCGCATTGGTGAATTCACCCACTTCGCCGCACTCGGGCTGGGTGCCGCGGTCGGTGCGATTCCGCACCCCGCCCGTTGGCTGCGGCCGTTTTATTCCGTCTTCATCGGTGGCATCCCGATGGCCATCGTGTTGGGCCTGGCGCTGGGTGCCGTCATCTGGTTGCAAACTCGAGCCGTGCTCGAACAATTCCCCGGTGCGAACGATTTACTGCCGACTGTTCTCACGGCCGCGGTGTTGCTCGAACTGGCGCCGGTGGGGGCCGGCTTGATCGTGGCGGCACGCACGGGGGCCAGTTTGGGTGCGGAACTGTCGGCGATGAAACTCGGGGAACAGATCGACGCGCTCGAATTGCTCGGCCAGTCGCCACGGCAAATTTTGGTCGGCCCGCGGATCCTCGCCTGCATCGTCGCCGTACCGTTGTTGCATGTTTTGGTCTCGATGCTGGCCATCGGTAGCAGCTTCGCCAGTGAAGCGGTGGCGGGAAATGGAAACTGGCTGAAGTACAGCGGGGCGGTCGAAGCCGAGCTGGCCAACCGCTTGTGGGAAGTGCTTCTGGCCGCGTTCAAGCCGGTGATCTTCGGTGGTTTGATCGGCGCGATGGGCTGTTGGGTCGGTCTGCGGGCCGACGGTGGTTCGGAAGGGGTCGGCCACGCGGCCACGGATAGTGTCGTGCGCTGTTCTTTATTGGTTCTCGCTGCCGATGTTCTGCTCGTCGGCACAATTCGGAGTCTGCTCGGCTGATTCCAGGAAGATCCTTGTATGAATGATCCTGATCGACTTTTGTTTTCGGCGGTCGCGTTCGCGGCGCGGGCTCATCGCCATCAACTTCGAAAAGATGGGGCCACGCCGTATGTGTCGCACGCATTCCGCGTCTGCATGATCGTGCGGCACCTCTTCGGCATCGGCGATCCGAATGTGCTCGCTGCGGCACTTCTACACGACACCGTCGAAGATACAACCACCGATTACGACGATATCGCCGGCGAGTTTGGCACCGATGTCGCCGATTGGGTCTCGGCCCTGACCAAGGAAATGCGGTTGCCGGAACAGGAGCGCGAAACGAAATACCACGCCGGCCTCGCAGTGGCACCGTGGCCCGTTTACGCCTGCAAGCTCGCCGATATTTACGACAACCTCACCGACAGTGAAGCGCTGGATGCGGGTTCGCGTGTGAAGACCATTCGCCGGAGTGAAACCTACTTGGCAATTTTGAAACCCGGATTAACGCCGGAAACGGAAGCGGCTTACTCTCTGACGATGGCTCGTTTGGCGGAAGTGAAAGCATCGCGGCCCGTATAATGTTCCCGTTAAGATCACCCACCCCGGATCAGTCGCCTTCCGATTCACGAAGAGGGTTCACCGATGTTCCTGCGTCCGCTCGGGTTCGCTCTCTTGGGTCTCGTTCTCGTCGCCGTGCCACCCGTTCGGGCTTGTCCGTTTTGCTCCACGCAAGGGCAGACGCTCTCGAGTGAAGTCGGCCAAGCCGATTTCATTGTGCTGGGAACCCTGAAGAACGCGAGACGTGATCCGGACGATTTCACGAAAGGCTCGACCGATCTCGAAATTGTCACGGTCGTCAAGCCGCACTCGTACTTGAAGGGAAAGAAGTCGATCGTGCTGCCACGCTATGTGAAAGCCGGCGCCGGGGAGAAGTTCCTCGTCTTTTGCAGCTTGTACAGCCCGACCGGCGATGTCGGCATCGCCGCGATTGCGTCGAGCACGGTGCTGGCCGATAGCAATCGTGCCACGCTCGATCCGTATCGCGGCGAGCAGATCAAGGGCAAAAGTGAACTTCCGGAATACCTACAACAGGCCATCGTGGCCCGCGACCAAGACGCGACCGGCCGCCTGAAATTCTTCTTCAAATACCTCGACCACGCCGAGTTGGTCATCAACACCGATGCCTTCACGGAGTTCGGGAACTCCGAATACAAAGATGTTCGCAAACTCGCCGAAACACTCCCGCCCGAGAAGTTGTTGAAGTGGCTCAAAGATCCCAACACCCCCGCGTCGCGGTTTGGCTTGTACGGGTTGATGTTTGGCCACTGCGGGAAAGCCGACGATACCGGTGCGATCCGGGCACTGCTCGACGATCCGAAAAATGCTTTCAGCAGCGGGCTGGATGGTCTGTACGCTTGCTACATTTTGTTAAAGCCGAAGGAGGGTTGGGAGTACCTCAAAACGATCTTGAATGATCCGAAGAAAGACTTTTCCACCCGGTACGCCGCACTGAAGGTGCTCCGTTTCTTTTGGGACGAGCGCAAAGATGTGGTGAAACAGGAAGATCTGCTCGACGCCATGAAGGTGCTCGTGGGTCAAGAAGAGATTGCCGACTTGCCCATCGAAGACTTACGCAAGTGGGGCGCTTGGGATCAAACCGGGTTCGTCTTGCAAGAAGCGGCCAAACCGAGTCATAGCAAGCAGATCGTCAAGCGGGCCGTCCTCCGGTTTGCCCTCGGTGCGGCCGAGGATGGCAAGAACGCGGCCGCGGTGGCTTACGTGGCGAATGCCCGCAAGGAAGATGCAGAGCGGGTGAAGTTCGTCGAAGAGATGCTCGCCGATGAACGACCGAAGCCACCCGCGAAGAAGTGAATTCTCGAATTGTTCCCCAAGGCAGGATGCCCATGTTCAAATTCCTGTCCGCGCTGGTTCTCGCCTCCACACTGGCAAATCAGTTGCAGGCGTGCTCGTTCTGTTCCGGCGGGCTGATCGACCGAGGCACCCTGCGCGAGCAAGCCCTCAAAGCGGACGCCATCGTCCTGGGTACGCTGAAGAACGCCAAGATTGGCGAAGATATTCGCACGGGAACCACCGAGTTCCATTTCGACGACATTGTGAAGAGCGGCCCCGATTTCAAACCCACGAAGATGATTGTGCTGCCGCGCTACATTCCGACTCCCGGTGGCCCGGCCGATTCGCAATTGTTTCTCTTCGGCACCGTGGACGGCAAGACGGACATCGTGGCCAGCGTTCCCGGCTCGCCGGCGCTCGCCGCGTACGTCCGCAGCGTCGTCAAGTTGAAAGATCAACCCGTGGCGACACGGCTCGGATTCTTCTTCCTGCACCTCGACTCGACCGATTCCACCATCGCCGCGGATGCCTTCACGGAGTTCGCCAAGGCGACCGATGCGGAGATCCTGTCGTCCAAGGCCGGATGGAAACCGGCCGTGTTACGCCAGTTTTTAACCGACCCGAAAACGCCCGTGGAACGGCTCGGGGTTTATGCGATGCTACTCGGGCTCGGCGACGACCGCGAATCGGCACCGCTGTTGGCGAAATCGCTCAGCGGTGCGCTTTCGGATCGCGTTGCGGCCAACTTGGGCGGCTACCTCGCCGGCTATGTTCTGCTCGATGCCAAGGCCGGCTGGAAGTGCCTGAGCGAGATCGTCCACGATGGCCAACGCCCGTTCGAGCTGCGTCTCTCGGCCATCAATGCCGTTCGGTATTTCCAAGCCAATCGCCCGGCCGAATCGAAGACCGAAGTGCTGAGCTGCTACCGCGAACTCCTCTCGAATCCCGACTTCGCCGATG
Organism: Fimbriiglobus sp.; assembly: GCA_043727675.1. Taxonomy (GTDB): domain Bacteria; phylum Planctomycetota; class Planctomycetia; order Gemmatales; family Gemmataceae; genus JALHQU01. The sequence continues at coordinate 8,960 of JAYSYJ010000164.1, forward strand.
TGGCGCTCGATGATCTGCGGCGTTGGGGCTGGTGGGATCTCACGGCTGACGTGCTGACGCAGTACGGCAAACCGACGCACACCGCACCGATCATCCGCAACGGTATTATTCGCTACGCCTTGACCTGTGCCGATGCCGATTGCCGGAAGTTCGTGGGCGCCTTGCGGACAACGGATGCCAAGCTCGTGGCCCGTGTCGAAGAGTCGCTTAAACTCTTGGAGCTTCCCAAGAAGTGAATCAGCCGCCCTCCTCCTCGCCCAACAATTCTTCCGCCAAAGTGAGCAAGGCCGCTCGGGTGTCGTCACTGTAATTTTGCAATTCGCTGCTGATGTAGTCGCGAACCGTATCACCGAATGATTTGCTGCGGTCGGCTTCGGCCGGGGCGAGCGACGGCCCGAGCTGACTCTGCTCTTTCCAATCGCGGGCATACCAGCGCGGGTAAATCTCCGCGAGTTGTTTGAGCGTCTCTTCGAGGCTATCCTTGCCCGCCGTGTAACGGATGTGCAAGTTCACGAGATCGTTCTCGACTCCCTCGGCTTCGTCCTTCAATCGCGGCAGGTCGATCTCCGGATCGAGGATGGTCACTTCATAAATCGGCGTGCTCGGCAGCGGCAGCACGCGGATGTCTCCGATGCGGCCACTCGCCCCGAGTTCGAAAATGCAGACCGATTTGTGGTCGGTCGCTTCGCCCAAATCCATCTTCTCGATACTGCCCGAATAGCGGATGTGCTCGTGCCCCAAAAACTGCGGCTTGTGGATGTGCCCGAGGGCGACGTACTCGAACTGATCGGCGAACGCTTGGCCGTTCACCACCACATCTTCTTGCGGGGTGATGCGGAAGAGCGATTCCCCGACGACAGCCCCGAAGACGTTGGCGTGCGCCGCCAACACACTCGGCACACCGGCACGGTAGTTCGGGTGCTTCCGCAGCGTTTGGATCGTCTCCTCGAAGGCCTGCACCAGCAACCGATTCTTTTCATCGGGGTCGGTGTACTTTTGCCCGCTCGCCCCCACGAGGTACCGCGTCGGCGTCGGGTAGGGCATCAAGATGAACTGCACTTCGAACTCGTCGCTCGGATCACGCAAGCGCAGAAACGTCGGTTCGGCCGCGAGGTAGAGTCGACCGGGTGGCACCAAGTCGCCGTTGCCCCCGCCACTGGGAGCGGCCAGCCCCATGGCGTGCCGAAGCGTTTGGCAAAAGTTTTCGTTGTCGTGGTTCCCCGTGAGGGTCAGCACGGTGCCGCCGCGGCCGAGGAACTCGGCGAAGACTTCTTGCCAGTGATGGATGGTTTCCCGCAGCGCATCGGCCCGCGCCAGTTCGCTGAACAAATCCCCGGCCACGATCAGCACATCGATGGCTTCGTCGTGACAAATCGCCGCAACGCGTTCCACGGCCCGGCGCAGATCGTCGGTGCGGTCGATGCGACCGAGTCGGTCGTTGAGGTGCCAATCGGCGGTGTGGAGCAGTTTCATGGAATCGTTCTATGCAGGTTTCGCGGGGTCTGGTAAATCTTTCTGGCGGCCGATTTTGGCTCTGAAAGGGCCGTTCCATCAGCCCAGGTCGAAGGTCGCGCAGCGGCCGGAGGCCTGGGTACTGCGATCTAGAACATGGAGACGCCCTGAAAGGGCGGTTCAAAGGACTGCTCCGAACCGTCCCTTCAGGACGGAGACCGTTTTCTGGATCGGGGTTCCCAGGCCTCCGCCGGCGGCGCCGGCTCCGACCTGGGCTACTGGAACGACCCTTTCAGGGCCGAAATCCTCCGGATTCGACCGCCAGAAAGATTTGCCACACCCGTTTCGCGGATGTGAACCTTTCGATCGCGCCGCGCTTCTTGTACGTTGGTAGTTCGGTTGGTCGATCGGAGGGATGATCGCCGCCCGGCGCAAGTCGGGGGGAGGAAAGTCCGGGCTTCGTAGGGCGCGGTGGTGGGTAATCCCCACCCCCGGTAACGGTGGGCACTCCCGGGTGCCGCCGCCAACGGGCGGGACAGTGCAACAGAAAGTATACCGCCGGGGAGTCGTGGGCAGCGGAGAGTGGCCGACCATTATTCGCTGTCCACGACTACTCGGTAAGGGTGAAACGGTGCGGGGCGCAAGCCCTTAATGTAAGAGCGCACCAGCAGCCTAGTGATAGGCTGGCTCGGCAAACCCCACCGGAAGCAAGGCCGAGCAGAGAGCAGGACCGGCCCGGTCCGTTACGACTCTCGGGTAGGCTGCTCGATCCTGCCAGCAATGGCAGGGCTAGATAAATGATCGTCGCCGAGGGAACCGCAAGGCTCCATCGGGACAAGACCCGGCTTATACGCCGGTCGACCAATCGTTCCGGGATTTTTCGTCGCTGCAATGGGCCGTCCTGTTGCGGCGATTTTTCGTTGGAACGGCACGTCGTCGGAGTGCGTTCGCCTATAACGACTCTACTCAGGAGCAACAAGAATGGGATGGAATGGAAGCGGCCCTGGTAATGGCCGAGGGTTCAGCGGGAACGCAGGTCCTCGTCGGAGCAGCCGGAAACCCCCGCCCCGTCCTGACGGTGGCGCCCAGCCAACAGGACGCCCGCTGACGGGGACTCGCAGCCAATCGGAGTGGATCGTGAACAATGCGGCCCCGACCACCGGCCCCCTTCTGCCCTGGCTGCTGATGAACCTGCAGCCGATGAACCGTACGCGCGTCAAGCAGCTACTGCTGCACGGCCGCATCAGCGTCAACGGTGTGACGGTCACGCAGCACGATCACGAACTGCAGGTCGGCGACCGGGTCGAGATCGGCAAACACATCACCTCGCCGCACCTGGCCCGCCTGGGCATTCGCATCGTGTACGAAGACGATGCGCTCGTGGTGATCGACAAACCCTTCGGACTGCTGACGGTCGGGACCGACACGCAGAAAGTCGATACGGCGGTCGCCCGGCTCAACGAGGCCCTCGAACCGCGGCACGCCCACGCCTTTCTCGTTCACCGCTTGGATCGGGACACCTCCGGCTTGCTCGTCTTCGCCAAGAGCATGGACGTCCGCGATAAGATGCAAGAGAAATGGGAGAGCGTGACCAAGGAGTACTTGGCCATCGTCGTCGGCACGCCGACGCCACCGGTCGGTTTGGTCGAGAGCTTCTTGCTGGAGGGGCCGGACTTGAAGATGCGCAAGAGTGTCGATCCCGAGGCGAAGCTGGCCCGGACGAGTTACAAGTTCGTGAAGCGCACCGGTCGTTACTCGCTGATGGAATGCACCCTCGAAACCGGGCGGAAGCACCAGATCCGCGTGCACCTGTCCGACTTGGGGTGCCCCGTGATCGGCGACGACAAGTACGGTTCGAAACACAACCCGGCCCGCCGACTCGGTCTGCATTCGTGGAAGCTCACCTTTCCGCACCCGACCACCGGGAAGCTGCTGGCGGTGGAATCACCCCTGCCCGCCGTGTTGGCCGCCATCGTATGACAGCGCCGATTTACTTGGACTTCAACGCGACCACGCCGGTCGATTGCCGGGTCGCCGATGCGATCCACGAGGCCGTGCGGAACCTCTGGGGCAACCCGTCCAGCGCCCACAGCTACGGTGCCGCGGCAATGTTGGCCATCGACAAAGCGCGCCAGCAAGTCGCGGCGCTGATCGGGGCCGAACCCGACGAGATCGTCTTCACCGGTGGCGGTTCCGAGGCGAGCAATCACGCGATCATGGGCACTTGTTTGGGCCGACCGACCGGGCTGCTCGCCAAGCTGTTCGGGCGCGGCATGGCCCACATCGTCACCGGGGAAATCGAGCACCCGGCCACGCTCGCCCCCATCGATTATTTGAAACGGCTCGGGGCCAGTGCCACGGTGGTCGGGGTCGATGGATTCGGTCGCATCGATCCAGCGGAGGTTCTCTCGGCGTTGAAACGGCCGACGCGACTCGTCAGCATCATGCACTCGAATAACGAGGTCGGCACACTCCAGCCGATCCGAGCCATCGCCGAAGCAGCCCGCGCCCATCGGGCACTGATGCACACGGATGCTGCGCAATCGCTCGGCAAAGTTCCCGTGAATGTGAACGAGCTCGGCGTCGATTTGCTGACGTTGGCGGGGCACAAGCTTTACGCGCCGAAGGGCATTGGAGCTCTGTTCGTGCGGCGCGGGGTCAAACTCGAATCGTTGATCCACGGAGCCGATCACGAATCGGGGCGCCGAGCCGGAACCGAGAATGTGCCGTACATCGTCGGACTCGGTCTCGCCGCCGAGATGGCCCGGTCGACGTTGGCCGAGCAAATGCCCCGGCTCCAACGCCTACGCGATCGCCTGCACTTGGCGTTGCGTGCAGGACTCGGCGACCGACTGACCCTCAATGGCCATCCGACCGAACGGTTGCCGAACACGTTGAACGTGAACTTCCCCGAGTTCACCGGTGCGGCACTGTTGGCGAAGCTTCCCGGGTTGGCCGCCAGTACGGGTGCGGCTTGCCACGAGAAGGGGAAAGAGGGCCAGTCGCCGGTACTCTGCGCGATGAAAGTCGATCCGGCCGTGGGCATCGGCGCGGTTCGCTTCTCGGTGGGCCGCACGACCACCGACGACGAGATCGATCGTGCCGCCGCGCTGATTTTGAAGGAGTTTGGCCAATCGCCCGAGCACCAACCCCATCGCCAATAGTCCGAATGTTGCTAGGTAGTTTTGCCACCCTTTCTACAACAAGCCTGCGAACGTCTCTCCTTCTACCGGATCGTCCCATGGCCGTAGCGCTCTATTTCGTCGGGTTGGATGTCGGCGGTACCACCATGAAAGCCGCCGTGGTCGATGCCAACGGGAAACCCTTCCCCAGTGTGGCGCTGCGCACGAATCCGGACCGGGGACAAGACGCCGGCATCGAGACGATGGGCGAGACGATCCGCCAAGCCATCGCTGCCGCAAAGTTGACCCTGGCCGATATCGCCGCCATCGGCGTGGCGACACCGGGTCTGATGGATATCCATGCCGGGGTAATTCTCGATCCGCCGAACCTGAAACCGTGGAAGAACGTGCCGGTGCGGGATCGTATCGCAGCGATGTTCAAGAAGCCGACGGCGTTCCAGAACGACGCGAACGCCGCCGCCTTCGGTGAGAAGTGGACAGGGGCCGGCCGCGGTGCCCACAGCATGGTGATGTTCACGCTCGGCACGGGCGTCGGCGGTGGGATCATCGTTGGCGATGCGATCATCGAAGGGAAGCACAGCCACGGCGGGGAACTGGGGCACCTTCGCATCGACCGGCCCGATTGCGGGCGATTGTGTGGTTGCGGGGCGCGCGGATGCTTGGAAGCCTATGCGAGTGCGACCGCCGTCACCTGCCGGGCCCGCGAGGAAATGGCGAGCTGGCGCGGTTCGACCACCCTCAAACCGTTCTACACCGCCAACGATGACGATCTGACCGCGAAGGTGATCTTCGATCTGGCCCGCGCCGGCGATGCCTGCGCCATGAAAGTCGTCGATGACACCGCGTATTACTTGGCTCTCGGGGCCTGTGCCGCCATCGCCACGATCGACCCGGAGGTGATCGTCTTCGGCGGCGGGGTCACGGATGCCGGGGAATGGTTCCGGGCGAAAATCGACGCCGACGTGCGCCGTTTCGGACTGCCATTCCCGGTCGAAAGCGTGCGGATTGTCTTCGCGGAATTGGGTTCCGACGCCGGCTTCATCGGTGCGGCCGCTTGTGCGAAACTGTTGGTGCCCCGGTAGCGTCAGTCGGTCGCCAACCGTTGCAGCGGCTTGCGCAACTTCGCCCAGACTTCCGGCAACAACCCATAAGCGAGTGCCAAATACTGGATCGGGTGCAACGCCCGTTTGCGGCTCCCCTCTTGCATTTGCAACCGGCAGGCGCTGCACTCGGTGCTGCCGAATAGGACTCGCGGCCGCTTCAATTCGTCGAGCATCGGCTGGCCGGCCAACAGCGAATCCGCGTAGTTCGCGGCGCGCAGGCCATACGTGCCGGCCATGCCCGAACAGCTTTTATCGATGGTGAAGACTTCCAACCCGGGGATCAACGCGAGCAGTTTCGGCCCGGCCGGCTCGCCACCGAGCGCCTTCACATGGCACGGCACATGGTGGCCGATTTGCAAATCGAGCCGCTGTGAAAAGTCGGTGCGCAGACTCCCCGCTTCATGCAACTTCCACAAGAAATCACCCAGTTCATGGGTCTGCGCGGCCACTAATTTAGTATCCACATCGTCGAAGAGATCGAGGTAATCTTGCGACAACGTCAGCGCGGCCGTCGGCTCGGAACAGACGATCTGATAACCGGCGCGGGCCAAATCAACCAGCAACCGCACGTTGCTGCCTGCAATCTCTCGAGCGGTATCAACGTCGCCCTGCGCAAGTGCCGCCACCCCGCAACCGTTCTGGCGCGGGGGAACGTAGACATCGAAGCCGTGGTGTTTGAGCACGGCGACGGTCGCTTCGCCGATGAGTGGATCGTTGTGGTTGGCAAAGGTATCGACGAAATAGGCGATCTTCGGTTTATCCGAATCGACGTGTGGGCGGCGGTTCCAACCGGCGGTCTTGGCCCGACGCAAAAAGGTGCGATGCGTGAACTTCGGCAGTGTCCGTTTGCGGCTCAGTCCGAAGGCGCGTTCGATGATCCATCGCGCTGCCGAATTTCCGAGGATGCGATTCGTGCTGAATGCGAAGTTGCCAGCCAGCGTCATCAACCCTTCGATGCGGGCCAATGCCCAATCCCCGCGGTCGAGACCATGTTCCGCGTGGTAAGCCGCTTTCGCTTCCAACGCCAGTTTGGGAATATTCACCTGACTCGGGCATTCACTCCGGCACATTTTGCAGTTGACACACTGCTCAGCGATTTCGCGGGCCTCGGCACTCGATAGCCCCTCGCCACCGTCTTGTAGTAATCGGTACAGGTTGGCTTGGGCACGCGGGCTGGACGCTTCCCGCCGGGTGGCATGGAACGTCGGGCACATCCGCGTGGGCGGTGTCTTCGCCCGACAATCACCGCACCCGTTGCAGTGGCCCGCTTCCACCTCCGGCGCCGTTCCCGTCCACAGATAGAGCGGTTTGCGCGGCGTTATGGTGACCGGTTCGCGCAGGGGCCAAGCCGCGCGGCTCGGATCGGGGCCGACGATTTTACCGGGATTCAGCAAGTTCTTCGGGTCGAAGATCCGCTTCAACTCCGCAAACGCGGGCACAAGCTCGCCGTATTGTTTCACCACCCAAGGTGTGCGGGCCAAGCCGACGCCGTGCCGCGTGCTGATGGTGCCACCGAGGTCGATCGCCAGATTGAAGATTTGATCGGCGATGGCCCACATTTTCAGTCGATCTTCCGCGGAATCGAGATCGATCAGCGGGCGGGCATGAACCTGACCCGCGAGAGCGTGAATCAGGAACGAACCGGTGAGATCTTGCCTACGCAGCAATTCGGCGACCCCGGACACATAGCGCAACAGGCTCTCGGCGGGCACGGCCGTATCTTCGACGAATGCCAGCGGTCGGGCTTTTCCCGAGTTCGCATAGACCCCGGACATCGCCGCAGTTCCGAAGCGGGCGACTTCGGCGACGGCGTCCGGGGAAGTGGCCGGCTCGATCAGTTCTTCGACGGTGAATGAATCCTTCACCAACCGAATCGCCGCGTTCAACTGACTGCGGGCCGTCCGCACCGAATCGGCTTCGACACTCACGATCGCAATGGCCGCCGTGTTCACCGGGAGTACAATCGCCGTGCGAGCCATGGCACCGCGTGACAACGATAACAATCGTTGATCGAGCACATCGCACGAGACGACGCCCTCCGCGGCGCGGAGCGACAATCCCGCGCGGAGAGCCTCGTTCAGCGTCTCGAAGGCCAACACCGTGGCCCCGCAGCCGCCGGGGAGCGGGATCGTCTTCAGCACGGCTTCGGTGGTGATGGCGAGTGTCCCCTCGGTGCCGACGAGCAACCGTTTGAGGTGCAACCCGGCCGCCGTGGAGACGTCGTGGAGAACGTAGCCGCAACGGTGGAAATTCGTCTGCGGTCGCTGCGTCTGAATCAGCTCTTGATTCGCCGACAGCAGGGCCGAGGTCTGCGAACGGATTTCCATCGTCCGGACGTCGTTGGAAGTGATCCGGCTCGGGCCGAGCGATGCGGGGGTGCCGTCATCCCAAAGGACGTTCAACGAATGGACGACTTCGCGGAAGTAGCCGTGAACCGATGCGTTGGCACCACTGGCATTCGTCGCAATCAAGCCGCCGATGGTCGCGGTGGCCGCACTCGCCGGATCGGGGCCGATCCGGCGCCCGACTTGTGCCAGCGCCGCATTCAAGTGGCTCAAAGTCACGCCGACTTCGACGCGCACCGTGTCGCCATGGATGGCCAACTTTTTGAAGTTCTGCGCGAGATCGATCATCAAACCCGGCCCGAGCGATTCCCCGGCCAAGCCCGTCCCGGCCCCCCGTGCCATCACCGGTAGATTGTTGGCATGACAGTAGCTCACCAACACGGCCAGGTCTTCGGCATCGGCGGGAATGGCCACCCCGTGCGGCACGATTTGGAAGGGGCTGGCATCGGTGGAATAGAGTGTCCGAGTCGGGTCATCAAAGTGCAGTGCCCCACGGAACTCGCCGCGGAGGTCGTCTCGGATTTGTTGGGCGGAAGTCACACCCTCATGATATGGTGCCAAGGGCGGAAAAGTTCCTCGACGCGATGCGCGACCACTGTGTGGCTCACCCCATTCGCCGCACGCACTCAGTCACCCGGCGGGCGGCGTCGACCATCTCTTCCGACGTCCGACCGGCGTGGAAGCTGAAGCGCATTGCCGATTCTAACACGGCGTTCGACACCCCCATGGCCACGAGCACGGGCGAGGGCAACAGCGACCCGCTCGAACAGGCCGAGCCGGTGCTGCACGCGACTTCGGCGAGATCGAGGGCCATCAAGAGCACTTCGGCCCGACAACCGGGGAACGACAAATTCAACGTCGTCGGCAGGCCCTCGGGAGATCCGTTCAGCACGTAATCGACCCCGAGATGCCCCAAGAATGTCTCCCGGAGTTCGAGCCACTTGGCCCGGTTGGTTTCCAGCATTTTAACGGCGTGCCGCAGGGCCACGGCCAAGCCGATGGCGAGGGCGACCGGTTCCGTGCCCGGGCGGATACCACGCTGTTGGAAGCCACCGAACAGCATGGGCTGGAAGGTGGTTCCCTTCTTGAGCAACAGCAGTCCAACACCCTTCGGCCCGTGGAACTTGTGGGCACTGGCACTGAGAGTTGTCACCCCGAGATCACGGAAATTCACCGGGATTTTACCGACCGCTTGGGCGGCGTCGCAGTGCAACGGCACCCCGTTCGGCAGCAAGTGCGCAACCCGCCGAACAGGTTGAATCGCCCCGGTTTCGTGGTTCACCAACATGAGCGACACGAGCCTCGTCTCGGTGGTGATCCGGGCCTGGACTTCCTCCGGCTCGACGGTGCCCGTGGGCGTGACCGGCAGCCAGTGCAGGTGGAATCCTCTCTTTTCGAGTGCTTTGTACGGTTCGATGACACAGGGGTGCTCGAATGGAGCCGCGAGAATCGTACCGGCATTCGACCCGATCAACCCAAAAATGGCGAGGTTATTCGCCTCGGTGGCCCCGGCGGTGAAGACGACTTCATCGGGGCGTGCGCCCAATAGTTCCGCCACCTCTTCCCGCGCCGTTTCGAGCTGTTGCCGCGCATGTCGGCCCAGGGCATGTGCCGACGAGGCATTGCCACAGTTCTCGAGCATCAGCGGGCGCATCGCGTCCCAAGCCGCAGGCAGCAGCGGCGTGGTCGCGTTGGAATCGAGATCGAGGTGAATCATGTCTAGATAATTTAGGACATCGAGGAACCGGCGTCCTTCATGTCTGGTTCGTTTAATAACCCCTCTTGACCAGACACTGTACCCCTCGCTATGATTACCTGATTGACCAGTCAGTTAATTAACTCTCGTTGAGGTTTCCGCAACCATGGCCGAGGTGAGCCGCAAACCGGGCCGACCGAAAAACCCCGACTTGAGAAGCCGCCGTGAGACGGAAATCTTGACGGTGGCGACGAAGTTGTTTGCGGAGTTGGGCTTTGCGAACACCCAAGTTCAAAGCATCGCCGAACGGCTCGGGATCAGTCATGGCACCATCTATTCTTACTTCCCCACCAAAGAGGCGTTGTTCCTGGCCACCGTCGAACGGGGACTGGCGGAACTCACCGTCACGATGGATGCGGTGCTCGCCACGGCGGAGCCGCCACGAGTCCAGTTTCGTCAAGTGATCCGGGCCTACTTGCAGTTCTTCCACGATCGCCCGGAGATGACCGAACTCTTCATCCAAGAGCGGGCCGCGTTCCCGCACAGTCATCGATCATTGTATTTCAGCAACAAGGACGAACAGGAGTGCCAGAAGCACGACGCCTTCTTCCGCCGGTTGCAGGACGACGGCGTGTTGCGGCCGATGCCTCAAGAACGGTTCATGGCCGTGATTGCCGATTTACTCTACGGCACCATTTTGACGAATCTCCTTTCGGGTCGACCCGCCGACCCCGATACCCAAGCGGCCGATGTGTTCGATGTCATCGGTCGCGGTGTTTTCAGCGACGCGGAACGGAAACGCCATGCCATTCAACCGAACTGATACATGCCGAGGAATTCCGATGCAACGCTGGCTGATGCTATTCCCGTTGGTGCTTCTGGCCGGCTGTTCGCCGAAGCCGGCATCGAGCACGGCTGCGATAGAGTTGCAACCGATCCCGATTACGGTGGCCCCGATCAAAGTCCGTTCGTACCAGCAACGCGTGTTGGGCACGGGCACGTTGAACGGCACCGAAGACGTTCCCTTGGCACTCAAAGTCGACGGGCGCATCCGGGCGATTTATTACGATGTCGGCGACATGGCATTGCCGGGGGCGGTGCTCTTGGAGGTCGATACCGTCGATCTCAAACTCGGGGTCGCCGAAGCGCAAGCTGCACTCGACACCGAGATGCGTGCGTTGAACCTCACCAAGGCAACGTTCGACAATTTCGACGTGAACACCAACGATGCCGTGATCATCGCCAAGATCAGTTTTGTCAAAGCCGAGAAGACCTTCGAGCCGTACCAGAAGTTGCAAGAGTCGAAGTCGATTTCGGAGTTCGAGTATTTGCAGATCAAACTCGATTACGACGTGGCCAAGGCCCGCAACCGCGACGCGATCAGCGGGGCGAACGCCGCGTATGCCCGGGCGAAACAGCGTCAGGTGGCGTTGGCCATCGCCGAACAGCGGCTCGGCGATGCGGAACTGCGGGTACCCGAACCAGCCGGCTGGGCCGCATGGGCGGCGCTGTTGGGGCCGAGTGCCCCACCGCTGCGCTACTCCGTGGCCCAGCGGATGGTGTCAACCGGGGAACGGGTGCAGAGCCTGCCCATCACCAACGTGTTCCGTTTGGTCATGCCGTACCTGTTGAAGCTCCGGGTGACGGTGCCGGAGCGGCACGCCGCCGAGGTGCGAGTCGGTCAGCCGGTGGAAGTCCGCGTGGATGCGTACGGCGATAAACCCTTCGCCGCCCGTGTGGCCCGGGTCAACCCGACCATCGACCCGCTCAACCGGACATTCCAAGTGGAAATCGAAGTGCCGAACTTAGCGGGCAAGTTGAAGCCCGGTGGCTTCGCGCAAGTGTCGATTCTCGGCGACGAACTCAAACTGGTCACCATCCCGCCCCAGGCGCTGGTCTCCTTCGCCGGGGTCAACAAAGTCTTCGTGCTCGTGGGCGACCAAGCGCAGGCGGTACCGGTGGAAGTCGGCATCCGCGAAAAAGAGTGGATCGAAGTGAAGGGGGCATTTCCCCCGGGGGCGCCGGTGCTGACGAGCGGCTTCAGCCAAGTGGTGGATGGTAGCCAAGTCGCCGTGCGCAAGAATTGATCGTTTGGGTGACCTCCGTTGAAACAAGAACAGGCGTCAGACTCACAGAAATAACCGTCGCAGCCACTTCCCCTAGCGAAGCTCTTGAGAATCCGGCACAATGCCAACCATGACCACTTCCGTACCGAAATCTGTTCGTTCCCGACCGCTCTGGCGGCGGATCGTGCGCGGACTGGTGATCGTCGCGGTCGTTGCGTTTTTGGCGGAAGCGGTTCGCGTCACGACACTTGCCAATCGGCACACCGTGATCCCAGGCAAAGTTTATCGTTCCGCACAACCTTCGGGTGACGACGTCCGCGAACTCGTGCAGGATCACGGCATCAAGACGATCCTCAATCTGCGAGGCCTCTGCCAAGATACCGACTGGTACCAAGAGGAATCCCGGACTGCCCACGACCTCGGGATTTCCCAGGAAGACATCACGCTCTCGGCCAACGCCTTGCCACCGCCGAACGAACTCCGCCGCGTCATCGAGGTGCTGGATCGCACCGAGTACCCGGTGCTGATTCACTGCCGGCGAGGAGCGGACCGCACCGGGCTGGTCAGCACGATGGCCCTCCTGCTCCATACCGATGCCACGCTCGGCGAAGCCCGGCAGCAGTTGTTGTTGCGGTATGGCCACTTCCGTTTCGGTCGCACGGCCTCCATGGACAAGTTCTTCGATCTCTACGAAGCGTCTTTACCGGAGGGGGCAGCCCACACGCCGGCGCGGTTCCGCGATTGGGTCGCACACCACTATTGCCCCGGCCCGGCCCGCTCGCATCTGAGTTGGATCGAGCCATTTCCAAATGGAATTGCCGCCACGACTCCGAAGGGGTTGCTCGTGCGGGCGCAGAATTTGTCGAACGTCCCGTGGGAGTTGAAACCGGGCACGTTCGCCAGCGTACACGTGTCGTTCGCCGTGTTCAACGATGCCGGGAAAGATGTTTTCAGCAGCCGGGCGGGCTTCCGATTCGAGACGGTTCCGGTCGGGGGGAGTACGGAGGTGCTGATTCCGCTACCGGGGTTGGCCCCGGGCCAGTACAAGTTGATCGTGGAACTGCACGATGCGACTGCCGCCGGCATTCCGTTTCTCACGAATTCGTTCGTGAAGTTCGGCGACGATTCTTTGGTGGGCGATTTGGTGGTGTTGAAGTGAAACGTTGATCTTAAACCGTTCGCGGAGCGAACGGAGTCCGGTTCCTAACCATGGAGGGTGCGGCATGAAGCTCTTGAGCGTCGTCATTCCCGTCAAAGACGAACGGGCGAACTTGAGGCCCTTGGTCCAGTGGCTACGCGACGCGCTAACACCCGTATGCGACTGGGAAGCGGTTTTCGTCGACGACGGCAGCCGCGATGGTACCCACTGCGAATTGCAAACTCTCGCCGGGTACGATCCGCGCATCCGACTCGTCCGGCTGCGGCGCAACTTCGGCCAGTCGGCCGCGCTCCAAGCCGGCTTCGACCACGCCGCCGGCGACGTGGTGGCCACGATGGACGGCGACCTCCAAAACGACCCGGCCGATCTGCCGCGGATGCTCGCCAAGCTCGACGAAGGTTTCGATGTCGTCCTCGGGGAACGCATGCGGCGGAAAGATCGCGTCTTGCTCCGCAAAGTGCCGAGTTGGTGCGCCAACTGGTGCCTGCGACGGTTCCTCGGTGTCCCATTCAAAGACTTCGGCTGCACACTGCGGGTGATGCGCCGCGATGTCGTGGACAATCTCCAACTCTACGGCGAGATGCACCGGTTCATCACGGCGCTCGCCGTGCAGCAAGGGGCGTCCATCGCACAAGTCCCCGTGCGGCACCATCTACGCACGGCCGGGAAATCGAAGTACACCATCGCCCGCACATTCCGAGTCATCTTGGATGCGTTCACGGTGAAGTTCCTCGCCAGCTACCAAACCCGGCCCATGCACCTCTTCGGTGGTGTGGGGCTCGCCATGATGCTGGCCGGATTCGTCACCCTGTTGGCAACCGTCGGCATGAAATGGAGCGGCGGCCAGTGGATGACCGGCAATCCGCTATTGCTGTTGAGCGTTCTGCTCGAAGTGGTGGGCGTGCAGTTCCTATCGCTGGGGTTGATCGGCGAAGTGCTGACGCGGATTTACTACGAGCGCCAAGGTCATCGGCCTTACGTCGTCCGCGAAAACCGACCGGCGAAACCGGTACCGGCGCCAATGCGTTTACTCCGTCGGGAATATCAAGAAGCGGCGTGACAGTTCGCTGGTCGCTTGGCAACCACTGGTTGTTGAACGACCAATGAACTTGAACCAAAATTAAGAAATCGCGATTCAATTTCAGTTCGCCGGCCGCAGAGTCGATACTTCCCATGTAGTCGCCCAGTGACTCCGGGGAAGTACCAATGACGTTGCGTTGTAATGAGCTGCTGGCCTGCTTGGCAGGATTGGTCATGGTCAGCGCGGTCTCGGCCCAAAACCCCGCGTCGCCGCAGTCTGCCGAAACTGTAGCTGCCCCCGATTTGTTCGTCGTTCCCGTCAGCACCTTGCCGACGGCGAGTCCACCCATCGATGCCGTCGCGGCTCCGAAGTTCGAAGCCATTTGGAACAACGGGTTGTTCTTTCAAACTCCGAAGAAAGAGTTCGTCGCCCATGTCGGAGCCACCGTGCACGCAGACGGAGCGTGGTACACCGCCGGCACCGGTCTGCAACAGTTCGCCGGCGGAACCGGTCGCTTCAACGACGGGGCCAACTTCCGCCGCTTGCGGATCTTCCTCGAGGGGTCGATGTACAAGAACATCGACTACAAAGTCGAAGTCGAATTCATGAACGGCTTCAGCCCGGCCGGGTTGACCGGCCCGGTTTCGGCGTCTACCGTTTCGAACTCGCCGGGGCCGACCGATGCCTGGATCACGGTGAAAGATGTCCCCTGGTTGGGCAACGTCCGCATCGGCAACCAGAAAGAATGGTTCAGCCTCGAACACCTCAACGGCTACCGGGCTCTCGAATTTCTCGAACGATCGTACCTGTTCGATTTCAGCCAAGCCACGGCCTTCAACAACGGTTTCTCGCCCGGCATCAGCGCCTTCCGCACTTGGGCCGACGACCGAATTTTCACCGCGATCGGCGGCTATAAAAACGAAAGCGACTTGATCGGCTTCGGCCTCGGCGATGGCCAGTACGCCGTGACAGGTCGCGTCGCCGGCTTACCCGTTTGGCAACCGGACGACAAATTCTTTTGGCACGTCGGCGGGGCCATGAGTCACCGCGACCCGGTCAACGGCCAAGTGCAAGTGCGCATCCGCAACGAGGTTCGCAATGCCCCGTTCCCACTGTTGAACTTGGTGGCGAACACCGGCCTGATCAACGCCAGTTCGCAGACGCTGTACAACTTGGAAACGGCTGCGGTTTACGGGCCGGTCACGTTCCAAGCGGAATACACGGCCAACCTCATCAACGGGGCGAGCGTCGGCACCGGGCCCAATGTCGGCACCCTCGCCTATCAGGGGTTTTACACCGAGGCCATGGTCTTCCTGACCGGAGAAAGTCGGACTTGGAATCCGAAGATCGGCAGTTTCAACCGGGTCAGCCCGAAGAGCAATTTCGCGTTCAAAGAGTGCGGCACAGGGGCCGTGGAACTCGCACTGCGGTACACCTACCTCAACTTGAACGACAAAGGGATCAACGGCGGTCGCTTGAACGATGTGACGTTCGGGCTGAACTGGTACTTGAACACGAACACCAAACTCCAGATCAACTACGACTACCTGTACAAGGACGGCGTGAACAACCCGGACGCCAAAGGGAGCGTGCATTCGCTCGGCACTCGGCTCGCGGTCGATTTCTAACTTCACTGGGCACCATCGATCGGGTATACTTTATCCATCGATACCCAAAAGGAGGTGAATTCCGTGCGTGCCATTCTGACTCTGAGCGTTCTCGCGATCCTGGGCCTGGGGGCGACCGCCGCTCCGGTGCCGAAAGAAACCAAGAAATCGTTGGTGGAAAAACTGTCCGGCGAATGGCGGATGGTCAAGTCCGATGCCCCGACTGGCGTCCCCAAGGGGTACACTTTCACGGTGCATTACAAGAAAGACGGGGTTCTCGAGTTCCACCAGCAAGTGCCGGATCAAGAAGATCGTGTGCAAAAAGGCAAATTCACCACCACGGATTCCGACGAGAAAAATCCGCTCGGCACGATCGACTGGACCATCGGCGAGGGTGACGAATCCCGCGGCGAAATCTCCAAGATCATCAAGCTCGGCGAAGATGAACTCGTTTTCGAAGATCCAGACGGATTGGTGGAATCGTTCGTCCGCGTGAAAGTCGAGAAGAAGGACGAGAAGAAAGAGAAGGACGAGAAGAAAGAGAAGGGCAAGAAGAAAGAGAAGAAAGACGACAAGTGAGGTCGTTTGCAAAAGCGAAGAGCCGCCTGGAAATCCCGGCGGCTCTTCGCTTTTGGTTTCATCCCGAATTACGTTCCGTGTTCCCAGCTCGTCGAGTAGTCGGTTTGATCCGCGGACATCGAGTCGATGGTGATCCCCATGCTGGCGAGCTTGGCGATCGAAATGTAGTCTTCGATTTCGCGTGGCACCGGGTGGACTTTTGGCCCGAGCTTGCCCTTCTGCTTCACGACGTATTCCGTCGCCAACGCTTGCGTGGCGAAGCTCATGTCCATGACGCTGGCCGGGTG
Source organism: Fimbriiglobus sp. (assembly GCA_043727675.1). Lineage (GTDB taxonomy): Bacteria > Planctomycetota > Planctomycetia > Gemmatales > Gemmataceae > JALHQU01. Next base: position 25,418 of record JAYSYJ010000164.1, read on the forward strand.
CCCTTCCGCCGCGGCCAGGTTCACCAAGCGACCGTGGCCAATGACGTAAATCCGTTTGCCGCTCTTCAGTCTGTATTCGTCCACTTCGCGGCGAACGTCCGGCTTCATCACGCCGGTCAACTTCTTGAGACCGATCAAGTCCACTTCGATGTCGAAATGGCCCGAGTTACAAACGTAAGCGCCGTCCTTCATCACTTTGAAGTGTTCGCTGCGGATGATGTGCTTATTGCCCGTGACGGTGATGAACACGTCGCCCGATTTGGCGGCGCTGGCCATCGACATCACGGCGAAGCCGTCCATCGCCGCTTCCAGGGCGCGGATCGGATTGACTTCGGTCACCACGACGTTGGCCCCGAGGCCTCGGGCACGCAAGGCCACGCCTTTGCCGCACCAGCCGTAGCCGGCGACGACGATTTGCTTCCCGGCGATCAACATGTTGGTCGCGCGGATGATGCCGTCGATGGTGCTTTGACCGGTGCCGTAGCGGTTGTCGAAGAAGTGCTTCGTCTCGGCGTCGTTCACGGCGATGACGGGGAATTTCAAGACCTTCTCTTTTTCCATGGCCCGCAAGCGGATCACGCCGGTGGTGGTCTCTTCCATGCTGCCGATAACGCGGCTGAAACCGTTCTTGCGGTCTTTCACCGACAGAGACGAGGCCCAGTCTTTGACGGCTTTTTGGCCGTCGTTGAATTTGTCGAGGCGGTCCATCGAGATGTGCACCATCGCGGTGACGAGGTCGGCACCGTCATCCATGGTGATGTGCGGTTCGTGCCGCAGGGCGTCCGCAACGTGTTTGTAATACGTGTGCGGATCTTCACCGTGGATGGCGCAGATGGTCAAGCCGAAGTCGCGCACCAAGCTGGCGGCCACGTCGTCTTGGGTGCTCAGTGGATTGCTGGCGATCAGCACCAAGTCGGCGCCGCCGGCTTGGAGCGTGCGAGCGAGACCGGCCGTTTCGGCGGTGACGTGCAAGCAAGCGCTCATGCGCAACCCGGCGAGGGGCTTTTCCTTGGCGAAGCGGGCGCGGATGGCTTGGAGGACGGGCATGTCTTGGTCGGCCCAATCGATGCGTTTTTTGCCGCCGTCGGCGAGATCCATGTTAGCGACGTCAGAAGCGATCTTACCCATGGTGCAGCGAACCTTTCAGAAACGGACCCGCGCACATCGGGCGGGCAACGGCAGAAGGGTTGCGTGTGCAACCACTTCAGGAACGATAGTGCCTAACTTATAGCCGGGCGGGCATTCGTCGAGCAATCGCTTAACCGGTGAAGTCAAAGTGAATTTGCAAACCGATTCTTGCACCCTTTTGGTTGCCAGAATCCCCAACGGACCTTGCACTCTGGCCGATTCCGGGGACAATCTCACCACTTCTCCCCACCAAGGTGCATTTCGTGGCTCAAACTCCTGACCAACGTGCGGCTGAACTCCGTTCGACCTTGGATGATCACAATCGGAAATATTACGTTGAGGCGAAGCCGAGCATCTCGGATCGGGAGTTCGACAAACTTCTCCAAGAATTGGTCCACCTCGAAAAGAAGCATCCGGAACTGGTGACGGCCGACAGCCCGACTCAGCGCGTCGGTGGGGCGCCCATCGACGGCTTTGCCAAAGTCAAGCATCTCGTGCCGATGATGTCGTTGGACAACAGTTATGACGCCGCTGATTTGCGCAAATTCGACGCCGATGTGCGTAAGGCCGCCGGATCAGGTGATGTTTCTTACACGGTCGAACTCAAAATCGACGGCGTCTCCATTTCCCTGCTTTACGAGAACAGTCTTTTGAAAACCGGTGCCACGCGAGGCAGTGGCGACATCGGCGACGACGTGACTCACAACCTCCGCACGATCCCGAGTATTCCACTCAAACTCCGGGATGTTTCACCGCCGACGTTGGTGGAAGTCCGCGGCGAAATCTACATGACGCGGGCCGAACTCGTTCGCATCAATGCCGAGCAAGTCAAACGAGGCGAAGCCCCTTACGCCAACACCCGGAATCTCTCGGCAGGGACGCTCAAACTGCTCGACCCCAAGGAGAGCCGCAAGCGCAAGCTCAGTTTCTTCGCCTACGGCGTCGGTGCCGTGGAGGGCCCTGGATTCTGCGACCAGTTCGCCCTTTTGAACGAACTCCACGAACTCGGATTACCGGTGAACCAACTCACGGGTGTGTTTCAGGACATCGACGACGTCCTCGCCTTCATTGAAGAGTGGAACACCAAAAGGCATGACCTCCCCTACGACACCGACGGGATGGTGGTCAAAGTCAACGACTTCGCGTTGCGCGCTAAGCTCGGGGCGACCAGCAAAGTGCCGAAGTGGGCGAAGGCTTATAAATTCGAGGCGGAACAGGGGATCACGAAGCTTCACAACGTCGCCTTCGAGATCGGCAAGTTCGGCGAACTCACGCCGGTGGCGGAGTTCGACCCGCCGGTGCAACTCGGGGGAACCCAAGTCCGCCGGGCCAGCATGCACAACGCGAGTTGGGTCGAAAAGCGCGATGTGCGTCTCGGCGACACCGTCGTGGTCGAGAAGGCGGGGGAGATCATCCCGCAGGTCGTCAGCGTCGTGCTCGAAGCCCGGCCCGCCAAGACGAAACCGCTGGTCTGGCCGACAGTTTGCCCGGTCTGCGGGGCCGCCATCGAGAAGGACGAATCGGCGACGAGCTACGGCTTTTACTGCTCGGATGTCGGCCGTTGTCCGGCCCAGGTGACGAAGCGAATCGTCTCGTTTGCTAAGCGCGATCGGATGGATGTGGACGGACTCGGCGACGAAGTGGCCAAGCAGTTGGTCGATAGCGGGTTGGTGAAATCGGTCACCGATTTATTCCGCCTGCAGGAGAAACAACTGCTGAGTTTGGAGAAGTTCGCCAAAACCAAAGCCAAGAATCTTTTGGCCGGTATCGAGGCGTGCAAAAGTCGTGGGTTGGCCCGCTTGCTGCCATCGCTCAGCATCTACGGTGTCGGTGGCAGCATGAGCGATCTCGTGGTCGAAGCGTTTCCGACCCTGGACGCAGTCGTCGCCGCATCGAAGGACGACCTTGCGAAGGTGAAGGGCGTCGGCCCGAAGCGCGCCGAGAGCCTGTACGAATTCTTCCACTGCGAAACGGGTGAAACGCTCCTGGCCGAATTGCGCGAACTCGGGTTGAAACTGACACACGAACAGAAAGTCGTCGTGGCGGGTACTCAACCGCTGTTGGGGAAGACCGTCGTCGTCACGGGGTCGTTGGAAAATTACGACCGGATCACCATTGAAACGCGCATCAAAGAATTGGGTGGGAAAACGTCGGGCAGCGTCTCGAAGAAGACCGATTATCTGTTGGCCGGTGCCGAGGCGGGGAGCAAATTGACAAAAGCTCAGGAGCTGGGAATCCGGATCCTGACCGAGGTAGAATTTGAAGCCTTGGCACAAGGATAGTGGCCCTCGGCCTACTTTCCTAATCGCCACTTCCCAAATCCCGACTTGGGAAGTAAACTTTAATGACCTGCCAAATGAGCTTCGTCGAAGGGCATTTTCATGTTGCACCGCTGTTTGGTTCTGACTCTGGTCTATTGCGGTTTCGCTTCGGCGGGTGAAGTGGCCCCGGCTCCACGAATGCTGCCCGATCCACCGATGACCCTGACCGGTCTTGTCCCGAGCAAACTGGTTCCGAATCTGTGCGTCTTGAAATATCCGATCAGCACGTCGTCGGAGCAGTGCCAACAGCTCTGCGATCAGGGGCTAGGATTCTACTACTCCTACGTCTGGCTCGAATCGGCTCGGTCGTTCGAAACGGCACTGAAACACGACCCCGATTGTGCGATGGCTTGGCTCGGTCTGTACAAAGCCCTCGAAAAGTGGGGCAGCGGTGCCAAGGCCCCTTCACCGAACGCATTTCTCGCCCTGGGTGGAACGGCTTGGCAAGGTCAAGTGCCGGAGCGTTTCACGAAGTCGCCACGCGACATTTGCATCGATCAAGCCAAGGCGCTCTTGGGAAAGGCCAGCCACCGTGAGCAACTGCTCATCACGGCGAAGTTGCAAGAAAAGGGACTGTGGCCCAACGTCGGCCCCGATGAACGCAAGAAAAAAGCAATCGCAACGCTCGATGAATTACTGACGCTCTACGACGACGATGAAGAAGGCTGGTTCGCCCGTGCTCAGATCGCCGATGGTCAGTACGCGCCGGCGCCGTTTTACAAAATGCTATTGAAGGTCAATCCGCTCCACCCCGGTGCCAATCACGAATTTGTCCACTTTTACGAGAACATCAAACGGCCCGCGCTCGGCTGGCCATACGCCGAGAAATACATCGCGTCGTCGCCCGGTATTCCGCATGCCTTCCATATGCAGGCCCACTTGGGAATGCGGATCGGCAAATGGCAGCAGACCACCGATTGGAGTTGGAAAGCCGTTGAACTTCAAAAGGCGTACCACACGTTCCAAAGTGTGAAACCGAGCGACGATCACCAGTTCAATCACCACATGGAAACGCTGACGCGCAGTCTCGTCCACGATGGCCGATTTACCGAAGCGAAAACGATTCAGACCGACGCCAAGGTCTACGGTTACACATTTAAGCCCGAATGGTTCCGCATGGCGGTGACCTTAAAAGATTGGGCCGAGACCAAGACGACCATCGATGCGATGCGCAAACAAGACAAGCCCGGTGCGGCTTATCACGCGGCCGTGGTGGCACTCGAACAAGGAGATGTCCAGAAGGCCCAGGCCGAAGTGGATGTCCTCCGAGAATCGACGACCAAACGGGGTGGCAGTGCCAACCGCAACGAGTATCGAACCTGGGAAGTCCAAGCTCGGCTTCTCTGCCAAACGGGACAGTCCGAGGCGGGGTGCAAACTATTCAAGCGGATCATCGAGAAGACCAAAGACGATTTCGGTCACCACGCGTGGGGCGGCGGGGCGTACTACATGGAAGTTTGGGGCACCAGCGTGCTCGACTGCGGCTTGGCCACCGAAGCGGAGGAAGCGTTCCTGGAAGCACTCGCGCACGATGCCGGCAGCGTCCGCGCTGCCTTGGGCCTCTGGGCGTTGTGCGAACGTCTCGGTCGCACCGACGAAGCCTACCGTTACTTGAAGGTCGCTCAGAAGAGCTGGGCCAAAGCCGAGCCGAAGGATTTTGATTCGATGAAAGCCGACATGGCCAAACGGGCCACGAAAGTACCGAGTGCCGAGAGTGTGACGAAGCCTAATTGAGGGAGACGACCGCAATGACTGCCATGCCGACGATCCCACTCGATCTGGAACGAGGACTGGACGGGTTGTACGAACGCGACGAAGTCGCCTGGTACGATGCGATGGCCGCGCTGATTGGACAGGGCCGCACGGAGGAACTGGACTTCGCGAACCTCAAAGAGATCCTCGAAGACATGGGAAAACGTTTCCGCCGTGAGGTGAAAAGTCGGCTCCGCATCCTGCTTGCGCACTGGCTAAAATGGGAGTATCAGCCCAATAGGCGGACGGGGGGATGGATGGCGACTTTGCTTACCCAACGCTCGGACTTGAAGGACGACTTGACCGACAGTGGTGCGTTATACAACCACGCTATTAAAGTTTACGGCGAAGCCTACAAACAAGCCGTGGTACTCGCCGCCACCGAAACTGGCCTGCCCCCCGAAGCTTTCCCGGCGACCTGCCCAGTGACCCTCGACGAATTGTTGGCGGAATGAGAGCGCTGCCCGAAGTCCGCTGAATGGAGGGCCGACATGATCGACACGACCGAAGCTCCGACGCTCGCCGATTTGTACGAACGAGACGAAGTCGCATGGTACGATGCGATGGTCGAATTGCTCGAATGGGAACGGCACGATGCGCTTGATTTCGCGCATTTGAAGGAGTTTCTCCAAGCGATGTCGCGAAGCGAACGCCAAGCGGTGAAGAGCCGCTTATTGATCCTTTTAGCGCATTGGTTGAAGTGGGAGCACCAGCCGGAGAAACGAACCGGGAGCTGGAAGGCCACGCTCAAGACTCAGCATTTCCAATTGCAGTACGACTTGTCCGAAAGCAAAGTACTGCGAAATTATCTGGCTGGTGCATTCGATGGCGTGTACCGGCAGGCCGTGGAACTCGCCACCACCGAAACTGGTCTACCCCCCGAAACTTTCCCGTTAGCCTGCCCCGTGACCCTCGACGAATTGTTGGCATGACGACAATCACGATTCCTCTGGCAAATCCGCGATTCGCCGAGTTGACGCCCGAAGAGTATTTGCAGCGGCTGACCACATTTTGAAGAAAAACACCGAACTCCACCGACGTCTGGCATGATCCCCACGCGGTACGCAAGCTCTCACACCACAGGTTCCCCATGCTCCGCATTCTTGCTCTGCTGTTCCTCCCGACCTTCGCGATTGCGGCAGAGCCGTGCGTCTCTGGAATCCCCGTGGGGCAGCGGCCGGGGCCGTACAGCTTCCTGGTGGCCACGGGGCCGCAGCGGGGCCAACAGACTTGCTTCATCTGCGAGCAAGACGACAAGCCGGCAGCCGTGATCTTCGCTCGAACGCTGGGTGCACCGCTGGCTAAACTCGTGGTGAAACTCGATGCCGAAGTGCCGATCCGCAAAGATTCCGGATTCAAAGTCTGGGTGACACAACTGACGGTCAAAGCCGATCTGGACGAACTGGCCAAATGGTCGAAAACATCCGCAGTCAAGAACGCCCCCGTCGGTGCCTTTGAGGATCTGGACGGCCCCCCCGCCTACAAACTCAGTACCGAGGCCGACGTGACCATTTTGTTGTTTGTGAAGAAGAAAGTCGTGGCCAATTTCGCCTTCCGGGCCGACGAACTCACCGACGACACCATCGGGGCGGTGGTCGAGGAATTGCCTAAATTGTTCGTCAAATAACCTGCGAAGTCGAAAAAAATCCCCGGCAGTGCCAAATCTTCTAAATCCGGTGCCGTGAGCTGCGAATAACTCCTCAATCCAACGGAATTGTCTCCGGGATTGGCTCCTCGAGGTATCCAGCTCATGAAGAAGTTTATTTTAGTAGCGTTGATCATCGGTGGTGTGGTGTTCGCGGTCAAAGGGGTCGGCGTCATCGGCACCTTGAAGCGTGAGTACCAAAATGCCCGGCACGCCATCCGAGGCGACAAGTCGGAAGAAGACCAAATCAAAGAACTCCGCAAGGAAGTCGATAAGCTCGATAAAGACATCGACAAGGCGAAGGATGCACTCGCCAACGAGATCGTCGAAGTCCGCGATCTGACCAAGCAAAGTGCCAAGCTCCGTGCGGAAGTGACCAACGAAGAAAAACGAGTTCTCGCGTTCAGCGACGATCTCAAAACCACCGAAGGCCAAATCGCTTACGGCCGCGAGATGTTGAGCATCCCGGACGCCAAGGATCGCTTGAAGTCGGACGTGTCGCTGCTCGTTCGCAAAAAGAACACCGCAAGCACGATGGAAAAGACCTTGAGCCACCGCGAACGGTCGAAAGAACTCCTCGAGAAGCAACTCGCCGAGTTGACGAATCAGAAGCAGACGCTCAAGAGCGAAGTCGACGCCATCGAAGTGGAATACCAAAACATCAAGCTCCAGCAAATGGAGAATAAATACCAGAAGGACGACAGCCGCTTGAGCAGCATCAAGCAAAGCATCGAGAAGATGCGTAAGGATCTTGAAGTCAAGAAAGAGCGGATCAAACTCGATCCGGTCGGCCAGCCCGTCACCGGTTCTTCGGAATCGGTGGAAGACATCTTGAAGCCACTGAGCCTGAAGGCTGACAACGCCGGCGAGTAACTGTTGCAGATGGAAGTTCAACAGCCACCCGAATTCGGGTGGCTGTTTTCGTTGGGGTCGGGCCGAAATCATCCGGATCCGACCGCCGGAAAGATTGCGGAATCAACGCAAGTCTAACATCACCTGCCGGAGCAGAATCTCGACGGCATCCTTGGCCGAACGATGGGAGTCATGATTGACAGGATTCGACTGCGTGTCGTCGCTGATCTGTTGCTGATCCACAATGCGGTATTGGGTTCCATCCGCTCGGATTGTGTATTCCAGTCGTCCTGAGCAGGCGTTATCTTCACGGGTGGATAAGATTCCGAGCGTGTAACCCCGGCGTTCATATTGGCCGGCATACGGAATCTTGAGCGTAAACTTTCCCGGTTCGATTTCATTCAACAAGGGGATGCCCGTTCGGCCGTTGTACTGGTACAAGTTCATCCGTTCGTTACCCAAGATTCCATTCTTGGACGTGTCCCGCCTGTCCGAGGTGATCTCTTTGCCCCGCAGTGATGGCAAGTAGCTCTGAAGTTGCTCCGAGGCCGATTTGGAAGTCGGTGGGACGGTGCCTCGTGTCCAAAGTGCGATACCAACTCCGATACCAACCAAGCCGACGACGAGGCACGCGGCCAAGATCCACCAACGCCGCTGGCGACGGGTCACCAGCGGTGGGTTCCGCTTCACCGGTGACTCACCAGCCTGCATCTGGTCAATTTGTTTGACGCACAATTGCGCGGACTGCGGTTGCCGTTTTGCGGGATCTTTGATCAGCAACCCTTGGATGAAGACCGACAAATCGAGAGGAATCTCGGCGCGGACTTCATGGGCGGCTGGAGGCTCGCGCGTGGCGAGCGCCAGCAGCGTCGAGTAAAGGGAGGTGCCGGTGTAGGGCCTTTTGCCCGTGCACATTTCGTACAGAACCATGCCGAACGCAAAGAGGTCGGCACGACCGTCGACAGGGGCGCCGGCGGCTTGTTCGGGAGCCATGTAGGCCGGCGTGCCGAGGACGACGCCGCTGGCGGTGATCACCACTTCCGAGTCGTGTTCCGCGGAACGGGCCAAGCCGAAATCGAGGAGCTGCACTTTGCCATCGTCTCCTTCCAACCAGATGTTGGACGGCTTGATATCCCGGTGAACGAGCTGTTTTCCGTGGGCGGCGGCGAGTCCCGCTGCGATTTCTCGGCCGATTCGAAGGATCTCAGCGGGTGTAAAAATGGGTGGGCGGGCGAGCCGTATGGCCAAGGTTTCCCCCAGCAACAGTGGCATGACAATGTAAGGGATACCTTCGTGTTCCCCGACGGCGTGAATGGGGGCGACATGTTCGTGGTGGATGGCGGCTTGGGAGCGCGCTTCGCGGAGGAACCGTTCGCGGGCTTTCTCACAGGCTAAGAGCGTGGCCATCATCCGTTTGATGGCCACGAGCCTCAGGAGTCGGAGATCCTCCGCTTCCCACACCGTGCCCATACCACCGGCACCGAGAACACGGATGAGTTTGTATCCGTCGAACTCCCGGCCGAGGTCGGACGAGGTCGGTATCAGATTCTCAGGCTCGGGAGCATGGAGGAAACTGGCCGTGTCATCCTCGGACCGAGTGATCAACTCGTCGGCCGGAGCCGGTGGAGCATCACTCGGCGAATGATCTCGATCCGAAGTCACTGGGTTGGACACGATAGCCCTTCCCGCAGAGTAATAATACTTGGGAGGCAATCTGATTATACGGTTCTGTCAGCGACGTTGGCGTTTTTTCGCTTCGGCGTAAGCCTGCGCTAACCGGGCTTGGAGGTCGTTCAAAATGGCCTCGCGGCTCCAGGTGCGGTAATGGCCCGCCGGCACCGGCTCCCCGAAGACCACGGCGATGCTGCCAACCGACTTCGGCAGAAATAACGGGGCGAGCCTCGGTCGCTTGGCGTGGCGTGGCCAGCTCTCGAAAGCCCCGACAATGGCGCACGGAATAATCGGTGCGTCGGCCCGTTTGACAATCAAGGCGATCCCCGCCTTCAACGGTTGCAGTTCGCCGTCGTGCGTTCGCTCCCCTTCTGCAAACACCGTGACGGCCTCACCGCGACCGAGTGCATCGAAGACCGCTTGCAGGCCATCCTTGCCGAGGTTGCGATCGATCGGGAACGCTCCGTATTCGTGGAGCAACGCCCCGAAGATCCGATTTTTGAACAAGTTCTTGCGGGCTAGAAACGTCAGCGGGCGGCGGGCGATCAACCCCACGAGGAGCGGGTCGATGAACGATTGATGGTTCGAGACGATCAATGCGGAACCGACGTCGGGGAGGTTGTGCCGACTGGAACAGCGGTAACTCCAACCGAGGTGGAACACCCAGAAGCCGATTTTATGCGTGGTGAACCAGAGCAGTCGATTCAACGTTCGCGGCAGCGGCATCCTGGGGTCACCCTCACTTCGGCTTGCGCTTCAGTTGCAATTGCATGACGATGCGATCCGTCGATCCAACTTCGACATTGGTAGCTCCGGGGGTCAATCCAAGCCGAGCGTTTCGCCGCCGTTGCGACTACTGGCCGCGCGCCAAGCTGCGGGGTCGATGGACGATGGCACGGAACGAACCGAGCCGTCCATCAACAAGGCGTTGACGAGATTCGTGTGATAACTCCGCGCTGTGACCGAATCGAACGAAATCCGCGTGGCCGAGGCTCCTTCTTGGCCTGACACCAAGTCGATGTCGTATGTGGAGCCACCGCTGTTGTAATTGAGAACTGTATTCGGTGGGAGCACGGTGGTGAATCCGGTGTGGAATGTTTGGGCTTCGGTCCAGCCGGTGTGCCCGCGCAGCGACGGGGTGAGGCCCGCCGGGGCGAGGGCGGATACGGCAGTGGGGTTCGGTGCCGGCGGAGGGGTGTTTGCGGGCAAAGAAATGTTGGCCACGACGAGCCGCGTGTACGCTTTCACTTCGGCGTAACCGAGTGTGTTGCTCATACCGTCGGTGAAATCGGCCGGGCCGGTTCCACCGGTCAGTTTGGTCGAGTAAGGCATGGCCCCATCGCCACCTTGACCACCGGACGGGTTCCAGACCATCCAACCGCCGACATTGGCCCCGTAGCTCAATGGGTAACGGTTGATGCCCGTTGGCGAGGTCGCGGCCCTCAATTTATCATTGACCTCACTCGGGCAGAGATAGATCGGGATGCGTTGGCGTGTCACCGCGTCTTGGGAGTTACCCGGAGCGTTGAAATCGACTTGGAGGAACAGGTTCCCTTGTTCCAGGTACGGCAAAATCCGGGCGAGTGCCGACCAGGAATCGTCTTGGGTGGCATTGGCGGGATACAGCCCATTAGGCGGGAAGCGCTCATTGGTGGTTTGGTAATTGTGCAGCGCCAAGCCGATCTGTTTGAGGTTGTTGCTGCACTTCATCCGCGAGGCAGCTTCGCGCACTTTTTGCACGGCGGGCAGTAGTAGACCAATCAAAATGGCGATGATGGCAATGACGACGAGCAGTTCAATCAGCGTGAACGCCGAGCGGCGACGCGGGGGACTTGCAAACACCATGAGTACTCCTGTGCAGCGAAAGGAATGTGGTGGAGTGGTGGAAAGTTTAGGTTTGGTGCCGAACACGACGATGGCAAATTGGGGAATTTGCGGGGATACCAGTGCCGTGGCACGGCAGGATTGGCCGAGGGTGTTCACTCGGCCAGAGCACCTTGAGCGGCCCAGTCGGCGGGGAGAAAATCTTTCACGTGATCGAGCAGGCCGAGCTGGGCAAGCTCGTCGGCAACGCCGGCGGGACTGGGATCGGCGAGGCCGCGAGCCACTTCGTCGACGAGCGCTTCGGCAAAGCGAAGCCTCGCCCGGCGGAGCATTTGGCGACCGGCGTCCGGGCGAACCGCTTTGCCGAGTTTCGCGCTCAACTTCGTCGCCAGTTCGTCGCTGCTCGCGTCGGGGAATTCCGTGCGGAGCTTCAAGAGTGTGTAGGCCGGGTTGGTCGGCGTCCGGCGTTCGAAATCGCGGAGCGCGGCCCAAGCGTGATCCAGCACGTTATTCTGGAACTCGGCATCCCAAAGGGGATCGTGGTGATCTTCGGTACCGATCACAGTGTCGAACTCCACATCGACCGTGCGGCGACGATTCGACTTGGCCCAGTGGGTCCGCACCATGTTCCGCACGGCGGTTTTCAGAAGATCACGGAAGCGGCCACGATTGGGGTTCGCACCACCGAAGTTCCCTTTCATCAACCGCATGATTGCGTCCTGCGAGAGTTCGTCGGCGTCTTCGGTGTTTTGGACGATGCCACCGATGTAGCGCCGCACCGATTTCGCGTAGCGCAGCACGAGCGCTTGGCGGGCGACGGTGGCGTTCTGCGGGAGGCCGTCGAGGTGGGCCTGATACACCAAACTCCACCGCGTCGCGATGGCATCGAGCCGGGAATGCAACTGAGATTCGGGGTACGGGGTCAACTCCATGGAACTACTTACCTTCGTCGAATTTTTGGCGAATCGCCTGCCATTTGACATTTTGTGTGGTGAACATCTCATTCTTGGGAAATTCTTTCGCCAGTTTTTTGAAGAGAACGAGAGCCTCGTCTAGCTTCCGCTTAGCGTCTGACGGATCGAGGCTGCGTTCGAGAATAAACTGCCAGACGAGGTTGTTCGCCAGGTTGTATTTCCGGTACGGGTCGAGCGGGAAAAGTAGGATCAACTCGCGCCGGAACGGCTCGGCTTCCCGGTAATACTTGTCGCTTTCGGGTAGGTTTCCGAGCTTGGAAGCGATGCCCGCGCGGGCTTCTTTGGCAAAGGCGAGTTCGCTCTTCAAGCTCGACCGGTTCGGATTCGCCGCCAGTGCTGGAACCAGCAACCGTTCCAGCTCCGCGTACACCTTGTCGGCCTCGGCCACCTCTCGCCGAATTTCATACGCCGCCCCGAGTTGATACAGGGACGAATGCAGTAAAATAAACGATGACGGCACATCGGGCCGAGTTCTGTAATACTCCCGCGCTGCCGCTGTGGCTTTGATGTGAGCTTGCAAACGCCCCAGGTACTCGTCTGCATCGCCAGCTAAGGCGGCCTCCGTCCAATAACGATTCACCTTCAGGTTCTGGCATTCAGCATCGGTCGGAAAGCGCTCGCAGAAATGGTCGATCTCGACGATCATTTCCTTGCGGAAGACATTCAATTCCGTCGTGCTCCCCAAAGCTTCGTAGGCGTTGATCCGTTCCACGTGGAGTCGCACCTTCCCCCACAGCAACTCTCGTTGGTCGGGTTCTTCGAGAAGCCTGGCCTTCAAGTACGAATCGGCCAGTTCGAGTGTTTTGGCCGCTTCGTCGTTCTTGGAATAACTCCGCTCCAGCGACGATTTGCCGATTAGGGCCAAAACATAGTGGGAGGAAAGCTGGCGGTCGGCCGGTCTTAGCTCGGTCAGCTTCCGGTACAGCGCCACGGAATCGCTCATGGTCGCTTGCATCACCTGTTCGGCGAGGGGGATGCCAAACAGCTGATTCGTGAACCGTTCGACGATGTTCCGGAGAGCCTCGACGGCCAGCGAATACGATGCGTCGGACTCCTTCTTCGCGGCGAGCAAGTTGGCGTTGGCCGTTTCCAATTCGGTATTGGATTCTTCCAATTTCGATTTCGCGGTTGCCAACTGCCGGTTCGCTTCCCGCTGCCGCGTCGCCGTCACCGTTTGCAGAATCCCGAAGCCGACCATCGCCACCAGCATCACCGCCGATAACCCGATCAATGCCGCCGCCGCCTTTTTCCGCTTCGCCCACTTCGCGGTTCGCTCGAATAAGCCGACCGGTCGGGCGATGATCGGCCGGCCCTCGCGGAAGCGTCGCAAGTCGTCGGCCAGTTCACGCGCCGTCGGGTAACGCCGCTTCGGCGACTTTTCTAAACATTTCAAGCAGATCGTTTCGAGATCGCGGGGAACCTTCGGTTGCAACGTGCGCGGCGACACCGGTTCCATCGCCAACACCATCAAGATCGTCTGCAGGGCATCCGGCGCTTGGAACGGCGGGCGACCCGTCAGCGCGTCGTACAGGATCGCTCCGAGCGAATAGACGTCCGTCGCCGGCCCCAAGCCGCTGACCACCCCCGACGCTTGTTCCGGTGGCATATAACCGGGCGTGCCGACAATCTCGCCGGTGCGCGTCAGCCCCGCTTCCCGGGTCGGATCGTCCACCGAAGTCAAAAAGTTTTTCGCCAGTCCGAAGTCGGTCACCTTCACGGTGCCGTCGGCCGCCAACATGATGTTGCTCGGCTTCAAGTCCCGGTGCAGAATGCCGAGTTCGTGGCTGTATTGGATGGCGTTGGCAATGGTTTCGACCAGGGCGGCCGCTCCGAAGGGATCTTGCGGCACGCGGTTGAATTTCTCGGCGAGGGAACCCCCTTCGAGCAACTCTTGGGCGAAGTAAGGTCGGCCTTCGACGGTGCCGGTCTCGAAGAGCGGGCAGATGTTCGGATGCTGCAACCGGGCGACCGCGCGGGCTTCCTCGGCGAACCGCGCCAGCAAACGTTCGTCCGGCTCGTGGGCGAGGATCTTGATGGCCACCGAGCGACCCAATACCGCATGGCGGGCGCGGTAGACCTTACCGATGCCCCCGCGCCCGATGAGTACGAGTTCGTCGTACCCCGCGATTTTGGGTGCGGCGAGACCGACCGGGTCGGACGCGACCGGCGCTGGAAACGTGCTGACAAACGGATTGATTTCCATCGGGATACGATACCAAACTGATCCGACGTTTGTCGGCCGAATTCACTTCGTTTTTCGAGTTCGCCGGTCGTAGGCCTTCGCCTCTTCCAAGGTGATCAACCCATCACGGTTCGCATCAATCGCGTCGAACGACGCCTGCGAACCGAGGAATTCGCCTCGGGATAAGTCACCGTCGCCGTTGCGATCCATCTTGTGGAACCAGATCGGCTTCGGCCCGGACAGCGCGGCATCCTTCCCATCGCCGTTGGCGAACAAATTCGGTTCGCTCGTCCCGTAATTCCCGTGGCCCAACCGCAGCAACACCGACCGTTGCAAGATGGCCCGGGTAATCTGCTTGCCACCATTCGGCTCCATGGGGATAAGCCGAGCGTAGGCGTTTCGCAATTCTTTGACACTGAGTTTGCCGTCGTCGTTCTGGTCCAACAGCGAGAACAAATCCGGGACGCGGACGCGGTGGACGAGATCGAAGGGCTGCTGCGAGACCATGCTTTGCAGTTGAAAATAGCGTTTGAGCTCGTCGCGTGTGAGTTTGCCATCACCGTTCCAATCGGCGGGTTCAAAGATCACGCGCAGGATTTGTGCCTGCGGGCCGATCAGATCCTTTTCTTGCACGGACTCTTTGCCAGCGGGAAAGATCTCGAGGGCTTGGAGGAAATCCTGGGTCACCGCGCCGGTCGAAGCCCGGACGCCGATGTCGATCGTCTGGGCGCCGATCCGCACCACGATTCGATCCGGGGTCGTTTGCAGGATGTCGATCCCGTGGAGATCGCCGGGGTTCGGCAGCCGCGTCGCGGTGCACCGTTCGGCTTGGGGCAGGCTGTTCAGTTCCACGCTGAAATCGGCTGGCCCGGTTCGCCAGGCGTCCAATTCCCCGGCGTCGAGCCGACCATTTTGATTCGTGTCCAGTTTGTCGAACATCGCTTGTGAAAAGCCGATTTCGGTGCGGCCGAGATCGGACGCCCCATTCCGGCAGTAACGCTTCAACAACATCGGCACGGCGCTGTCGGGCAACGCACTGTGAACACTCAGAATGTCGGGGGCACCGTCGGTGGAAACGTCTTCCGATTTGGGTGTGGGTGGCGCCGCCGGAACTTTGATTTTCACAGGGTTCGACGTGATCTCGAATGCCGAGACGCAATCGTCTTCGTCCGCATCCAAAGTGAGGAGCAACGTTTCGGCGTTCTTCAACTCGTCTTCGGAGAGCCGTTGATCTTGGTTGGTGTCGAGTCGGGCGAACAGTTGAGGCGTGAGTTGGTCTTGCCCACGTTCTTGGGCGTTGAAACGTCCGGCATCTATGGATCGTCCGAGTGCTTGGGTCACGTCGTCGTAATAGTTTGCGAATTCCTGGAACGACACGGAGCCATCGCCATCGCGATCCAAGATTTCGAGCGTCGGCATCGTCCCGCCGCTGAGCGCCCGATAACCGGGGCGCCCGTTGAACATCGTCTGGATTTCATTTTTCGAGAAGATCAATTCGGCTTCGTATCGGTTCAACCGTCCGTCGTGATCGCGGTCGAACGCCTCGAATAA
>JAYSYJ010000165.1:0-14812 GCA_043727675.1 Fimbriiglobus sp.
GTCCATCGAGCGGGCCACCGGCATGATCGACCGGCAAGTCAATCACATGGTGCGGCTGATCGACGAATTGATCGACATTTCTCGGATCACCCGGAACAAGTTGCGGCTCGTCCCGGAGCGCCTGCAAATTTCGGAAGTCATCACGGCCGCGATCGAACTGAGCCAAACCCAGATCGAAAAAGCCAAGGTGATTCTTTCCGTGCAGCAGTACCCGACCGAAGTCGTCCTCACTGCGGATCGACTCCGGTTGGCCCAAGTTTTTTCGAACCTGCTCGATAACGCGGCCAAGTACACCGAGCCGGGCGGGACGATCACGATTGCCATCGAAGTGCTGAACCGCGAGTTAGCCGTGTCGTTCCGCGATACCGGCATTGGCATTCCCGCCGAGCAGATGCCCTTCCTGTTTGAACTCTTCACCCAAATTGACCGGACGCTGAAACGCTCGCAGAGCGGACTTGGCATCGGTCTTGCAATCGCACATCGACTGGTGAAGATGCACAGCGGTGCGCTGGAAGCGGCGAGTGGGGGTTTGGGTCAGGGATCCACCTTCACTGTCCGCTTGCCCCTCGATACCGACTGACCCGCACTCCGAACGATGACCGATATTTTTTCCGACCCGCACAAACGGCGGATTTAGAGAGATACGCACCATGGCCAACGAGATTCCCAATAAAGCCTGGCAACGTTCGCTGACAACGCTTTCGGCACTGGCCATCTTCGCCACAATCATCGTCGCGCTGTACTGGGCCCGTTCGGTGTTCATCCCCGTAACCTTGGCCGTCTTCCTGGCATTCGTGCTCAACCCTTTGGTCGTTTGGTTGCGCCGACTCGGCCTCGGCAAAGCCCCGACCGTCTTCTCGGCAGTGGCGCTCGCCGCGGTCTTCGTGATTTCGGTTCTGAGCATCGTGACCTGGCAGATGACCGAACTGACAATGACCCTGCCCGAACACTCCGATTCGATCAAAAACAAAGTCACCAAGGTCAAAGAGTATTTCGGATCCGAAGGGGAAAACCGTTTCGCCAAAATGTTCGAAGAGATCGGATCCGTGATTTCCCCGAAATCGCAAAAGGATGCGAACTCTTCAACCGTGATCGTGGAAAAAGCAGGGAACAACTGGCTCACCCGAGTACCCGATTTCCTAAGTCCGGCATCGGAAATCTTCGGGCAAGCGGCTTTCGCCATCGTCCTTTCCGTGTTCATTTTGTGGAAGCGCGACGATCTCCGCAATCGATTCATCCGCTTGATTGGCGACAATCGCTTGACGACGGCGACCCGCGCGGTGGATGATGCGTCGCGGCGGATCAGCCGCTACCTATTGATGCAACTGCTCATCAACACCGTCTTCGGAATTCTGATCGCAATCACTATGCTCATCGTCGAAGTGCCGTACGCTTTGCTGTGGGGAGTGGTCGCTTCGCTGATGCGGTACATCCCCTACCTCGGCACTTGGCTCGGCTTGATTCCGGCCGTCTTAGTCACTGTTGCTTTCACCGAACACGTATGGCAACCCATCGCCGTGGTGGCCGTGTACGGCACACTCGAACTGCTCTGCAACAACATCGTCGAACCCCGTTTGTACGGTTCGAGTATGGGCCTCTCCGAAGTGGCGCAATTGATTGCCGCAGCGTTCTGGGCCTTCTTATGGGGGCCAGTCGGCTTGATCCTATCGGGGCCGCTGACCGTTTGCTTACTCGTGTTGGGCAAGAACGTCTCGGGTTTGAAGTTTTTCGAGATCTTGTTGGGCGACGAACCGGTACTCGGATTGGATACCCAATTTTACCAACGCCTGACCGCGCGCGATCAAGACGAAGCCTCGGAAATCATCCACGGAGAGATCAAAACCAAATCGAGAATCGAAGTGTTTGATCGCGTTATCGTGCCCGCGCTGATCTACGCCAAGCGCGACTTTGAGCAGAAAGATTTGTCGACCGAAGACCTAAGCCAAATGCTGGTGATGTTGAAGGAAATCGTTGACGAATCGACTGACCCGGGATCGGTCGCTGCGACAGCGACGAACGACCCGGTTCCCGAAATCGAAAAAGTCCGCGTCTTAATTATTCCCGCCAAGGACACTAGCGACGAGTTGGCTGGCAACATGCTCGGTGCCCTCCTCGATGCCGCACGATGGGAAGTGGATGTCTCCCCGGTTGCGCAGTTGACTTCCGAAGTCATCGGCCGGGCAAACGAGTTTGAACCGGCCGTGATCGTCATTTGCACGCTGCCACCGGGGGGCATGACGCACACGCGTTACGTTTGCAAACGAATCGCCAAGCAGTTCTCGAAATCTCGAATTGTGGTGAGTCGTTGCAGCACAGTCCTCGATGCCCCGGAATCTGCGGGGCAACTTTCGGAAGCGGGCGCTTCGTATGTTGCCACGAGCCTGGCGGATACCGTACACCATTTGCAGACTTGGCTCGGTGCTCTCGACTCGCAACAAAAAGTCGCGGTGAAAGTGAAAGAAGCAAAAAGTATTGGCATAACAACTGCACAATCCAACATTGTGTGATTCGTGTCGACGGAACCAACACCCTGTCCATTTTTGGAGAAGATCATGACGGAAGTACGCGAGAAAGTCAAAAGCGGAATCGATACGGCTGCGGATCAAGCTAAATCGGCAACGGATCGTGGATCTAGTGTCGTCGGTCAAGTGAAGCACAAAGCCGAAGAAGCTGTCGATGCAGTCGGTGAATACGCTCACGAAGCCAAAGACAAAGTTCAGCACCTCGCTGAAGATGCCTACGACATGGCGGGCGACAAGCTCGGCACGCTGAGCAAAGACGTCACGGAATTGGTCAAGAAATATCCGATACAGGCACTGCTGATCGGGTTCGGTGCCGGCATGCTCATGGGTCGCGCCAGCCGGGCATAATGCTAAATCAGCACGAGTTCTGGTTTTCCTCAACCGACTGGACTTTGTCCCGTCGGTTGTTGTCTTGAATAGGAGTCTACCATGAAATTCACTGGCATCGCACTCATCGTCATCGGGTTCGCTCTGCTCCTGTTCGCGGGCGTCTCGCACTTGGTGCTCACGCCAACGCCGGATGACATCAACAAAGCGACCGTTCCCTCGTCGCCGATTTTCAGTCCGGCCATTATGCTCATAGTCGCAGCATTAGCGACCATCTCGGGTGTTTTGATGTTGATTTACGGTGGACGTGGCTACATCGAGAAAACACCGATCAAGCCGTTGCGTTGATCGGTTGGCGTTAGCCTGCCGAGAAAGTGAAACAAATTGTGTTTCAATTTCTCGGCAGAATCGTTCTCAGCGAGTTCCATTGACCAAGTGCTTCACATCGTCATGACATTCGCAATCGATAGATGGGGCTCGCACAGGCTGGCGTATTCCCATCGACGTGTTCTTCTGCAACCGGATATCTCGATTCGGGTAGATCCAGCACTCGCCGGTATCGTTGATGAAACAGACGAAGAGCAAGTAGTGCTCTTGACCGTAGTCAATTGCGAAGTGAGCATACGCCGGGCCTTTCGGCGTATCGAGAGGTATTGGTGGGTTCAATTGAGTCATAGGAATCAGGGTGAGTTGAAGAAATAGGAATTCACACGATCCAGAAATGCAACTCCCGTACCTCAACTCCGAATTTATGAACAACACCGGACTGCCGATCTGGTCGAGCAGTCCTATTCGCTTTTACAAACGCAACTGTCCACCAGTCCGCTGGATGATGTCGATGGCTTCATCGACATCATCGGCCGTCGAAACCGTCACCAGCGTTTTACCCGCTTTGAGCTGCTGTTCGAAATAGTCCGCGTCATCTTGTGAAATCCCCAACCCGACAAGCCCACCGATGGCACTGCCGACAGTCGCTCCCACGCCCATACTCGCCAGCAAGCCGACCAAGGCTCCACCGGCTAATACTGGGCCGATCGGGGAGAGCAAACCGGCGACGACCGCCAAACCTAAGCCGGTACCCGCCGTCGCTCCGACAGCGGCCCCGATCCCGGTGCCCTCTTCCCATTTCGCCGACGTTCCGTCATCGGTGCGGTTCAAAGTTCCGTCCGCCCGGCGAGAAATGAGGCCGATGTATTCGTCGGTAAATCCATTGGCACGCAGCTCTCGAATCGCTTTATGAGCGTCTTGGAGCTTGGCGAAAATACCGCCGACGGTGGTGGTGGTATCAACCATAACAATTTCTCCGATGAATGAGTCGGCAAACTAGGGCGAGTATTCGCAGGGCCGACTTACCGCGATAGAAAAAGGAAATGCAAATGAAGTGCCGCAATGCAATCTGACTTAAAAAAGAACAAGGCCCGGATAATTCCAGGCCTTGCAATTAGAATCTGGTCGTCACAAAGTTACCGACGAGTGGTGCGACGATTGTGCAAACTACTCACCGGCACGGGCAAATTAGGCATCAGCGAGAGGAATTTTTGTTGGACAACTTCCGAGGGTCGCAAGCCAGCACGGTCATCCGGTACGCATTCTTCCGCTTCCCAAGACTCAAATCCGTTCAATTTCAGAGTGGTATCGTATCCAGTCTTCTCTTCAGCTTGCAATTCTAACAGCATGGTGGAATCTCCTAGTAGTCAAACTCTGTGTGCGCAAGATCAAATGCATATTTCATGCCATTCACATTGCGTTTTACAAGATCCTGTGATTCACTCTGTCGCAGCACATCCACCGAGCCCTTTCACGACGGGAATGTGCGGTTTGAGAACCTACCGGATCAAGTGCGAGCAGATTCGGCATCGATTTCGACGAGAACTTCATGAACTCCATCGGTATCGATCATCTCAATCTGACCTCCTTCACACAATACGCCGTTGAGGGACACTCGAACAGCTCCATTCTGAAGATTATTAGGATTGAGGCAATTGATCCGGTAAATGGCCCGCCCAGTGCGAATTCGCACGACGAAAGTTTTCCAAGCCGAGGGTACGCAAGGATGGAACCTGAGTGTTGTGCCCTGGCGGTGGATGCCGAGGATGTCTTCGAGACCGACGCGGTAAAGCCAAGCCGAGGAGCCGGTGTACCATGTCCAACCGGCACGACCGACGTGAGGCTGGCACGAATAGACGTCGCCCGCCAACACGTACGGTTCCCCCCGGTATTGATCCGGCTTCGCCTCGATGGGGTTCATCAGCGCAAAGGCCTCGTGGGCCGCATTGCCGCGTCCGAGCATCGCCAGTGCCTTGACCACCCACGCGGCCGCGTGGGTGTACTGGCCGCCATTTTCACGCACTCCGGGCAGATACCCTTTAATGTACCCCGGGCGCAGCGGGCCTGCGTCGAACGGCGGTGCAAACAGGAGCGACAACCGATCCGCCGGTCGGAGCAGTTGTTCGGTGACGGCATCCATCGCGTGTGCCGCCCGGGTGGGGTCACCACCGGCCAGCACCGCCCACGATTGCGCAATCGAATCGATGCGGCACTCGTCGTTGGATGCGGAACCGAGCGGGGTGCCGTCGTCAAAATAAGCCCGCCGGTACCAGTCGCCGTCCCACGCTTGCGCTTCCACAGCCGCCCGAAGTTGATTGGCGTGCGCCCGGCACGTTTGGGCCACGGTCGTTTCTTCGAGACGATCCGCCACGGTCGCAAACTTCTCCAACACGACCACTTGGAACCAGGCGGCCCAGACGCTCTCACCTTTTCCTCCCGACCCGACGGTGTTCATGCCGTCGTTCCAATCGCCGGTGCCCATCAACGGCAGGCCGTGTGTCCCCAGTTGCCAGCCGTGGGCCAGTGCCCGTTTGCAGTGTTCGAACAGCGTACCCGCTTGTTCCGACACACGCGGGATTCCGTACACTTCGTGCTGATCCGGGGTGAGAATCGGGGCTTCCAGAAACGCTAGATTCGCAGTCATCACATCCTTGTCGCCCGTGACTTGGACATATTCTGCCACGGTGTAAGGCAACCAGAGGAAGTCGTCGCAGAAGCGCGTACGCACCCCGTTGCCCGCCGGTTCGTGCCACCAATGCTGGACATCCCCTTCGATAAATTGCCGTTTCGCCGCTCGCAGAATTTGCGCCTTGGCTTCATTCGGTACCGCGTGAATGAGGGCACAGACATCCTGAAGTTGATCACGGAAGCCATAGGCCCCACCGGACTGGTAAAACGCCGACCGACCCCACAGCCGGCACGACAGCGTCTGATAGATGAGCCAGCGGTTCATCAGCAGGTCGAAGGCCTTGTCGGGCGTTTCGACTTGCACCGTGTTGCAAATGTCGTCCCAGCGTGTTACGACGTCATTCAGGGCCGAGTTTGCACCGTCCGCCGTGCGGTAAGTACGAATCAGCCGTCGGGCTGTTTCCAGATCGGCACTCTGACCCAATACGAAAACAATGGTGCGTTCTTCACCAGGTGACAGCGTGATATTCCCTCGGATCGCCACGCACGGATCGAGGCCTGGCCCGACGAATCCCGAGAGCGCCGACCGGGCAAAGGAGACCGGGGCCGACGGATTGCCGTTGCGGCCGAGGAATTCGGTTCGGTCGCCGGTGGCGGTGCGCGGGCGCAGATCGGTATCGGCGAACGCAACATGGGTCGGGAAATCGGGGTGAAACGGATTGCGGGCCAGCAATGCTCCGGTTTCGATGTCCAATTCCGTCACGATGTGCGCCGACGTCGCTTCACGGTACGAACCGAGTACCCACTCGGCAAAATAAGCCACTTCCAAACGGCGGATGCGCGACCCGGTGTTCCGCAACTTGAGCAGCGAAATTTTCACCGGGTCGGCGACGGGTACAAACACGGTGAGTTCGCTTTCGATCTCCTCGGCTTCCCGCTCAAAGACGGTGTACCCTTGGCCGTGTCGGACGGTGACACCCTGCCCCGTTCGCACGGGCAGTGGCGTCGGACACCAAATGGTGTGCGTTTCTTCGTCGTGCAGGTAAATGGCATCACCCGGTGGATCGGCGACGGGATCGTTGCTCCACGTGGTGAGGCGGTTCGACTGACTATTGCCCGCCCAGGTGAATCCACCGCCCGAGTCGGTGACGAGAAAGCCCCCGGCCGGGTTGGCGATCACGTTGGTCCACGGGGTCGGTGGTGGTCGCTCCGGGCGGATGACGAATTCTAAACCGTCGGCCGAGAAACCACCGTAGCCACCGTCGAATTGCAGCGGGGGTGGCACCGGGTTGGCCGGGAAAAACGACGCGGGAAGCAACCGTGCCCGAGTCCGACGGGAAGGCAGCGGTCTCGGCAATGCCACAGCGTCCACCTGGGTGGCCACCGGGCCGACGAGGTCGTCTAAAACAACGCGAGCCGATGCCAGCAACAACGTCCGGTCGGTGCTGGTCATCTGCCAACCCTTGCGGACAAACACACCATCGGGTCGGTCGATGCGATCCGCCAACCCGGCGGCTCGAATCTGGTTGGTCACTTCGTCGTGCAATTCATCTTGGTAGCCGCCGGCGTTTTCGAGGAGCACGACGAGGTCGGCTTTGAACGCCTTGGATTGCCAGTACACGTGCGCTTGGAGCAACTGCCGGAGTTGGGGCAGTCCGACCAATCCGTGCAAGCGCAGGATCAAGATCGGCAGATCTCCGGAGATGCCGAAGGCCCAGAGTCCCGATTGCCCGAGTCGATTCGCCGCCAAGGTTTCCCGGGCGGCCCGCAGTGGCCCCGTCGGGTAAAGTAAATACCCAGCAATCCGCTGGAATAAGTGCACGTCATCGGGCTTCCAATGGTTCCCCTGCAACTCGATATTGGCTTGGCCCCACGCCAGTTCAAAAGCTCGGCTCACAGCCGAAAGCGTGTGGAATCGCTCGGCCAATGCCACCGCCTCGTCCCGAGTGGCTGCCACGCCGGTGGAAAACGCCATGGTGGCCCCCTGCCCCGGTTTCAAGGTCACCGCACGGCGGATCGCGAAGACCGGATCGAGCACGGCCCCTTGGGTGCCGATCAAGTGCCGGACTTGGGCCTGCATAGCAACTGGAGACGCCGGAGTGCCACGCCGACCGAGGAACACTTCACGGGATGTCTCCCACGAAACAGCCCCGGAGATCGCTTCTGCGGCGAAGGCGTGAACCACGTAGATCGGGGCCTGATCGGCAGCTCGAGGCCGCCGCCGGCAGACGATGGCCTGGTGCTCCGCGATCCATTCGGTTTCGAGGAAGAGTTTGCCAAACGCCGGATGCGCCGCATCGGCAGCGTGTTGCGCCAGTACGATTTCGGCATAACTTGTGATGTCCAAGTCGCGTGTTTTCAGTCCTCGGTTCGTCACCGTGATGCGACGGACTTCGACGTTCTGATCGGGAACCACGGTGATTTCGACGTGCGTCTCGATCCAGCTGTCGATGCGACGGATCTCCGCTTTGTCGATGGCGAAGGTGACTTCGTATTCATCGGGCGTCATCGCGGTCGGTTGGTAACCAGCCGACCAATACGCCCCCGTGCGACGATCGCGGATGTAAAGAGTCTGGCCTTCCCCATCGCAGGTGGCGTCCGGTTTCCAGCGGGTCACATCTAAATCGCCGCAGCGGCTGAAGCCACTCCCGGCGTTCGTGAGCATGACCGTGTAGCGGCCGTTGGACAGCAAATGCGTTCGTGGCATCGGCGTGTGCGGCGACGTCAGCCGCCGGCGCACAGGGTAATCCGGGGCCACCAGCTCCCGTTCCGACTCGGTCGCCGAGTCGTCGGGTGTCATATCCGGTGCGCCGGTCGGTACCCGTTCGTCGAGCAACAGTTCGGACGCTTGCACCGCCGGTTCCCGCGCCAACCGTTCGCGGAAGATGCCGCCCATCAACCGATTCGCAATCGCCAAGAATCCCATCCCTTGATGGTGCGCCATATACGATTGAACCACTTTGGGCGTGCCGTCTTCGTTCGCCCGCCCCGGTGTGTAGTCGATCGCTTCGTAGAACCCGAAGGGGCCTTCGCCCCCGGCCGCCCTCAGTCGTGCGAAGTTGCGAACCGACGCCGCGGCGTCGATGTCGATAGCTAGCAGCGTCGCGTACGGGGCGATCACGCGATCCCGATCCAGACCGCGTTTCAAGCCCATTCGGGGCACGCCGAACGATTGATAACTGTAAACTTGGCCCGCATCGAACAAGTAGAAGCCCGACTCCGAGACGCCCCAAGGGAGCCCCGTTTCGCGGCCGTAGGCGATCTGTTGAGCGACGGCGGCCCGTTGCGCTTGATCGAGTAATACGCCCCGGGCCGTCGGCAACAAAATCCGTGGCATCAAATATTCAAAGAGCGTTCCGCCCCAAGAAATGAGGCCCGTTTCGCCGGCCAACCGTGTCACTAATCGACCTAAGCGGAACCAATGTTTCTTCGGAACTTCTCCGCGAGCGATGGCCAAATAACTGGCGATGCACGCTTCGGACGCGAGCAAATCGTAATGGTTCGTATCGAGCTTGCCGGTGGTGGCGTTGTAGCCGATTGAAAAGAGTTCCCGATCCGGGTTGTACAAGAATCCGAATGCCATGCCGGCGGCCCAGGTCGACGCCCGATTGGCAATCTCTGCCAAGGTATCGGCGGAAACGGGAACCGCATCACGGTGCCGCGCGGTCATTTCGCGGAATCGTTCCGCCCAATGCATCGACTGCGAATTCGGCGCGACGTCCCGAACGGCATTCGCTAGATCGACGGCCCGTTCGCCAATCGATTTCAACTCGCCCGCCGCCAGCGCGGACGTCGTCGCTTCCAACGCAGACGTCACGCCAGTCCGGTGCTCTACCCCCGAAACATCCCAAACAGACCGAAAGACGGCCAGTGTATCGGCCAAGCCCGACGTGATCGGCGGCGCCGTCTCTTCGACGATTCCATGTTTCAGCGCCAGCAAACACCCCAATAAGTTGCCACTGTCTACGGTCGATACATACGCGGGGAGCAGAGTCGCCAGCGTCGTCGTTTCATACCAGTTGAAGATGTGGCCGCGGTGTCGTTCTAATTTGTCGATGGCGTCGAAAGCTTTATTCAAGCGATCCGCCATTTCGGCCGTGGTGATGTATCCAAAATCGTGCGCCGAAAGCACCGACAGCAGGTACAGCCCAATGTTGGTGGGTGATGTGCGGTGCGCCGCGATCCCGAGTGGCACTTCTTGGTAATTATCCGGTGGCAACCAGTTGTCGACCGCCCCGACGTGCGTTTCGAAGAAATCCCACGTGATTCGAGCAGTGCGGCGGAGTTCGCTCTCTTCAAATGGGCTGAGCGTCGGTTCCGAGATAATCCTCGGCCGGCTGACGATATAGGCCACGAGCGGCGACAGCAGCCAGAGCAACACCAACGGGGCGGCCACCCACAAGTTATCCGGGGCGAAGTAAGCAACGGCGACCGCCACGATGACCGCGATCAATTGTGCTGGCCACATCGTCTGGAGGAATTGTTTGCCCCCCGTGCCGAGCCGCGCTTCGGCGGATGCGGCCGTTTCCCATTCCAACATTTTCCGTTTGGACACCGCGACACGATACAGCGTCCGCGCTATCGCATCCACGGCCAGCCGGGCTTGATCGGGGAGTAATACCAGTTGAAGTGCGGCTTGCCCGATGGTGTTCGCGATCTCGAAACGCAACTTGGACTGGAACGACCGGAACGCAGCTCGAGTTCGAAATTCCCAAATCGTGTCGACCGCGAGTAACAGGGTCGGCAGGAGCCACGCCGCGATTGCGAATAGTGTCCAAGCCCAAGCCGGCCCGGGGAGAACCGTCCAGGCGAGTACGAGCAAGAGGAGGGCCGCCGGGGCGACGAGACTGCGGCGTAGGTTATCGATCAACTTCCAGCGTTCGAGTAGGGGCAGTACATTGGGAAGCCGAGCGCCGCCGACGGCAGGAACGGTACGCCCGAGCCACGGAAGCAGTTGCCAGTCGCCACGAATCCAGCGGTGCTCCCGCCGAGCGTAGGCGTGGTATTTCGCGGGGAACTCGTCGAAAACTTCGATGTCCGTGGCGAGTGCACAGCGCGCGTAAGTCGATTCGATGAGGTCGTGGCTGAGAATCGCATTTTCGGGCAGGGCATTGCCCGCCGTGGCAGCGAACGCATCAACGTGGTACAGGCCCTTACCCGTGAAACTGCCCCGGCCGAACAAGTCCATGGACGTATCGGACGCCGCCGAGGAATACGGATCGACCCCAGTGGAGCCGGCGAAGACCCGAGCGAACCACGAGCGGAATCCGGCCCGATACAAGAAGCTCACACGGGGTTGAAGAATCGCATAGCCACCGACAACCCTCCGTCCGTCCGCCGAGAGTTTCGGGGCGTTCAACGGGTGCGCCAACGTGGCGATCATGTTCCGTGCGGCATCTCGGGGCAGCACTGTATCGGTATCGAGGGTGAGCACGAACCGGACGTGCGGAATCTCGGCGATCGCGCACGACAAAATGGAAAAGCTCGAGTCGTTGGCACCGCGAATCAGTCGGTTGAACTCATCGAGTTTGCCGCGCTTCCGCTCGAAGCCCATCCAACAATTTTCACTCGGGTTGAACAGCCGGCGGCGATGGAACAAATAGAACTGCGGCTTTTCAGCGGTGCAATAAGTCGCGTTCAGTCGGCGAATCCCCGCGAGTAACGCTTCCACGCAATCGGCATCGTCCGCTGAGGTGGGGGTCGACGCATCGACGAAGTCGGTGAGCAGCGCAAACGACAACGCCGGATCGGCGCTCGAAAGGGCATGTTGTTCCAAGCGGCCGATCAGCGCAGCGGCCTGGGAAGGATGGCCAATCATCGTCGGCACCACGACGAACGTGGTGCAATCTTGGGGTATCCCCTTGGTGTATTCCAGCCGCGGTAAGATGCGGGGAGCGATGCTCTTTCGAACCACGAAATTCGTCAACCCGATGCCGAGTTCCGTGGCGATGACTGTTGCCGGCAACATCGCCGCGACGGCCAAGAGCCAGTGGCCACCGAATCCTAGCAACACCACAGGGACGAGTACCGCCAGGGTGAATCCTGCAAGCAAGGCCAGGAACACGACACCAGGATGTTTCATCACCCAATCGCGGGGCCGTTTCGACCAACTCGCGTGGTATCCCAGATCGCGGGCGAACTCCGGCAGCCCTTCCCCGATCAAATCGTAGGCGACGGGAACGGGTGGCACTTCCTGGCGAGCGCTCGAGATCGCGGTGCGCGCGACATCGGCTTCGGGGCGACCACTCCCGCGGGCCAGTCGTTGGATCGCCCAGCGGCAACGATCCCGGGTCGCAAAATCTTGTTTGGCATAGATGCCGGCAGGATCGGTGCGAAGGACGGCTTCGACCAAACTCGTGCTTTCAAAAAAGACTTTCCAGTCGATTACGCTCAACAAACGAAGCGTGGTGACGGCGTTGCCGATGCACAACTGATTCGAAGCTTGGCGACAAAACTCGCGATGGCTGAGCGCGTGGGGATCGCCCAAATGCTGGTTCACCCAGCCCGAAAGATGTTCGCTCGAAGGGCCTTCTTCACGGATGGTTTCCCAAATCGCCGCGGCGAACGAATCGCTCGGTTCGTTAGGTAAAGAGTGGTTCCGTCCGGCGGCGACGGACTCGAGTGCTTCACGGGCTTCGCGCCGACAATTGACCGTGACAAGGACTTGATCCGAAAGTTTTCGGAGTAAGTCTAACACCGCCAATCGTAGCATAATGGGGACGGCCCAGAGTTCCCCCGTCGTGAGGGCGGACGTTTGCTGGTACTCCCGAACGGCTTCGCGGATACTCGCTTCGGTAGTGACGTTATCGCCAGTGCCAACGATGACTTCGGCCAGGGCATAGACCCTCGGAAGCCCGGCGTGCACCCCTTCCCGAACGATGGGCAATTCGCGGTAATAGGAACTCGGCAGGTGTTCGTGTGATTGGCGGACAACGTCGTCGATCACGTAATAATTGTCGAGCAACCATTCCGCTTCAAATGGAACCGGTTCCTGACGAGCCGCCATCGAAACGAGAATGCGATACGCTTGCTCGATTCGACTGGCATTGGCGGCCAAACGACGCGGCAAAATGCGATTGGTTGTGGGAAAAGCGGTCAATCCTTCCGATGCGAGGGTGACAAAATTACGGAGACGAAGACTACTCGATGACAAATCACCCGGCATAAAGTTTCTCTCAATGTAGAATTCAACTGCTCAATTTCCGCTTGAACAACCGCAAGAGGTGTGCCAAGTTCACACTGGCAATTCGGATGGACAAGACACTGGCGATTGAGCAAACAATTACTCGGAAATGGGAGAGCCTTGGCTTGGGGGCCATTCCCTGAAAGTGTTGTTCGCAGTAATATGTTACTGGTTACATGTCAGCTTTCAATTGATTTCAAACGGGGGGCTGGCCATCGATACGCAGACGGAACTAGCTGAGTTGATCCGGCGCGAACACGAGCCGCTGTTGAGCGATTGGCGAGATCGTGTCCGCAAACTGCCTTCGGCCCGCCACCTCGATACGCCGACACTGAACGACCACATCCCGATGCTGCTCGCCGAACTCGCGGCCGCTCTGATCGCCGATCATGCCGACGAGGCGGCCCGCGAAGTGCGCGACGGGAGTTCCCCGGCCCACGGTCTGCAGCGATTGCGCGACGGGTACGACATCGGCGAAGTGGTCGCCGAGTACGGGATTCTGCGCAGTTGCATCCACGAATACGCCGATGAAAAAGGGTTGAATCTCCGGGGAGAACCGCTGCGCGTGTTGAACCGGGTGCTGGACGAAGCGATCCGGTCGGCGGTGGAAACGTTCGCCACGCAACGGGCACTCGAAGTCCAGAAGCGCCGCGAAGAATATTTGGCTTTCGTCGCCCACGATCTCCGGACGCCACTCAACGCGATCGCCTTATCGGCCCGCGTGCTCGAAGTGTCGCTGAGCACTCAAGCGGCGGCCGTGGCCACGGGGAAAATGTTGAACTCGCTCCAGAGAAATGTGCAGCACCTCGGCGGACTGGTGGCCAAGATCATCGAAGAGAATTCACATCTCAAAACCGAAGCGGGCATCAAACTGGAACGGCGACACTTCGACCTTTGGCCGTTGGTCGAGTCGTTGATTCACGATCTCCACCCCGTCGCCGGTACGGCTAGTACCGCCTTGATTAACGAGGTGCCCGAAGATTTGGTGGTCTTTGCCGACGCCAGCTTATTGAAACGAATTTTACAGAATCTCATTGCGAACGCAATCAAATACACACCGCGTGGTGATGTCTTCATTTCAGCCAAGTCCAATGCCGACGGAATCGAATGTACGATTCGCGACAACGGTACCGGGATCGCGCAAGATCGTCTGGCTATCGTTTTTGAGCCATTTGAAACCGATAGCCGGCAAGATGGTGGAATGGGACTGGGTCTAGCTATCGTCAAAACGTTCGTGGAGGCCCATCAAGGCACTGTCGAAGTTCAAAGTGAAGTCGGTGCTGGATCCACCTTTCGCTTCACGCTCCCGCAAAGCTGAGGCGGGGCTTGGCTTCCATTTCGGTCACGTCCGTGAGCCGGAGGATTTCCAAAAGCAGCCTCCCGCCGCGGGCCAAGCGGCTGCCCAAGCCGTTGCACTCTCGGCATGGCACGTAATCGAAGTGCCAATCTTCTTCGGGTGAATTCGGGACAGGAATGGTACTGAGTTGGACGCACTCGCCGGCGCAACGGTGGCAAGTCGGATACAGATCGGAAAGCCTGAGAATCATCGGCCCGGCCTCAAAGCGGGAGTAGAGTTGATAGCTGACCTTCAAGTGCAGCACGATCTGTAAAGCAAACGCAACGCCAAAGTCGCAAAATTTACATTGCCGCTCTCTGTAGACACGAAAAAGCCCCATCCGAATAGAAATGGGGCTTTCGTTCGTCTGTCGGGGTCACCATCAACTCCCGCAGTTGCAACTTGCAGCATCGGACTTCCAGCCCTGAACGGCTTCGACTGAGTTCTTCTTCAGGTGGACGTGACCGTCCACATGGTCAACCCAGTCGG
>JAYSYJ010000166.1:0-4896 GCA_043727675.1 Fimbriiglobus sp.
GGATCGCCATCATCAGTGAGGATTTCGACGCGGATTTCGTCTTCGGGTGGCCAGTCTACGGCGACATCGATTTCGACGGGGCCATCGCGGTCGAGAAAGGGCACGGCGTAGTAACCGGCAGGAAGTACGCCGGCATTCAGGCCGCGTGCCATCGCCGCCGCCCAGGCGCCGTGGAAGGCCCGCCAAGGGTGCGACCGACTCAACGGAGGTTGAAAATGATCTCGGAGCGGCATCGGCGAAATCCCAAGCGTTTCGGCTCCTGCCTTCGAAAAAGCGGGAAACATTAGACGTCTTTAATCCCCCTCACTTCTTCAACTTCCCCAAACGCTCCTTCGCGGCTTTGTGCCACTCGGATTCGGCGGGGTTGTCTTTCATCAGCTTGGTCAGCAGTTTCTCGGCCTGTTCGGGTTTTTTATCTTCCTCGAAGGCGCGGGCGGCTTCGAGTGCGGCGGCGCACGCCAACTCCGGATAGTCGTAGGTATACGGCACCACCAAAAACGCACTGGCGGCGTCGCCGAACTTCTTCTGGGCCATGCGGCACTGACCGATTTGAAGTTGCGCCTTCGCGGCCACATCGGTCTGCGTGGCGGCAATCACCTGCTCAAACCCTTTGATGGCTTCGTCCAGTTTGCCTTGCGCTTGCAGCGCTTGCGCGAAACCGAAGCGGGCGTCGACCGCGAACGGATTACCATTCCCAAAACGGTTGAGCATCGTTTCAAGCACTTGCCGGCCCCCTTCCGGGTTCTTCGCGGCGATCAGGGCCAAGCCCAACCGCAGCAAGGCTCGATCTGAAATACCCGCGATGTTGTGGAACTCGGGTTTGTCGCGGAATGGGATCAGCTTCTCGACCGCCTTGGCGTAGTCTCCCTGCGAAAAGAGGCATTCCCCGGCCCGATACAGCGCTTGCGAGTAATACGGCGACTTCGGATTGACCGCGATCGCTTCGAATTGGCCGGCGGCGGCCGCAAAGTCTTTCCGGGCGAATTGGCTGGCGCCGAGTCGCAACCGGATTCGCTCCGTGGTGTCCGGTGCCACCGGCTTGTCGGTCGGCTCTTTGTCGAGTGCATCCTTGAGAATCTTGATGACCTCTTCGTGTTGGTCGCGTTCGGCCCGCAGTTCCGCCACTTCGTAGCGCGCTTCCACCGCCAGCGACGTTTCGGGGAACTCTTCGATCAACCGCTTGTAGCTGTTAAAGGTGCGTTCCTCGTGCGGCTGTTGCGGAATCGCAGCCCGGGGCACTTCCTGCACCGCCACCGCGGGAACCGGGCTGTTCGGTGGCAATTTCTTGGTCAATTCTTCGACCTTCTTGGCTTGAAGTTGCTTTTGCAACGCTTCCCGGGCCACCCGCACTTCGTCTTCGGCGAGGAAGCGCCAAGCCCAGGCGGCATCGTAGTACATACGCGCGCGGGCCTCGGCAGTCGGCTGGGCGTTCTTCGATTCTTCCGCCCGTCGGTTCAGTTGCTCCGCGGCTTCGACGATCTCCCGGCGCCCCTGCTGGAGCTGCTGCTCGGCCGCGTTTTTTTTATTGTTATCGTTGCCCGCTTGGTTCTTGGCATTCTGCCCGAGTTCGATGAGCTTGCGACCCTCGGCGATGCGGCACTGTCCGGCCCTCAATCCGGATTCCAGCGCGATCGGTTTGCCCGGTGCCTGCCCCGCCACTTCCTCGAAAAGCTTGCGGGCATCGCCCGGCTTCTGCGTCTCGAAGAGTGCCACGGCATGATGGTACTTCAGCAAGGCATTCCACTCCGCCCGCTCCGGATCTTTGGCGAGGTCGGCTTCGTAGCGTTTGCGGGCCTCATCGAGCACCTTGGCCGCTTCCGGAGCTTGGTTCTGTTCGCGGTGCAGGGTGGCCAAGTGCAGGGCGGCGAGCGGGGCGAATTTGTCGTTCTTGGTCGGATCGTTGTTGATGAACGCCCGCAGGTCGTTCATGGCCCCGCCTTTATCGCCGGCGAGCGACTTCACCTTGGCCCGTTCCAAGTTCGCTTGCCCCGCTAACGGACTGGTCGGATAGTCCTTGGCCAGCTTCTCGTAGGTTTCGCGCGACTTGTTCAAAGTGGCGTTGCGTTCGTTCGGGTCGGCGAGCGTCGAACCCAACCGCTTGAGGCAATGGCCCAGTTTGAGCAGCGCCGCCGGGGTTTCCGCAGCCTTGGCATTCCCCCCGATGAAGTTGTCGAGCATCGCGGCGGCGGCACCGAGCTTCTCGCGGATTTGATTCTCTTGGAGGGCGTCGTCGGCCTTGGTCGGCGCTTGGCGAATGTAGCAATCGGCGAGCAGGTACGCCGCCAGCGCCAGCTCTCCGCCGCGATCCGGGCCGGGTATCCCTTCGAAGGCTTTCACCGCCTCGTCGAGCTTGTTCAATTGCGTGAAGCAGACCCCGGCACCGAGGCGGGCAAAGTTCACCCGTTCGAACTCCGGGTACTTCGCCACCACTTCCAAATACTTGCTCGCTGCTTCCTCGTACTTCGATTTCAACTCGGCCGCTTTGTTCTTATCCTTGGCGAGTTCGACGGTGCGCCCGTAGCTGTTCTCGGCCAGGCGGAAGGCCACGCACGGTGCCAGCGTGCTTTGCGGGTAGGCTTGGCGGAACTCGTTGCAGCGGTCGTCCGAGCGGTTGAAATCGCCGCTGGCCCCCAGCGCGGCGGTCAGGCGTTGCAGCACTTCCTCGCGGCGGGCCGGGTTGGCGTTCTCGTTCCAAAGTTGCTCGTAGACCGGGACAGCGTCCTTGAATTGCTTGTTGTTCTGCAACGCATCGGCGAGTTCGAACAGCATCTCCGGCCGACGCGCTTTGGCATCGGCGTCGTTCTGGCCGGCCAGCTGCGCGGTCTTCTCGATCGATTTCCGCAGGGCATCGAGCGCGTCTTTCGTCTTCTTGACCCGTTCCTCGGGTTTGGTCGGGTCGGACGCCAACGCCAGTTCTAACTGGGCCTTGCTCAGCCAGAATTGCGCTTGATCCGCGAGCCGGGGCGTCTTCTCGGCGAGTGGGGCGAGCGTCTTGACAGCTTCGTCGAACTGACGCAACTGCACTTGGCAGAAGCCGATGCGGAGTTGAGCATCCGGGGCGAGTGGATCTTTGTCGAAGGCCTTGGCGAACGCTTGAAACTTCACCATCGACTCGGGGAATTTACCCGCTTCGTAGTTCAGGCAGGCTCCGTGGAATGCTGCCCCGGCCACGTATTCGGGTGTCGGGCCTTGGGCCAACGCTCGCAACCGCACCAATTCGAACGGATTGTTCTTCAGTCGTTCCGGTTGCTTCACCGCTTCCACGGCGGCGAGCTTGGCTTTGTCGAAGTCGGCGATCACCGCGTCGTAGTTCACGCTCGCCTCGGCCGCTTCGTTGCTGAGGTGCAGCACCCGGCCGACGAGATACCGCGCGTGCAACCCGAAGGCGGGGTCGCTGAACGGTGCCAGTTGGTTCAGCACTCGGCCGGCGGCCACGGGATCTTTGTCGAGGAAGCAGGCGAGGCCGTGGTAGTAAAGCCCGAGTGGGCGGTGCCGGTTCTTGGCGAGTGCGGGATCTTTCGTGAACGGCTCGGTGGTGGCCCGCGCTTCTTTCACCTTGCCCTGGCGGATTTCGATCTCCGCTTGATCGGCGCGACTGCGGGCTGACCAGTCATCGTTCTTCTGACTTGCGAACCAGTTCTTGGCCTCGTTGAACCACTTCACACTCTCGTTGAACTTGCCATCGCTCGCCTGTTTGCGGGCAGCGACTTCATTCGGATTGTTGGCCGGTTTGTCCAGCTCGCGGATGCCGAGGGATCGTTGGGCCACGGCGAGATGGTACATGGCATGGCCGCGTTCGGCGAAACCGCCGTCGTTCGCGGCCGGGGTCAGGTTCTCGATGGCCTTCGCAAAGTCGACGTCGGGACTATTGAACTGGATGAGGGCCAACCCGAACCGGGAACCCGATGCAAAACGAGTGTTGGCGAATTTCTGGATCACCTCGTTGAAACGCTGGGCCGCAGCGGCGAAATCCCCCTGGTTGTACGCCTTCTGCCCAGCCGTCAGTACTTGTTCGGCTTGCTGATCCGGGGACATCGGCTGCTGTGCGGACAACGGCCCGGCGAAGCAGAGGAGTGTGAGGAGAATCCAGCCAACATGAGGAGAAACGGGCATTACAAAGTCGCTCGCAGGGAGGGAGACGGCACAAGTGGCAATCTCGACTCAGACATTGTGAGCGCGGAGAGAGTTCCAAGTCAATCAGGTAAATTGGGTAAGATTGGGTTACCTCCATGTCGCGGGGATAGCTAAAGAATTAGGCAACAGAGCTTTTTCCGCCTTTTTCTCGATACCGAGTTGGCGCATCCGTTCGCTCTGCAGCTCCACCTTCTTGTTGATCTGGTCGATGAGGGTTTTCTCTTGTTTCTCCAGCAGAGCCTTTTGGACCCGCAGAGCTTCCACCGTGTCAAGCATCTACTCGACCGTCTGTTCCTCGGGAGCGGCAGGCTGTTCCAGGGCAATGCTATATGGCAATAGCTTGACTTCGGACGGGATTGTCACCGGTACGGGAACGGGAAGCGGTCGTGGAATTTGAGTGTTGGCAACGGGAAGCGGAAGCTGTGGGGTTTGGGTGTAGCCAATGCCGGCCACGGCCAACAGCACAGCAGCGACGATCACAATCGTAAGTCTCATCGGACAAATCCTCAAGTAGTAAGGGCGTCGCAGAATAAGCGAACGAACAAACCGAGGTCAATCCCGTTTCGGATGTCACGGATTAGGAATTTGGCCGTATCAGTCTTAAGTCGTACCTAGAAATTGCTTTTTATCACCTTAGCCTCTATGTTTGATTTAGCTTGATTTCCACCATCCGCTTTGGAACTGCCATGCTCCGCCTCTTCCATCGCGTCCGGTCGCATGCACAGACGATTGCGACTTACGGATTGAAGAATTGGCTCGCCA
>JAYSYJ010000167.1:0-4893 GCA_043727675.1 Fimbriiglobus sp.
GAAGGTTCGAACGAACATGGTGAACTCCTGGTGAAGCATAAACACAAGTGTGTTCTACTTCGCCAAGTCGAAAGCGGCGATTTCCTGATCGTTTCGCACAAAGATCTTCTTGTCGGCAAATGCGGGATGAGACCAAACGACCTTGCGGCCAAAGGCTTCGCCCGTCGGTTCGATCAGCTTGGCCCGCGAGATTTCGGTGTACTTTTCCGGGGTCAATTTCGCCAAGATCAAATGGCCAGTCTCGTTGAACAAGAAGTGGTGATCCCCATTTCGCACGGCGAATGCCGTGCCGTGCATCAGCCCTTCGGGTTTGCCGGTGGTCGGATCTTGGGATTCCCAAAGGCGTTTGCCCGTGGCCAGGTCCACGGCCATGAACGCACCCGTCATGCTGTCGCAGCCGTATAGCGTGCCATCGGAAATCAGCGGGGTCGCGTTCGACGGGTACAATCCGGTGTCTTTGGTGCCACGCCACACTTCGGTTGGCACTTCGTCGGTTCCTGCGGGGAGTTTCAGCATCACGGCGTGTCCGCCGACTCCGCCGGCAAAGAGAAACTCTTTATGCTGTTGCGGGGCGTTGATCGACATGCCGTATTTAGGTTCGAGCTTGACGTGCCAAATCTTTTCGCCGGTGGCAGGTTTGATCGCGTGAATCGCATGGGGACAGCGGATCAACAACTGCTGTTCATTGCGGATGCTAATCAACGAGGGTGGACAGTAACCGGAATCTTTCGCGCTCAAGCTTTTCCAAACTTCTTTGCCTGTCGCGGTGTCGAACGCCACGGCCAAGCTGCCGTTTCCACCAACCAAACAGATCAATAGATCCTTATGAACCAAGGGGTGCCCGCAGAACCCCCACATCGGCAGCGGTGCGCCGTAATCTTTGACGAAATCTTTCGACCAGATCACCTTGCCCGTTTTCACGTCGAAGCAGAACAATTGCCCCATCGCACCGACCGTGTACACTCGTGTGCCATCGACGGTGGGAGTGCAACGCGGGCCACACGGAAAGCTCAGTGAATACGTGCACGGATACTCGTGCTTCCAAAGCTGCTTGCCCGTTTTCAAATCGAGGCACAGGACGCGCTCCGTCCCAAGAATGTCGTGCCGTTTGTTAGGGTTGTTGTCGGTGATGTCTTGTTCCGGCACGAAATCCATGACGAACACCCGTCCACCGGCAACGGCCGGGCCGGAATAGCCGCCGCGAATCGCCACGGTCCAAAGTTTCTTGGGGCCTTGTTCCGGAAAGGATTCGCAAATGCCGTCTTCAACCCATTCGCCGTTGCGGTTCGGCCCCATCCATTGGGGCCAGTCGGCCGCGAGAACAGTGCCCGCGACGAGACCGACAACCAACAGGGGTAACACGAAGCGTTGCATGAGGAGCCTGGGCCAAAATGAGGGTGGGCGAACTTATCAACAACACACCGCGACATTAACAGATACTGAATAAGCGGGGTCATCTTACGCGCGGCCGCCCTTCTCTACTTCGCCACTCCATCCGCAGTCGGGACGAACGTCATCGCAGCCGAGTTCATGCAATATCGCAAACCGGTCGGTTTCGGGCCGTCTTCGAAGACGTGCCCCAGGTGGCCATCGCACCGGCTGCAAGTCACTTCGACCCGAGTTGCGAATAGGCTGCGATCCCCGAATAAGGAGACGGCATCGTCGTCCACCGGAGCCCAGAAGCTCGGCCACCCTGTGCCCGAGTCGAATTTGGTCGTGGAATCGAACAAGGTTTGTTCGCAACAGACGCACCGGTACGTTCCGGCCTCTTTCGTATTCCAGCTCGCCCCGCTGAAAGCCCGTTCGGTTCCACTTTGACGAGCCACGCGGAAAGCATCCGCTGGCAGTTCGGCCTTCCACTCCGCTTCGCTCCGTTCCAAACGACCGGCTTTCGGGTGACCAATGCGAATGGGCGTTCCACGCGGATGACTCGACATGTTCAAACTCCAAAAGATTACGCAAAAACTGACAACACCCACAAGCCACAACAGAGGTCGGTAAGACTTCATCATCTTGAACTCAGAACGCGTTCGATCTCTATTATTCCGTCAACAGCAGCCGGTCTTGCAACAGGCTCCTCAAAGCAGTCCACGACGCAGTATAGGTCTCGTGCCATGGCAGGAAGCCGGACGCCCGACGGACAAACGGTGCGACCGCTGGAATGCTTTTTACCGATTGTGGCTATTATATCGCGCATCCCGGCGTGCCAGGGCACCCTTCGACGCATAGACTTTCTCGCACCGGCCGTTCCGCCGGTGCATTCCTTACCTTGGAGTCAACCGTGAAACAGCTGCGTTCTCGGTTCTGGGCGGCTATGACGGTCGCATTCGCCATGACAGTATCGTCCCCGACTTTGCAAGCCGACGAGGGCATGTGGCTCTACACGGCCCCGCCCCTCAAACAGCTCAAAGAGAAGTACCAGTTCGAGCCGGACGCCAAGTGGCTCGAACACCTGCAAAAGAGCAGTGTCCGCTTCAACTCCGGTGGCTCGGGGAGTTTCGTGTCGGCCAACGGCCTCGTGATGACCAACCACCACGTCGGCGCCGACGACCTGCAAAAACTCTCCACGAAAGAGAAAGATTACCTCAAAGATGGCTTCGAAGCCAAGGAGTCGAAGGACGAGCTCAAGTGCAAGGCGCTCGAACTCAACATCTTGCAGTCGATCAAAGACGTGACCGCCGAAGTGAACGCGGCCGTGAAGGCGGACATGGCCCCCGCCGATGCGTTCAAGGCCCGCCAGCAGGTCATTGCCGGTCTCGAAAAAGGAGTGGCCGACGATGCCAAGGGCATCCGCGCCGACGTCGTCACGCTGTTCTCGGGCGGGGCGTACCACCTGTACACCTTCAAAAAATACACCGACATCCGCTTGGTGTTCGCCCCCGAGAAACAGATCGCCTTCTACGGTGGCGACGCGGACAACTTTGAGTACCCGCGCTTCGACCTCGACATGTGTTTCTTCCGCGTTTACGAGAACGATAAGCCGATCGTCTGCGAACACTTTTTGAAGTGGAGCAAGGCCGGCAGCGCCGAGAACGATCTGATCTTCGTCAGCGGCCACCCCGGTCGCACCAACCGCCAGAACACCGTGGCCGAGTTGCAGTATCTGCGCGACACCGGCTACCCGTATTTGCTCCAACGGTTGAACCGCCTCGAAGTGCTGCTGCACAGTTGGGCCGAACGCAGCGAAGGCAACCGCCAGAAGGCCGAGGAGGAACTCTTCGGCATTCAGAACAGCCGCAAGGCCCGCATCGGCGGCTTGCAAGGGTTGCTCGACCCGAAGGTCATGGCCCGCAAGCAGGCCGAGGAAACACGGCTGAAAAAGTTCATCGAAGAGAATCCCACGAAGGTGACGACCGAAACGGCCAAAGCATTCGAGACCATCGCCGCCGGTGAGAAGCTGCGGGCCGGGATGATGAAGGACATCACCATGCTCGAAAATGGCGGCGGCTTCAACAGCCAGCTCTTCGGCATCGCTCGCACGCTGCTCCGTTACAGCGACGAGATGAAGAAAGGCGACGCCGACCGCCTGCCAGAATTTGGCCCGGCCCGACTCGGCTCGCTCAAGTTCAAGCTTTTCTCGGACGAGCCGATCTACGACGA
Organism: Fimbriiglobus sp.; assembly: GCA_043727675.1. Taxonomy (GTDB): domain Bacteria; phylum Planctomycetota; class Planctomycetia; order Gemmatales; family Gemmataceae; genus JALHQU01. The sequence goes on from JAYSYJ010000167.1 coordinate 3,601, forward strand.
CTTCGAGACTCTCAAACTCGCCGATTCGCTCAGTAGTTTTGCCACGCACTTCGGGGCCGACGACGTCCTGGTGAAGAAAGTTCTCGCTGGGAAGTCGCCGCGCGAACGGGCCTTCGACCTCGTGTCGGGCACCAAAGTGAAAGATCCCGAGTTCCGCAAGAAGCACTTCGAAGCGAAGACGGCCCCGGACGACGACGCCATGATCGCCGTGGCTAAAATCGTCGATGAAGCCAGCCGAACGCTCCGCAAAAAGTTCGAGACCGAAATCGATGAACCGAAGCGTCAAGCCGCCTCGGCGCTGGCCAAGGCCCGCTTCGCCCTGGACGGTACCGACAGTTACCCCGATGCCACGTTCACCTTGCGCCTCAGCTACGGCACCGTGAAGGGTTTCAAAGAAGACGGCAAAGATATACCCGCATTCACGACCATCGGCGGACTGTACGACCGCAGCAAAGAGCAGAGCAACACCGGCCCGTTCGAACTACCGAAACGCTGGGTCGAGAAGAAAGATAAACTCGATCTGAAGACCCCGTTCAACTTCGTGAGCACCGCCGACATCATCGGTGGCAACAGCGGCAGCCCGGTGGTGAACAAAGCGGGCGAAGTCGTCGGCTTGATCTTCGATGGCAACATCCAGAGCTTGGTGCTCGACTTCGTCTACGAAGGTGAAATTTCCCGCGCCGTCAGCGTCGATAGCCGGGCGATGATCGAAGCGTTGCGCAAAGTCTACTCGGCCGACTGGCTCGCGGACGAACTGCAAGGCAAAGCGAAGTAAATCATGAGTCACATCCCGGTGGTTCCGACCGCCGGGCAGACTTTCTAATTTCTCAATTTCTTCGACCGGATGGGCGACATCATGCTGAACTACGACATGGCCAATTTGACCAAGATGAAGACGATGGCCGCCGTCGCACCGGACGTGATGGCAACGTTCCAAGCGTTCGACAAAGCCGCCTTCGCGGAAGGGGCCATCCCCGTGAAGTTCAAAGAATTGATCGCCATTGCCGTCGGCGTGACGACGCAGTGCCCGTACTGCATCGAGTTCCACGCGAAGCGAGCCAAACAAGCCGGTGCCACCGATGCCGAGATCACCGAAGCGACGATGGTCGCTGCCGCGATTCGAGCCGGCGGGGCTGTTACCCACGCCACCCACGCCCTATAGTAAGCTATGCCGGACGCTTAGCTCAGTGGTAGAGCGGCTTCTTTACACGGAGCGGGTCGGGGGTTCGATCCCCTCAGCGTCCATTGAATTTTAGAGCTAGGGTTTCGGGCCGGCCGGGAGATTCTCGTTCA
>JAYSYJ010000168.1:0-4874 GCA_043727675.1 Fimbriiglobus sp.
CAATTCTTCCTGCCGCTGCTTCTCTTCCGCCGCCGTCCACGGCCGGCCGTCGACGGAGTTGATGACGTGCGTCGTCGTCCACTTGGTGTAGGTGTGTTCGCGGTAGGTGATTGTCAGCGGATTCCCATTGCCGAAGGCCCCTTCGACTTTGAAGTCGACCACTTTGCCGGGCAGTTCGGCAATTCGAAAAGTGTTGCTGACTTTGCCACCGTCTAAAGGACTCAGGAACTTGCGATAGAACAGCCAAGTGCGATCCCCGATCTTGATTTGCTGAATCGCTGCACTGTCATGTTTCTCTTTCGGCCACTTCGACTTGTACCCTTCCAAAGGCACCGGTTTGCTTTCCAAAATGTCGGAGGGCGCCGGTTCGATGACTCTGAGTTTGACGACCGGTGCGAAAATTTGACCTCGGGTAGTCTCCAGTGACGCTCGTAATTCATAGGTACCGACATCAGCTAATTCATAATAGCCGAAATCAATGAAAGTAAAGTCGCACTGTATAAACTTGCCAGACTCAATTGGCATACTTTTCACCGGCACGCGCAAGTGGCGAAAACTGATGCGGTCGAGTTTATCGGCGTCGGGTGGAATGATAGAGATTTTAAGATCTCCGGTATCGCGCGCTTCGCGAAGCGACATACTGAATCTCTTTTCACCCGATTGGTTAACGAGTGTGAGTGCCAAAGTGATATGGTCAATAGACTCCCTGTTGAAGTAAGTCTGATGTCGCACCATCGGACGAACCCGCAGTGCCCACCCCAATTTATCAGTGGGGGCGTGTAGCAACCAAGCGCCGGAATTGAACACGGCCAATATAATCCAAACCGCACTCATGGGTGATTCCTCAGGGGCGTCTTCGCCAATTAGAAGCGTGCGGACTGTGAATCGGGTGTGTGTGAAGTATTCAACGGCGGCGTTTCACTTCCTCATTGATTCTGGTGCGCAATTCGACCATCACTTCCATTTCGATGCCCAAAACTTCTTTGAGCCGCGCCTCCTTGATCGTGCGGTTCAAATACACCAGAGTGTATTCAGGGTGTTCTGAATAAATGAGTATGGCCTCAATGTTTCGGAGGACGATATCGGGCTCGACTTCAGGTTTCTCAACGAGTTCTTTCTTATGAGCGACATAGGCCTTGACCAAGGGTGGAATCGCGGCAGGGCCGTGGTCAATGAGAGCTTGAATCGCCGGGAAATTAAAAGGTGTTGCTTTAAACGGGTCTTGGTTGATGACGATATATGACAGACGTGTTTGCTTGTGGACGAGGTGTATGTTGCGAACTTCGATCTGTAACACGGTAAAATTGATCGAGGGTTCATAACGGAGTTTGCTTAGAATCGAAATGGCATCTCGTATATCATTTGCCGATTGCCCTTTTTGCTGAATACTTGCCAGAAGTGCCACGCATAACTCCGTTTTGGCTTTTTCGAGTTGCTTCGCATCTTCGAGCAGGAATTTGGTTTCTTTGACTGCGACTGGAGGCACCGCATCATCAGCCTTAGCAGATGGCACGGTCGTTGAAAGACAAATGAGCGCCAATCCGCAAATTGTTGAAAAGCTGATGGATCGGTACATGTCAGAACTCCGGAATGTATCAAACGGATGCCTAAATCGGCATTCCGCTTAGACAACGCTTACCGTCCACCTCATGTTGGAATTTAGCGTGAATTGATCAATTTCAGGCAGTTTGATCATCGATTCCAAAAAAGCATGGTTACTTTGGAACATTTTGCCATGGTGCAGTCAAGCGGATTCGCAACTGTTTTCTCAAATCCGGTCAGCACCCCTCGCCAAATGCTCCACTTCCGCTTGGGTCGCATCCCCGTTACCATAACGGAGTTCCTTGACCCGCGAGAGACACCGATGCGCATCGTTTTGCTCCTGCCGATCTTGTTGGCCGCGTTTGCCTTTGTCCCGGTGCGTGCCGATAAGGCACCGGCCAAAATCGAAGTCGAATACACCGATGACAGTGCGATCCTGAAGAGTTTCACCGACAAACTCGGTGCACTCGCCAAGGATGGCAAGTGCCTCAAGCCCGAGAAACTCAAGGAACTGATCGCCGTAGATATCGTGGCCAAGTTGAAGTCTGGGAAGCCGAACGACAAGGCACTGTCGGCCGAGGAATTGGCCGTGTCGTTGAAGGCCAGTGTCTTCATCATCGGTTCTGTGGTGAAAGAAGCCGAGGAATATACGGATGGCCGAATGGCCACGGCTTGGGTTCTCGGCGCGGAGGGCATCCTCGTCACCAACTGGCACGTCTTCGATGAGATCGGCGACGACGAATCGTTCGGCGTGCGGAGCGCCACCGGCGAAGTCTTCCCCGTCACCGGGATTTTGGCACGGGATAAAGCGGCCGACATCGCCATCTTTCAGGTCGATGCGAAGGGTCTCATTCCACTCCCCGTCGCCTCGCAAGCGTCCGCCGTCGCCAGTTGGGTCGGCGTCCTCGGCCACCCTGGAGATCGTTACTTCACCTTCACGCAGGGCCATGTCACACGCTACACCAAGTACAAAAACGACGATGACATCATGACGAAATGGATGGCGATCGACGCCGATTACGCTTACGGCAGCAGCGGCTCGCCCGTTGTGGATCGCTTCGGCAACGTGGTGGGTATGGCCGCACTCACCGAGAGTATCGATTACCCGGAAGAAGGGGAAAAAGCGGCCGACATGGTTCTTCGCAAGCGAATGGTCAAGGTTCGTAAGAAGGCGGATGAAAAAGTCAAAGTCGTCCCCTCGGCGTTGCAAATGGTCGTGAAACTGACGGTTCCCGCTTCGGAACTCCGCCGGGTGATGGGGGCGGAGTAGTTAATTCTCTTACTTTTTGCGGTTCTGCGGCTTCCATTCCCCCGTCTTGGTGTACTCCGCGAGTGTCTCGGCCAGATGGCTGCCGATACCCGCGCGGGCGACCACACCGGCCGAACCGGCTTGGGCTACCACTTCTTCCAACGGTTCGGGTAGACTCAGCACCGCAAAGGCCGCCTGACGGATCGCTCGGATCCGGTACAGGTTGTCGCCGCGCTGCGTCAGTTCCGCGGCGTACGCTTTCAGTCGTTTGGCAATGGCGTCGTTGGTCATTCCCCGATTTTGACGTCCGGCCGGTTCGATTGCGATGTCGGTAGTGACCAATTTCGGATTTTGAATCGCCGGGAGGTATGATGGCCGGATTCCGGATGCACATTTCGGTTTCGACACTCTGCGGCGTGGCTTACGGAGCCGTCGCCGTGCAAGTGCTCGATCACCCACCGGAGACCGCCATCCTCGCAGCCGGACTCACCGCCATCGGTGGGATGCTGCCCGATCTCGATTCCGATTCCGGCACGCCCATCCGCGAAATGTTCGGTTTGGCGGCGTCGGTCGTCCCGTTGTTGCTCTACAAACGGCTCGAAGCGCTCGGCCTCAGCCACGAAGGAATTCTCTCGGCCATCGTGTTGATTTACCTGTTCGTGCGCTACGGTTTGGCGAATCTCTTCAAGCATCTCACGGTGCACCGGGGCATGTTCCACAGCATCCCGTGCATGTTGATTTTCGGCCTACTGACGTACCTCGCCTACGATTCCCCGTGGCACAGTACCCGCATTCTGCTCGGTCTCGGCGTGATGATCGGCTTCCTCTCGCACCTGGTACTCGACGAAATCTACTCGGTCGATTTCAACGGGATCCGGCTGAAATTGAAGTCGTCGGCCGGGAGCGCCGTGAAGTTCTTTTCGCCGTCGTTCGTGGCCACGACCATCTGTTACGGCATCCTCGGAGCGCTGATGTTCATGACCTACGCCGAGTTTAAAGGGAGCAACCACCAGAATGCCAACGATCTGCGGGCTTTTCTTCCCGCGCGGCCGTAACCGGGCTGTACAATGACGGCCAGATACGGGTTCATCGGTCGAAGGAGTCGGATATGGCAGGGCACAGTCACTCGAAAAACATCGCGGCGCGCAAGGGCAAACAAGACGCCGTGCGCGGCAAGCTTTTCAGCAAGCTCGGTGTCTACATTATGGTCGCCGCGAAAAGCGGTGGCGGCGATCCGACTACGAACTTGCGACTGCGCTACGCCATCGACAAAGCCCGCTCGGTGAGCATGCCGAAAGAGAAAATCGAACGGGCGATTTTGAAAGGCACCGGCGAACTCGAAGGCGACGTCCACGAAGAGACGACCTACGAGGGTTACGGCCCCGGTGGCATCGCCATCATGGTGGAAGCCGTCACCGACAATCGCGCCCGCACCGGCGGCGACGTGCGATTGATCTTCGACAAAAATGGCGGCAATATGGGCCTGCCCGGCTGCGTCGGCTACCTCTTCGACCGCAAGGGCTTGATCCTGATCGACGCCAAGAAGTACCCGGACGAAGACGCCGTGATGACCGCCGCCATGGATGCCGAGGCCGACGATTTCCAGAACGCTGAAGGGACGTACGAGATCACCTGCGAACCGGTGAAGTTCAACGGCTTGCAAGAGGCGCTGCTGACAGCCCGGTACGAATTGATCGACGCCGAGGTGAAGAACATCCCCAAAGCGATGACCGAAGTCGACGTGGAACTCGGCAAGAAGCTGGTGCGCATCATCGAGAAGATGGAAGAGAACGAAGATGTGCAGAACGTGTACACCACCGCGCATCTGACGGACGAGATGATGGGGTAATGTTACTCTCCTACACGAGAAGCAAGTGGTAGCGTACGCTAACACTTGTTTTCGCGAAGAGAGATGCTGACGCTTCGAGCGTTCCAAATTGCAATACAAACCAAAATAGGCAATTCAATCCCACGACCGCACGGCGAACCGTCGCTGTCGACATAATCTGCGCAATCAAATCGTCCCATTACGCTTGACATGTGTCAACGAGATCGCTACGATATTGTTCATGGGCAGGGCACG
>JAYSYJ010000169.1:0-40790 GCA_043727675.1 Fimbriiglobus sp.
ATGCGGGCCGCCGCTTCGCGGACTTTCTGAACAGCCGGTAATAGTAGGCCAATTAGAATCGCAATGATCGCGATGACGACGAGCAACTCGATGAGTGTGAACGCCGAACGACGAACGATACGCATGGGCGAATCCTGCAAGTGTGAGCAGAACGAAATCTTGACTCACTGATTTTGTTACACCTCGAGTTTTCGTTGTCCGGTTTGAGAGGGGATGTTCACAGCAACTTCACGCGGTCTTCTTGATAAGGGTGAGTTGGTCTCACTGCGTCAAAATGACCTCCTCATCGATTATGTGGAAGTCATTCTGGCACGACCTCGGAGAGCCGTATGATAAAAAAGTTAATCGGACTGCCCCGCCTGTCAACCCATCACTTCTTCCCCCAGCCCTCTTCCATCTTCTTGTAAGCGTCGGCGTCGACGGTGCTCTTCTTCTTTGGCCGGCTGGTGCCGGCCTTCTTCCGCTTATTGATGTTGGCGACGAGCGAATTCTTCTTGGCGGCAGGTTTGCCTTTCGCGGGCATGGATGACTCCTCAGTCGGGTAAGGCGGATTTTGGCGGGCCAGCTCGGCTCGATGGGACAACGATATCGGCCCTTCTCGGCCACGTTAGCGTTGCAATTCGCGTTCCAGTCGAGCGACCAAATCTTTGGCTAACCAGACCCTCTCTCCGACGGTGAGTTTTTCATCCTTCGCCAACCAGGCACGAACCTTCTTCTCGGCGGCGACCGCGGTGCTGTGGGTCTTCGCACCGAAATGTTTGGCAATCTGGCCGTAGGTGGCGACCGTGTGCTTCCGGCACAAGAAAATCGCCAGCATACGCGGATGGCTCACGGCCCACGACCGCGCCTTCGATTGCAGCGTACCCGATGCCAACCGCAACACCGCACAGACGGCGTGATCGACATCCGACACCGTGATGGCGCGGACGGTGTGCCGCAGCAAGTCGCCCAGGGCCTCTTGCACCAACTTCTGGTCGATGGTCTGCCCCGTCACCTTGGCGACGTGGCGAACACTGTTGATGGCCCCTTCGAGTTCTCGGACGTTCCCGGGCAGGTTCTTCGCCAAGTACTTCAGCACCGCTTCGGGGATGAGCGGGTGCCCCCCGGTCGCTTTCTTCCGCAAAATCTCCAACCGCGTGCTGTCGTCGGGCGGTTGCAGCGACCAAGTGGCCCCGCCCAACAGCCGGTCGACCAACTCGGGCATCAGCTCTTCGGCCAAACGGGGGTGGCAGTCGGTGGTCACCACCACTTGCAAGCCGTCGGCAATCAAGGCGTCCAGGGTGTGGATGAACTCGCGCTGGGTGCCCGGCTTGGTGGCGAGGAAATGCAAGTCGTCGAGTAGTAAGGCGAAGCACTCGCGGAACTGTTTGCGGAACGCCCCGTGTTTCTCGAAACGGCTCGCCTGCACGAAACGAGTGGTGAATTCTTCAGCCGTGATGTAACAAGGCCGCGAGTCGGGCCATGCCTTCCGCATCCCGGCGTAGATGCCCTCGAGCAGGTGCGTCTTCCCGGTGCCCACCGGCCCATGGATGACAAGCGGATTGGCCCCCTCGCCCGGCTCTTCGACCGCACTGACGGCCGACGCATGGGCCACCCGATTGCACGACCCGGTCACGAAGTCGCTCAAACTCTTCCAGCGTCGACCCTTGCCGTCGGTCTTGACCGGCTTTGAGTTTTTACCGCGCGATGCTGGGGGGGGCAGCAAGTCTTCGCCGAAGATGTGCGGCTTGCCACGATCCTTCGACTTGGGCGCCACCGGTGCATTCGTCGGCTTAGCATCGGTTTCGGCTTGGTTCGGAAACAACGCGGCATCGACGACGAATTTGACGGCGGTCGCCCGGCCATAGACGGTTTCGGCGGCGGCTCGTACGGCTTCGCCGAAGGTCTGTTCGAGCCACTCTTGGAATTGATGACTGGCCACGACCACGAGCAAATCCCGACCCGCCGCTACAAACTTCGCATGATCGTGAAACCACATCTGGAAGCGCGGGCCGCTGATCCTTTGGATCAGCGCCGCTTCCATGCGGATGGCCAGTGATTCCGACGGCGGTTGCGCCACGTTGCTTACCAGTATCGTCTCGGATCGGGGCCGGCGCCACGGTGCAATTTCTCCGACCGTAACGATTGTTACGAATGCGAATGAATGCCGCGTGAAGGTGCCCACTGGTGTGAATCTTCATTTTGCGCCGAAACGTCCGGGCGCCTACCTTGTGCCAGGTCAGTTGTGCCCCGAAACGGGGATTTCGAGAGGCGCAACCCCTACGACTTGGCGCCGGCCAATTCCACTGCGCAATCCGAGGAATCGTTATAATCCATTTGACTATCGGAAACCGGCCAGACATCCTGACCCACAAAGTGGGTGTGCGATTCATGGCGCCGGTGGCAGTCGCAACAGGTACAAGTCTTGCAACTCATACACGCAGAATAACCAGTCGCGGTATAACTTTGTTGCGGGTAGGTTGCGGACGTCAACGCTCAGGCTCAAATCGACGTGTCCCAATCGCTCGGATTCGAGAATGGCGTGCCGAATCAGCTCGTGGCCAAGCCACTGCCCACGGGCTTCCGGAATGAGGCCCAGGTAAGCGATTTCCCAGACCCCGGCGGATTCCAGTTCCGATAGCATGACGACGCCCACGGGCCTGCCAGGGCCATTCACGGCCAACCACCAACGGGGCGGGTTTGGCTGGCCGTGTCGGTAGCCCTCCAATTGCTCTGCGGCGGGCCGGTCAACGGTCGTCTCCGGAAGATCGAGGGTGCCGACGTAAGTCCTTTGCAAGGTGTCGGCGAACTCCGCGTCCCGAGCATCGGAATAGGGTACAAATTTCAATTTGGACGATAAGTGCCGTGCGAAGTCGGGCAAAATGGAACCATGACGCAGCATGTGCTGAATTTGTGTGACGTGCCGGAATCCCCCCGCCAACAACGGTATCGCTTGCGGAGCCTCCGCTTCACTGAGTAGGCAATGAATGATGATTGTGCCGGTTCGGCAAAACAGCTCCGTGGCCGAACCAACCAGGGCTTCGCGGATTGCGGAATCAAGGCCGAACGGGGGAAGTACCACTCCGGTGCCACCGGGGAGCACCTGCGCGGCGATGGCGCCGACCGGTGTTCCATTTTGACGGGCGAGGATCAACCCGACGGGATCGAACGTCCCGGCTCGAACCAAGTCGAACAGGCGAGCCGTCCGGGTATCCAAAAGATCGGCCGGGGCGTTGCTCAGTGCCAACCGGCACGCCACCGGCCATTCGGTCGGCGTGGCCGGGGCCAGTTCAATCCCGCCCATGGCTAGGCCTTCTTGCCCTTCTTCGCCGGTGCTTTTTTGGCCGCTGGCTTCTTCGCGGCGACGATCACCGGCTTCGCCGTTGGCTTCTTCTTGCCGCCGAAGATGGCGTCGTAACCGTCGCCGAACGATTTGCTTTCGGACATACCGACTCGCACGATACTCATGATGTTGCTCGCGTGGGGAATCAGAAGCGGTGGTGCCAGTGTAGCGCACGGCGAGCGGTTTGTCTTATTCGTTTGCTGCGCGGGTCAATGTAATCCGGACGTATTTCGACGTTGGCGTCCCGCTGCGGTCGGCGGTGCTATCGAGCGGCACCAGCACGTTCGTCTCCGGGAAATAGGTCGCGGTGCAACCGCGTGGCACGTCGTACGGCACGATCACAAAGCGTGGAGCGTGCCGCAACTCGCTGTGAAAATGGCTGGTCAAGTTCACGACTTCGCCGGGTTTCAATCCGCGCTCGCGGATATCGTCGGCGTGCATCAGAATCACCCGGCGCTCGTTGTGGATCCCTCGGTAGCGGTCGTGCAGGCCGTACACCGTGGTGTTGAACTGATCGTGCGTGCGGATCGTCATCATCACCAATTCGCCCGGCTCGAGATCCAACTTCGCCAGCGGATTCGCGCGGAAGCGTGCCTTCCCGGTCGCCGTCGGGTACTGCCCATCACGCGGTTTGTTCGGCAGGTAAAAACCACCCGATTCGCGCACCCGCCGGTTGTAGCCGTCGAAGCCCGGGACGACACGCTCGATGCAATCGCGGATGAAATCGTAATTGGAAACCAACTCGTTCCAGGGCACCGTCGACTTCGCACCGAGGGTCGCCAAGGCCAGTCGGGCGACGATGGCTGGCTCGCTGAGCAGTTGCGTTGACGCCGGGTCGAACTTGCCTTGGGAACGCTGGATCACGCCCATCGAATTTTCGGTAGTCACAAATTGATCGCCGCTCGCTTGGGTGTCGCGTTCTGTGCGGCCGAGGCATGGCAAAATCAACGCCGTTTGCCCGGTCACCAAGTGGGAGCGGTTCAACTTGATCGACACTTGCACCGTGAGCCGGGTCTTCTTCAATGCGGTCGCCGTGGCGTTTGTATCCGGGGTCGCACTCAGGAAGTTGCCGCCCATGGCGAAAAAGACTTTCACCCGGCCGTCGCGCATGGCTCGGATGGTGTTGACAGTATCGAGGCCATGCGGTCGCGGAGCGGTGAAGTGGAACTCGTTGTCGAGGGCCTTGAGAAAGGGCTCCCCCACTTTTTCGTAGATGCCCATCGTCCGGTCGCCTTGCACGTTGCTGTGACCGCGCACCGGGCAGACACCCGCCCCCGGTTTGCCGATGCTGCCGCGCAGCAGCAGTACGTTAACGATTTCTTGGATCGTCACCACGGAGTGCTTGTGCTGCGTCAGGCCCATCGCCCAGCAAACGATGATGCGTTCCGCTTTGGCCACCCGCTCCGCGAGCAATTCGATGTCGGCACGGGCCAATCCCGACACGCTTTCAATCTGCTCCCAGGCGACATCGCCGATGCCAGATTTCATCGCCTCGAAGCCATCGGTGTGCGCTTCGACGAACGCCCGATCCACCGCGTCGCGGGCCAGCAGCGACTTCAACACCCCTTGCAACAACGCTTGATCGCCACCGATGCGAACTTGCAAATATTGGTCGGAGAGCGGCGTACTGAAGCCGAGCATCCCGCGGATTTCTTGCGGGTTGCTGAACGCCAGCAGCCCCGCTTCTTTGAGCGGATTGATGGCGACAATCGCCGCGCCGGCCCGCTTGGCCTTCTGCAACGCCGTGAGCATCCGCGGGTGGTTCGTGCCCGGATTCTGCCCGAGAATCAGAATCAGTTCGGCCTTCTCGAAGTCGTCGAGCTTCACGGTGCCTTTGCCGATGCCGATGACCTCCGGCAACGCAATGCTCGATGATTCGTGGCACATGTTGCTGCAATCGGGCAGGTTGTTCGTGCCGAATTGGCGGACGCAAAGTTGATACAGGAACGCCGCCTCGTTGCTGGTGCGCCCCGAGGTGTAGAACGCCGCTTCGTCGGGTGAGGCGAGGTCGTTCAACTCTTTGGCGATGAGGGTGAAAGCGTCGTCCCACGAGATCGGTTCGTAGTGCCGCGAACCGGGCCGCAGAACCATCGGCTCAGTCAAGCGCCCTTGCTGGCCGTGCCAATAGTCGGTCTGCTGGCCGAGTTCGTCGATGGAATGCTCGGCGAAGAATGCCGCATCGATCCGGCGGCTGTCTGTCTCCCAAGCGATGGCCTTGGCCCCGTTCTCGCAGAATTCGGCGGTGGCCCGGTCGGTGTCCGGATCGGGCCAAGCACAGCTCGTGCAGTCGATGCCACCCGGCTGATTCAGTAGCAACAGTGCCCGTGTGCCACGCCCCACGCCGGCTAAGCTCCAAGCGTGCCCCATCGATGCGGCCACCGCCGGGAAACCGGTCGCCACCGTTTTGGGGGCTTTCAGGCTGAGTTTCGAAAGGCTATCCGGCCCGAGCGCTTCGGGAATGGGTTGATTTGTCACGGTGGAAGAGCACTCTCGCTGGATCGCCTCTGGCCGGAAGAACTTCTCGTCCTTCGTAACGACCGAAACCTTTTCACTTATTGTCCACAGAGCCAAGCGTCAGATCAACAGGGTTTAGCAATTTGGGTGCGCTAACCGATGTTCGATTGCCTTGTGAGCATGAAATTGAGACGAGGGCTGAATTCTGCCTGTTAGCTTCGACCGAACAATCGGGAACTTTGCCGCAACTGACCTGTCAGAATGGGGAACTGGAGAAAATAATCGTACGGGAATGGGCAATTGGTTCGGGAATTCGGATGAGACCGGAAAGTCGTTTGATTCGGTCATAATGCGCTCTATAGGATTATCGTCATCGTGAAACTGTGCCAAGGCCTGTGTACACGCTCGACAGCCCAGGCGGCACGGAGCCGCACCCGAATCGACCTTTGTCGTGCCGGTTTTTCGGGCTTTGCCCGCGTTGCCGTTTGGTTTTCCAATAAACCTTGCGGTTGAACCGTGCGAAGTGCCGCATTCTCGTTTCAACGGTCGATACCAACATTCGGGGTTAGCTGCCCAGACGGTTCTCGAACCGGGCAGTCGGTCAGCGATTCGATACCGGGTCGCCAGCGGTAGGATTTCACCCCCGCTGCGAAGAAGTCGGATTCTTCTTTCAAGACAGGATCACCCTCCATGTCGCGTTTGCGTCGTTACAGTTCTGAGGCTGTGCAGTCTCCGCTTGAAACCTACCTCCGTGAAATCAACGAAACCGCGTTGCTCACCGCCGACGAGGAGAAAAGCCTCGCCCGGCTCATCGGCGACGGCGACACCGCCGCCCGCGATCGGATGGTACGAGCCAATTTGCGGCTCGTGGTCAACATCGCCCGGGGCTACAACGGCAAAGGACTGGCCCTGCAAGATTTGATCGAAGAGGGCAACTTGGGGCTGCTGCGGGCTGTGGAGGGCTTTGACCCGAACATGAATACGCGGTTCAGCACCTATGCTAGCTACTGGATCAAGCAGAGCATCAAACGGGCACTGGTGAACACGGCCAAAACGATTCGCATTCCGGCCTACATGGTCGAACTCCTCTCCAAGTGGCGCCGAGCCACCAATAAGCTCAACGACGAACTCGGTCGACCCCCGACTCCGGAAGAGATTGCCAAGCTGCTCGGGTTACCGAAGAAGAAGCTCAGCATCATCAAGAAGGCGATTCGGGTTTACAACAGCACACCGCAGACGGATCAGAGCGAAGCGGGTTGGAGCATCGACGAGATGCTGATGGACAACCGGGCCAAGACGCCGGACGACGAAATGGTCGAGAGCGACGACTTGAAGCACGTGTTGGTGCTGCTCGAGAAGATGGATAAACGCGAAGCGACGGTGCTGAAGATGCGATTCGGCCTGGACGACGAAGAGCCGAAGACGTTGAAAGAAATCGGCGAGAGCTTGGGTCTGACCCGGGAGCGAGTCCGGCAGATCGAAAGCGAAGCCCTCGCGAAATTGAACGAGAGCTTGTGCGGGGATTGACCCGTCAGTGCATACGAACGAGCACAACTTAAAAGCCGAAACGATCGCGTTTCGGCCTTTGTCGTTTCCAGGGCCCCAGGAAAGACAGAAAGGCACCTTCCGCGAAACATTTGGGCTTCCGCGAGGTTAAACTGCTAGCATCCCTTCGCAGTCCCGAGGCGTCATCATGTTCTTTTCCCTTTGCATGGCGACGCTGGTCATCGGTGCGGAACCCGCTGAGACACCCAAGAGCAGCAAAGAGGCTCTGCAACCGTTCAACGGCTTGATTGCCGCCTGGAAGGGCACCGGCTACCCGGATGGCACCCGCGAGGAACGGGCCAAGGGCTTCTGGGTCGAGAAGATCGATTGGGCCTGGGGCTTCCAAGGCGACGACGCCTGGTTGAAGATGACCATCGCCGAGGGCAAGCAGTTCCAAAGTGGGGAACTCCGGTACCTCCCCAAGACGGCCGACTACGAACTGAAACTGACGAAGACCGACAAGTCGGAGCAGTCGTTCATCGGCAAATGGAACACCGGCAAACAAAAAGAGCAAATCCTCGTGCTGGAACGTGGCACCGAAACAGAAACGCAACAACTCACCTTCACGCTCCTGCACAGCAACCGCTACCTCTACCAACTGGCGACGAAACCGAAGAACGCCAAGACGTTCACGCGGCTTTGGCAAGTCGGGGCGACAAAAGAGGGCGAGCCCTTCGCCGATGCCAACAAAGGCCCGGAGTGCATCGTCACCGGGGGCCGTGGCACCATGAGCGTGAGCTTTCAAGGGACGACCTACTACGTCTGCTGCTCCGGTTGCAAGGACGAGTTCAACGCCGAACCAGAAAAGTACATTCGTCTCGCCGCCGAGAAGAAAAAGAAGTGATGGACGAATCGGTCGGCGTCGGACTATCAATCGCACACTGTTGCAAATCACGTGTGCGGAGTTCACCGATGCGACTCAAACTCGGAATCGTCGTGCTCCTGTTGTGCGGATGTGCCTGTGCCGAAGAGGCCCCGAATTGGACGCAGTACGGTGGCCCGAAGCGGGATTTCAGCATTTCGGCACCCGCAACAGTCGGGCAAGGTGAGGATCGACTCTGGCGCCGCGATCTCGGCCCCGGTACCTCTGGCATCGTCGGCGACGGCACTTCGCTCTTCACGATGTATTCGATCCCCGATTCCAAGAACCCGTCTGCCGGGCAAGAAGTCGTCGTGGCCCTCGACCCAAAAACGGGCAAGACACGTTGGGAGCTGCCCTATCCCGTCGCCCGTTTGAAAGGGCAGGAATCGTTCAGTGGGGAACCGATTCGACCGCTGTCGACCCCTGCACTCCTCGGGGCGCGGTTGTGCACGCTCGGCTACACCGGACTGCTGAAATGTTTCGACCCATCCACCGGGAAAGTCCTCTGGGAATACGACTTGGTGAAAGAGTTCGAGGCCACGCCCGTCCAGTTCGGCTTCGCGTCCAGCCCACTGGTGACGGACGGTCGGTTCGTCGTCCACGTCGGTGGCAAACAGACCATTCTGGTGGCGTTCGATCCGAAAGATGGCAAGGTCGTCTGGAAGTCCAAAGCGGGTGAACCGAGTTATGCCTCGCCCGTAGTGTTGCCTACAAAAGAGGGCGATACCATCGTCCAAGTCACACGAGATGCGATTTTCGGATTGTCTGCGAAGGACGGTCAAGAACTTTGGAAGTACCCGATGCCCAAACCGTTATTCACGAACGTACCGACGCCCATCGTTCTGCCGAAACAACGGTTGCTCGTCTCCGGCCAAGGGTTGAAAGGAACCCGACTGCTCGAAGTCGCGGAGACGGGCGACCGTGTCACGGAGGTTTGGAAGAACGAAAAATCGACCTTTTTCGCCACGAACTGGCTGGCCGACGATGATGCCGTGTACGGGATCGCCGACAAATTTTTCGTCGCGTTGAGTTTGACCGACGACAAAGAACTCTGGCGTGATCGCACCCAATCGGACGCCAACGGCATCCGCGTCGGCCCCGATGCGCTGCTTCTGCGCGGTGATGGTCGACTCACCCGATGCAAGTTGTCGCGCACCGGGTTGGAGCCGAACGGGAACTTTGAATTGCTGAGCGGTCGCTGTTGGATGGCCCCCACGGTTCAGGGGCAAATGTTGTACGCTCGCTCCGAGAAAGAAATCACCGCCATCCGGTTGTCCGCGATCCTCAAACCGTAACCGATTCACGGAGAAACCATGAGTCGGTTCGCGGGGGTCGACGGTTGCCCGGGCGGTTGGTTGTGCATCGTCTACGATCCGGCCACCGAACGATTCCGCGTCACCGTGTTCCGAACCGCAACCGAGATGCTCCAGCACGATCCGAAGATCGGCGTGATGGCCATTGACATGCCGATCGGTTTGGCCGATGCGGGTCGCCGCCGCTGCGACGAACTGGCCCGCAATCGATTGGGTGCCCGGCATGTCTGCGTGATGAATGCACCGATTCGACCGGCCCTTTACGCACCGTCCCGATTGGCCGCGTCCGCCATCACAGAACAGGCGACCGGTCGCCGCGTCGGCAGTAACGAATGGGCACTCTACCCCAAGATCATCAATCTCGACATCGCTATTTCCCCAGCCCTTCAAGCGCAGTGTGTCGAGATCCACCCAGAACTGGGATTCTCGGCTTGGAATGCGGGCGAAGTGATTCTGATCTCGAAACTGACCCAGCAAGGTCGGCAACTGCGCGAACGGCTGATCGATACAACTTGGCCCGGAGCACGTTTGGACGTATTAGCACAACTGAAGCGTCAAGGGCACAACCGCCAGCATGTCTCGTTGGACGACGTCAACGACGCGTTTGCAGCCGTTTGGACGGCCTGCCGCATCGGTGCGGGTCAGGCGGAGCGGTTACCCGAAGTGCCCGAGGTCGACTCTCGGGGATTGCGAATGGAAATTTGGTTCTGATCAGACCGCCGGGTTCTTGCCGATCACTTTGGCCATGCCCTGGGCTCGTGCGATCGCTTTGTTGCGGTTCTCGCGTTCGATGCTGTTGGTTGCGGGCAGGGCATCCGCTTCGGTGCGGGCCGTGGTCGCCGCGACGGGAGTCAGTTTGGCAGCATCGACGGCTTTCGCCGTCAGTACGTTCACCACACCGCCCGCCACTTGGACGAAGCCACCGTCGATGTAATACCGCTTCACGTCGGCACCCGTGGTGATGCGCAATTCGCCCGCCGACAATTGACCGACGAACGCACTGTGCCCCGGCAGGACGCCGAATTCACCGTCGTACATCGGTAGCACCACGGAGTTCGCGGGTGCATCCAGCTCCGCCCGCTCCGGGGTGACAATGACGACGCGGAGTAGTTTGGTTTCAGCCATAAGTAAATTTTATAGAAGGTTAGCCGCGAGACGAAGTCGAGCGCGGCCTTTGAATTTCGGAAGGAACTCGAGACGCGGAGCCCGCGCTCGACTGCGTCTCGCGGCTAACTATTTCGCCATCTTTTTCGCGGCTTCTTCGGCTTCTTCGATGGTGCCCACGTACATGAACGCCGATTCCGGGAGGTGGTCGTACAGACCGTCGCAGATGCCCTTGAAGCTGCGAATGGTGTCCTTCAGCGTCGTGAAGTTCCCGCTCTTACCGGTGAACGCTTCGGCGACGAAGAACGGTTGACTGAGGAAGCGCTCGATGCGGCGGGCGCGGGCCACGACCTGCTTGTCTTCTTCGCTCAGTTCATCGACGCCGAGGATGGCGATGATGTCTTGGAGTTCGCGGTAGCGCTGGAGAATCCGTTTGACACGGTCGGCCACGTCGAAGTGCTCTTGGCCGACGAGCGTCGGATCGAGCAACCGGCTGTTCGACGACAGCGGATCGACGGCGGGGTAAATCCCTTTTTCCGAGATGGCCCGGTCGAGGTAGATGAACCCGTCGAGGTGCTGGAATGTGTTGGCCGGGGCCGGGTCGGTGGGATCGTCGGCCGGCACATACACGGCTTGCACCGAGGTGATGGCCCCTTTGGTCGTGCTGGTGATCCGCTCTTGAAGTTCGCCCATTTCCGTGGCGAGGGTCGGTTGGTACCCCACGGCGCTCGGCATCCGCCCGAGGAGCGCCGAGACTTCCGAACCGGCTTGGCTGAAGCGGAAAATGTTATCGACGAAGAAGAGCGTCTCGGTGCCGGTGGAATCGCGGAACCACTCGGCCATGGTGAGGGCCGACAAAGCCACTCGCATCCGGGCGCCCGGTGGCTCGTTCATCTGGCCGAACACCATCGCGGTGTTCTCGATCACGGCGGGGGCATCGGCGGCGGCCCCGGTGCGGGTCTCTTGCATTTCGAGCCAGAGATCGTTCCCTTCGCGGGTCCGTTCCCCGACGCCGGCGAACACCGAGTACCCCTTGTACTCTTTGGCGATCCGGGTGATCAGCTCTTGCAAAATCACGGTCTTGCCGAGACCGGCCCCGCCGAAGAGTCCGGCCTTGCCCCCCCGCGCGAGCGGGATGAGCAGGTCGATGACCTTGATGCCGGTGACGAGCACTTCGGACTTCGGCGACAGTTCGTCGAAGCGCGGTGGCTCACGGTGAATGGGTCGCTCTTCGGTGGTCTTGATCGGGCCCATCCCGTCGATCGGTTCGCCGAGCAAGTTGAAGACGCGGCCAAGGGTACCGAGACCGACGGGCACGTGGACGGGTCGGCCGGTGTCGATGGCGTCGATGCCGCGGACGAGACCATCGGTGGAACCGAGGGCGACGCAGCGGACGCGGCTCCCGCCGAGGTGCGATTGCACTTCGCCGGTCAGACCGATCTTCAGGCCACCTTTGGTGACGGCGTCGATGCGAAGGGCATTGTAAATTTCGGGGAGATGCCCTTCCGCGAATTCGACATCGAACGTCGATCCGATGATTTGGACAATCTTCCCAGCTTTGGTAACAGTGGCGACCATGATGAAACAAACCCTTCGGTGAAAGTATCCGCGAATGTCAGTGGGCCAGCGCCTCGGCGGGCTGGCGTTCGAGTTCGGTCACGCGGCGCTGCAGTTGTTCGGCGAGCGCGGCGAGGGCCTCTACCGACTCGGCCTGAGAAATTTGGCTGGCTCGTGCCAGTAAGATCGCATCGCGATCCTGTTGGCCGAGCGCCGCCCATCCCTCCGCCGTCAAACCGTGATTCGAGCCCACCGCGCGGCGGAGCTCGTCGGCCGTCGATGTTACAACACCGTCGTACCAACGGGGATGTCCCCAGTCGGCTTCGGTATCCCAGTCGTGTCTCCCGGTCAGGATGTCGCCGAGGAATACCCACGTCAGTTTCGAATCGCGGACTTCCCCGTTTCCGAATGAATCCGTGTAACTCGGCAAATACCAACCGCTCACGCCGAGCCCGAACGCTTCTCGAACCGCTTTCAAAGACTCGCGCCGCGATGCATTCGGCCCCAACAAGTCTCGGGCGACTTGGATCAGCTTCGCGACTGTGGCCCCGTCTCGGAATAGGTGCCGCAATTCGGCTGTGTGCGATTCAGTTGCCATCATGCACTCCTCGTGAGTCGGACTTTCACGAATCCGTATCCGACCAATGCCGGAATCTTTTGTAGGAATTCGACCGTCTCGAATCCGTGCCGTTTCGCTTGTTCGCCTGTCCAAGTCCCGATGGCAGCTTCGCGCTCCCCTCCGAAGACTCCGGGTCGCGGCTAAAGGATTATTTCAGCGCTTCGCTACCGGCGATGAGTTCGCTGATCTCCTTCGTGATGTTCGCTTGGCGGGTTCGGTTGTACAACCGCGAGACGTCTTTGATGAGGTCGCCGGCATTCTCGGTGGCGGCCTTCATGGCGACGCGGCGAGCGATCTGCTCGCCGACGGCGGCATCCAGGAAGCACTTGAACAGCCGCACTTTGAACGCGACCGGAACGAGTTCGCTCAAGATGTCCGTGGCACTCGGGAAGAAGTCGTAATCCTGTTTCGGGCCGACGACAACCGCGGCCGCAGCCGTCGGCTGGCGGGTGGTCTGCACGGCGACGCTCGACAGCGGCAACAGTGTTTCGGCGACCGGATACTGCTTCGAGATCGACACGAATTTCTGGTAGACGACGATCACCTGATCGACGGCTCCCGAGGTGTACAGATCGATGTACTTCGCAGCAAGGACGTCCACCTCTTCGAATTTTGGTTTCTCTTCGAAGTGCGTATACGTGACGGTCGTCGGCACTTGTTGGAACTTGAAATAGTTCAGACCGCGTTTGCCGGACACTTCCAAGTCGAAGGGCGTACCGACCTCGCGGAATTTGCGGAGTTGGCCTTGGGCTTCTCGCAAAATGCCACCGTTGTAGCCGCCGCAGAGACCCCGGTTGGCCGTGAGCACCAGTACGAGAATCTTTTTGACGGTGCCGCGGACGGCCAGCAGTGGGTGGGTCACTTCGCCGGCGTTCTTGCTCAGGTCGGCCGCGAGTTCGGCGATCTTCTTGGTGTAGGCGTCGGCTTCCATCGCCCGGTCGAACGCTTTCTTGAAGCGCGACGTGGCAATGAGTTCCATGGTTTTCGTGATCTTCCGGATGTTCCGGATCGCCTTGCGGCGCTTCACGAGCAATCTGAGGTTGGCCATAACACCTATCCGATGAGTTAGCCGCGAGACGAATGTCGAGCGCGACTTCCGCAATCACTCAGGTTGATTCATCCGCCGCGCTCGACTGCGTCTCGCGGCTCAGTTCGTCTCGTTACATCACGCTTTGAACTGCGGGCGGAACGCTGCGATCGCGTCGTTCAACTTCTTGGCGATGTCGTCGGTGATCTTCTTCTCTTTGCCGAGGGCGTTGCGGACTTCGGGCAACTGTTCGCGCATGAACTTGAGGAACTGCGATTCCCAGGCCCGCACTTTGCGGCGATCGACGTCGTCGAGGCCACCGGTGTTACCCGCGTAGATGATCATGATCTGGTCGATCACGTTCAGCGGTTCGTACTGGCCTTGCTTCAGAATTTCGACCATCCGGTAGCCGCGGTCGAGTTGACCTTGGGTGCCTTTGTCGAGGTCGGTGCCGAGTTGGGCGAAGGCTTCCAGTTCGCGGAACGCGGCGAGTGCGAGCTTCAAACCACCGGCGACCCGCTTGTCTTTCATGGCCGAAATCTGGGCATTTCCACCCACGCGGCTCACGGAAATCCCGACGTCCACGGCGGGCAGCACTCCGGCGTTCTTGAGGTCGGGCTGGAGGTAAATCTGGCCGTCGGTGATGGAGATCACGTTGGTCGGGATGTACGCGGACACTTCGCCTTCGAGCGTCTCGATGATCGGCAAGGCCGTGAGCGAGCCGCCGGAACCGGGGATCTTGGCGACCTTGCTCCCGGGGAACTTCTTATGGTCGTGCTCGGCTTGCTCTTTGCCGCCGAAGCCACCGGGGCCGGTGTACACTTTGCCGGGGGTGCCCGCGGTGCGTTTCTCGGTCGGCTTGGCGGCGGAGTTGATGCCCCAATCGGCCGTGACCTTCGATTCGTCGGCGTCGCCGGGGACGAGCACATACTTCTCGGCGAGCTTCGCGGAGCGTTCGAGCAACCGGCTGTGGCAGAAAAAGACGTCGCCGGGGTAGGCTTCGCGGCCCGGCGGACGCCGCACCAGCAACGACAATTGGCGGTACGCGGCGGCTTGTTTGCTCAAGTCGTCGTAGACCACGAGGGTGTCTTTGCCCTCGTCGTACATGAAGTATTCGGCCATCGCGGTGCCGGCATACGGGGCGATGTACTGGAGCGGCGCGGGGTCGGACGACGACGCGACGACGACGATGGTGTAGTCCATCGCGCCCTTCTCGCGGAGCTTCTCGACGACGGCGGCGACCTTCGATTCCATCTGACCGCAAGCGACGTAGACGCAGATCACGCCTTCGCTGGCTTGGTTCAAAATCGTGTCGATGGCGATCTGTGTTTTGCCCGTTTTGCGGTCGCCGATGATGAGTTCGCGTTGGCCCCGGCCGATCGGCGTCATGGCGTCGATGGCTTTGATGCCCGTTTGCAGCGGCTGCTTCACCGGCTGGCGATCTTGAACGCCGGGGGCGACCGATTCAACGAGGCGGGTGCGCTTCGTGAGGATCGGGCCTTTGCCGTCGACGGGGTTGCCGAGCGGATCGACGACGCGGCCGACCATCTCGGGGCCGACGGGCACCGAGAGCAATGTCCCGGTGGTGCGGACTTCCATCCCCTCGCGGACTTGCAAGTAGTCGCCGAGGATGATGACCGAGACGGAGGTCTCTTCGAGGTTGAAGGCCAGCCCGCGCACGCCGGCGGCGGGGAAGTCGACGAGTTCGCCGGCCATGACCTCCGAAAGGCCGTAGACGCGGGCGATGCCGTCCCCGACTTCCAGCACGCGGCCCGTCGCTTTGACGTCGACCGACTGGCCGAAGCCTTCGATCTGGGCGGTGAGAACCGAGGCGATCTCGGAAACGTTCGGCTTAAAGGACATGGCGGCCACTCGTCATCAGGTGGGTGCGGAGGGTTTCGAGTCGGGAGCGAACCGAAGTATCGTAGACGCGGTCGCCGATCTGCACGACGAGTCCGCCGAGCAGTTCCGGCTCGACTTGCACGTCCAAAATCGGTTCTTGTTTCAAGGTCGTGGCCAGCGTCGACCGCAGGCTTTCCGTCTGGGCTTCGTTCAAGGGGGCGGCCGAGCGAACCTTCACCCGGACGCGGTTGGCCTGCGCGTCGCGCAAGCTGTGGTACGTCGCCGAGATGTCGCGGAGCAGCCCGAGCCGGCCATTCTGGTTCAGCACGCCGAGGAACTTCTTGAACAGATCCGATGAGCCGTGTTCGAAGGCCTTGGCCAAAATCGGCAACTTCGCACTCCGGCTGATCGCAGCCGAATCGAAGAACGTGACGATCTGCGGATTCGGCTTCAGCACGCCCTCGGCCACGCCGCGCAGCTCGTCACCGATGGTGTCGGCGAGCTGGGCGTGCGTCGCCGATGCCAACAGAGCTTCGGCGTAGACGCGGGCCAGCCGCGCCTTGTTGCCCGTGGCTTCGGGAAGAGTCTCATCCGGTGCGGTAGCGTCGGCCATAGTAGAATCTCGACCCGTTCGGGTGTTACGCCTTCGTGACCGTCTTCTTCAATTCGTCCAGCGATTCGGCCAGCAACCGGCTGTGGTCGTCCGCGGTGATGCTGCGACGAACCGCTTTGGTACTCATCAACGAGGCCAACTGAATCGCTTGATTTTGAATTTCGGAGAGCGCTTGCTGCTTGGCCGTTTCGATGTCGGCGAGCGCCCGTTTGCGCTCCGCGGCCGCTTCGGCGACTCCGGCCTCTTTTTCCTTGACCCGCAGGGCATCCGCGTCGCGTCGGGCTTCGTCCATCATCGCCCGGATTTTATCCTGGGCGACGGCGAACTCACCTTTGAGCTTCTCGCGGATCTCTTCGGAATCCTTCCGGGCCTGCACCGCTTCGTCGCGGGCACCCGTGATGGCCGCTTCGCGCTTCGCCAAACCGACCGAGATCTTCGGCCACGCGAAGACCATCAATATCAAACAGAGCAATCCGAAGACGATCAGCGTGAAGATGCCGAGATCGTACCGCTCGAGAGCGAGGAAGCTCAAGCCTCCCTTTTTCTCGGCGGCGTGCGAATCCTTGGCCGGTTCGACTGCAGTCGTTGCCGGCTTGTCCTTAATTTCTTCTTTTTCAGCGAGGGCTGGCCGGGCGATCAGCAGCAAGCCGAAGGCGGCGACCATCGCCAAGAGTGCAAAGCGCATGGTGGCGCCTCCGTTGCGTGCGGGGAATCGCCAAATTAGACGAACAGGGTCACGAGGCAGAGCACGAGGCTAATGATCCCGGCTCCTTCGACGAGACCCGCGATGATGAACATCGCCCCTTGGATAGCACCGGCTTGTTCCGGTTGGCGAGCGATCCCGCTGAGGGCCGCGAAGCCGATGAGACCCAGGCCGATGCCGATGCCGAGCACGCTGAGACCCATGCCGATGGCGGCGGCGTGGCCGGCGCCTTCGGCGGCCGAAACCGGGCTGACGGCGAACAACAGAACGGCGAGGGCCACGAGGAACGCAAACGACTGACGCATGGCAAAAACCTTTCGAGAGGGAATTTCGCGGGAACCGGCGGTTCCGTGGTTAGTGAGCCGGGTGTTTGGCCAACCCGATGAAGATCGCCGCCAAGAACGTAAACACGAACGCTTGCAACCCCGCGATGAAAATCTCGAGCAGGGAGAGCGCTGTGACCATAATCACACTGAAGATCGAAACCGGCCAGTACATCCAGTCTTGGGCGATCGCGATTTTGTATTCGGGATCGGCCACCAACTTGATGAAGAACAAGATCATGAACAGAACGGTGTGCCCGGCCAACATATTGGCGAAGAGTCGCACGGCCAGCACGAAGACGCGGATGAACGCCGTCAGGTACTCCAGAATCGCCATGCTGTATTGCAGCACCAAGCCGAAGAGTTTCATACCCGGTCCCCCCTCGAGGTGGATGTGCGGGATGAAAGTCTTCAGGTAGCCGCCGACTCCATTTTCCTTGATGCCCGAAACGTGAACCACACCGAAGACGATCAACGCCAATGCCCCGGTCACATAAATGTGGGCGGTCGGCGACGGCAAGAACGGGATCATCCCGAACAGGTTGCAGAGGAACACGAACAAGAACAGCGTGCTGAGAAACGGCAGGTATTTGTCGCCATCGTGAAGGCCGATCCCGGGCCGGGCAATTTTATCCCGCACGAAGAACAACATCGACTCGATGGCGTTCCAGAGTTTGCCCTTGGGCGGCTCCCCGGATTTGATTTTGTTCGCCACCCACAGAACCAACCCACCGACGATGACCGCTGTAAACAGCAAGAAGATCGGGAACTTCGTGATGCTGAAGTATTCGCTGACCTTCCCTGGCAGGTGCAAGGTCAGATCGATCGATTCGAGGATGTGAATATGCTGCGAATCGACGACGTGCTCGAACGGATCGATCGCCTTCTTGCCTTCGACGGGCGCGGCATTTGCGAAGATCGAAAGCATGCGTCATCCTTTCCCAGTTTCGGTCGCTCCGGTCGGCTCGGCCGACGAAGCCAATTTCAATGGCGGCAGATGCCGCACGAGCAAGACCATCTCGACGATCAAGCTCACCAAATACGCTGCCAGTACCCAAATCCAGTATGCAATCTTGTCGTTGGATTCAGCCGTCCACCCGTTCAACACGGTGAATGCGAGTGCCGAACCTCCCAGGCCAATGCCCGTGCGCAACACCAAACCCAACACCATCGCGGCCAGTGGCCCCACCGGGCCTTTTTTGATCAATTTCAACGACAACCAAAAGCTCAGTAGCCCCGAAAATCCGCAGAGGCCACCGCCGATCAACGCTCCGTACCAGTGCCATTCTTGCGGGGTCACGTTTGGCTCCGCTTCTTGGCCCAAGTCATCAGGTGCCACATGGCCAAGGCCAACCCGGCAACCGTGAGCAATACCGTAAATACCGGTAATGCCCCAAACAGCCAATCGACGAACACTCCCAAGAGTGTGAACCCGACCATTTCGCTACCGATGCCGGCCAACATCACGACCGGTTTGGAAGGTTTTCTAGTCAATTCGGGCGGCATTCTTGCTCCCCGAAGGCATCTCAGCCCGACCACGAGCATACAATTCCACTGATGTTCTCATTGTGGAACTGCGCGTCGAGGTGGCAACGGGGTATTCGTGAATTTTTTCACAAGCTGATTGCAACCGCCTCAAACTTGGGCAACCGTCGCTTTCTTTGCTGAAAATGGCGCATTCCGACCCGGCTTTTGAAAAAATCGGTAAACCCAGCCCGGGATGCCCCAAGTAATGTTGACATGGTACCGTGCCTTTCTTTAGACTGCGTATAGATTTGTGGAAAGTGGCAATTTTTGAGTTGCGTTCCGAATCGAAGCCTGCCCGCTCTTTGGGTTCGTTCACCAGCCGGGATGGATCCCACTTCCAACATGGCACGATGCTTCCCGTAGCCCGCCGTCCTCCGCGTGCGCCCGAGTGGCCCGAGCGGGGGGGAGTTTTCCGAGATGCCGACGAAAAAGCCTTTGAAACCCGCCAAAGCCGTGATCCCGGCCAAGCCGAAGCCCACCCCAGTGGTGGCGAAGAAAATGCCTGCGAAGCCCATGGCACCGGTTGCGAAAGCCCCCGTCGCCAAGCCACTCCCCAAGCCCGTGGCTCCTGTTGTGACCGCCAAAACGGTCGTTCCGCAGATGAAATCAACTCCCGTTGTCGCGGCCAAGCCGAGCGCGAATGGTAGCAATGGTGCGCACAAACCGTTGATTCCCGTGCCGGCCCCGAAACCGACCCTCAAAGTGGAACCGGCTAAAGTCAAAGTGGAATCGACAATCCCCGCCGAGAAGGATTTGTCGGTGAAGAATAAGCCGGGCCACGTTAAAGACCGCATCGTGTTGATGGTGCCCGATCCGTTTTGGCTCCATTGCTATTGGGAATTGTCGCTCCAATCTGTCCAGCGTGCCGAAGCGGCTCTCGGCCAAGATTGGCACGGGGCCAAGCCGATCATCCGGCTGTTCGACGTGACCTCCCAAGATACCACCAGTACCTCGGAAACGGCCATCCGCGACATCACCGTCCACGGTGGTTGCAGCCATTGGTACATCGACGTGCCGCAACCGCCACGCACCTACCGAGCCGACATCGGCTACGTTTCGAAGCGGGGTCAGTTCTACGTCTTGGCTCGGTCGAACGTGGTCACACCGCCGAAATCGGGTGCCACCGAGAGCCTTGAAGAGGGCTGGGCCGCCGATATGGATCCGGTCAAAGCCGACCGCGTCTTGGCCATGTCCACGGGGTTCGAGTCGGCCAAAGGCCCGGCTCAGCTCAAGGAACTCTTCGACGAGCAGTTCCGCCGGCCGATCAAAGAAGGTTCCTTCGGCACCGGCGCCGCCCCCGGCAAACTCAAGAAGTTCCACTTCGAACTCGACGCCGAACTGGTCGTCTTCGGCAAGACCGACCCGACCGCCACGGTGACGCTACAAAACGAACCGGTGAAGCTTCGCCCAGACGGTTCGTTCACCATGCGGTTCAGCCTTCCCGACAGCCGGCAAATCATCCCCGCCGTCGCCACCAGTTCAGACGGTTTGGAGGAGCAAACCATTGTGCTAGCCGTGGAACGCAACATCAAGCGTCTCGATCCGATGGTGCACGATCTGTACGGCGAGCAATAAGGCAGGTGGGCAATCGACGAGGACTCCGACCGCGTCAGCGGTCGGAGTCTTTGGAATTGATTGCAAACGAAGCGGTGTGACGGGTGACTCCCAGATCGACAGATTGATAAATTGCAATTCTTGAACGTGTTGGATAAAAGTAGTTCATGAATCCCCTCCTCGCCCGCATCACCATCGACCAGGCCATCTGCCACGGCAAACCGTGCATCCGCGGGTTGCGCTATCCTGTCGAAACGATGCTCGAACTGTTGATTTCGGGGATGACAATTGACGAAATCCTCGTCGACTACGAAGACCTGGAACGGGATGATCTTCTAGCGGTGCTGACAAATCTTTCTGGCGGTCGATTCTGACCCTGAAGGGGTCATTCCATTAGCCCAGGTCGGAGGTCGCGTAACGGCCGGAGGCCTGGGAACCCCGAATCGGAATATAGAGACGCCCTGAAAGGGCGGTTCAAAGGACTGCATCGAACCGTCCCTTCAGGACGGAGGCCGTTTTCCGGTACGGCGTTCCCAGGCCTCCGCCGGCGGCGCCGGCTCCGACCTGGGCTGATAGAACGGCCCTTTCAGGGTCGAAATCCTTATGATCCGACCGCCAAGAAGATTTGCCACCCATGATCTTTAAGGCGTGCTGGCTTATGCCACCCGGTTGGCCGGGGCGCATTCGTAAAGCGGCACCATTTCCCCCTACTTCCCCAGCAGCGACTTCGGCAATCCGTATTCGGCGTCCCTTGGAGTCCGCGTCCCTAAAAAGTAGGCTCCGATGGCGGCGCTGTGCAATGGTGTCACCGCTTCGACGCGAGTCCCGCCGATGACACCGGGGCCGTAGACCAGCAGCGGAACGTGGGTGTCGTACTCGTGCGGGCTGCCGTGGTTGGTTCCAGTGGAGAAGATTTCACCGAGCGTGACGGCGCTGATCAGGTGGTACGGTTTGAGCACAACGTACAAATCGCCGCTGCGATCCGGGTGGAACGACCGCAAAACTCGCACGTCGATGGCGTCGTCTTTGTCCACCTTACCCGCTTTGAGAGTGGCATGGGTGTAGACTTTCATCACGCCGTCCTGTTTGCGGAGATTCTCGGCCAGCGCGGCCGCAACATCGTCCGGCTTCAACTTCTTCGCCTCCAATAATCGGTGGTTCAAATAGACGTAGGGGGCCGGAACCGATTCGAGATAGCGGGTCGGCGCTTTCGGGTCGGCCTCGTCCTTAGGTTTTTCGATGGCACCGAATGTGTCCCGCAGGAATTTTTCGGCGCCACCGATCAAGCCACCACCGTTGAAGGTGAGGCCTGAGACCCGCTTGGCGTCGAGCCCCTGCTTCGCGGCGAATTCCGGGAGTGGGCAGATGCCATGATCCGCCGTGAGCATCACGGCGTACTTCCCTTCTCCAACGGTGATATCGAGGTACTTCATCAAGCTCTCGACGATGGCATCGGAGCGGAGTGTCGTGTCGAACACTTCTTGCGAATCCGGCCCCCAGGTGTGCCCGATCAGATCGTTCGACGAAAAACTCAGCGTCAGCAAATCGGGCGCCTCGTGCTGGCCGAGCTTTTCTTCGGCGATGCAAACCTTCGCGAAGTCGAGCAGAACTTCGTTGCCGAACGGGCTATTGGCGAGTGCCTCGAAGTACTTCTTGCCGACGATTTTCAGCCCGCCATTGGTCGGATGCGGGAACGTCACCCCTTGGACACTCCCTTTGCCTTCGCCCACGCCGTCGTCTGCTCCGGCGATGGCATCGTAATCGAGACCGGGCTTGAACTTCGTCCACTCTTTGCCGAACCAAGCGTCGGCTTTCTTCGACTTGTTGAACTCATCGACCCACTTGTGTGGAGCATCGCGGTAGTAAGTACTCGTCACGAATCGACCGTCGAACCAATAGACGCCATCGGGCGTTTTGCCACTGGGCAGAATTCCGGAGCGGTCTTTCAACGACAGCCCGAACACCTTGCCAGCACCCTTCGTGCTCGTTTTGAGTTCATCCGCAAGCGTCGGGCTCAGTAACCGTTCCGGCGTACCGACGGCTTTGACTTTCTTTTTGAGCGGTTCAACGGGCTTCGGTTTCGCTTCGTCACTCGGATTGGCTTTTTCCACGGTCGCCGGTGGGACGAGGTCGTAGCGTTCCATCCCGGCGCAGTATGCTTCGGTGGACGCCGCGCGGTCGTACCATTCGTTGTTCACGATTCCCGTTTTGCTCGGGGATGCCCCGGTCAACAGCGATGCATGCCCCGGCCCCGTTGAAGTGATCGCGTAGGGATAATTGCATTTGGTGAACCAGGCCCCTTGTGTTTGCAGACGTTTGAACCCGCCTTCCCCGAAGTACGGTTGCCACTTGTCGAGGTAATCCGCCCGCAGTTGGTCGAACACCACCAAGACGACCAACTTCACCTTGGGCTCCGCAGGCGTCGGGTCGGCAGCCGCAGCGAGTACTGGAATGAAAGCGAGCACGAGCGGCGCGAAAAAGCGAACCATCGAAATGACCCCCGAGAGCAGTAGCGGTGCAGTTACGTTAGAAGTGTGATCCATTCTTGCCAGCGTCGGTTGTGTGAAGTGTCTGTGAGGATTCGGCCAGAATCGCGTCCAACACGTCGAGCGTGCGTTCGGTCGCCCCTTGTTGCTCACCCACGAGGCGCCGGGCTTGAGCTCCCATTTGCTGGCGCAGTTCCGGCTCGTCGATCCACTTCGCCAAAACTGTTTCGAGCTCTTCCGGGGTTCGGATCATCGTGGCGCCGCCCGCTTCGATCAACCGGCGTGCGGCATCGCGGAAGTTCCAGATGTGCGGGCCGAATACCGTCGGAACACCGTACCCGGCCGGTTCGATCATGCTCTGCCCGCCGCGGGTTCTATCGAGACTGCCACCCGCGTAGCCCACGTCCGCAAGGCCCCAGGCCGCTCCGAGTTCGCCGACCGTGTCGAGAAGTATCACGCTGGGATCGTTCACAAGCGCTGCGTTGGATTGGCTCCGTCTCACGAAGGGTTGGCCCGATTTTTCGACGAGGTTGGCGACTTCGACGAAGCGATCCGGATGCCGGGGAACGAGGATCAGCCGGAGTTGCGGGAAACGTGCTCGCAACCGGGCGAACGTGCCCAACACGATCTCTTCTTCCGGTGAGTGTGTGCTCCCCGCTACCCAAACGATGCTTCCGTCGGGCAAGTTCAGCCACGAGCGAAGTTCGCGGCCACGGGGGGTGTCGCGGTCGCCACTGGCACCGTCGTATTTCACCGAGCCCGTGACCACGAGTCGGCCCACGGGCACGCCGAGTTGCGATAACCGCACCGCGTACTCGGTCGACTGCACCGCGAAGCGCGCGATGTTGCGGAACAGGAACCTTTGGGCCAGCGACTTCACGCGGGTCAACCGTCGGAAGCTGCGCGGACTCATGCGCGCGTTGATGACCACGACGGGGACGGCTCGTTTGGCGGCGCAACCCAAGAAATTGGGCCAGAGTTCGCTTTCCGCGAGCACGATGAGTTTCGGGTCGACTGCCGCGAGGGTGGCGGCACAGGCCCAAGAGAAATCGAACGGGAATGGCACGACGGTGCAATTCGGGAACTTGGCCCGCGCTTCGATCAACCCGGTATCGGTGGTGCTACTGACCACGATGTGCCAATCCGGGTGGCGCTTGCCGAACGCGGCCACCACCACACCCAGCAAGTGGATCTCCCCCACGCTGACCCCATGGAACCAGACGGTCGGCTTCCCCACGGAGTTCGCTACCGAACGGGTGCCCAAGAGTTTGGCAGTTAGGTCGCGGCGGTACCGCCCCGTGCGAAGTGCCCGCACCACGAGCCACGGCGAGAGCAGGATGAGGACGCACAGGTACAGGAGGTCGAAAAGGAGGGGTATCACCCGGCGATCCGCCTGTGAAGAAGGCAGATCGACGGTCGAAAATGGGGTAGCAGCGGCATGGATTTACGGCACCGGGTGTCCGTGGGTCGCACCGGCCATCGCGGGGAACGCCGACGATGCGGTCGAAAAGCATGTCGTGAGAGTCCCATCAACGACGTTGCCAATTTCCACATCCATGCGGCGAGGTGACATCGTTATCAATTGTCGATAAGGCCGTTTCCAAATCCGAACGATATCCTTTGCGGTACGTTACTTCTTTCGAGAAGTAATCGTAGGCGAGAATTGCTTTTTCGACTTCAGGAATCGTCATCGCATGGACTGAAATCAATCCTGCATAAGCCGAGTCGGCACCCTCAATATCAGCGTAGTCCATTGGAAAGATGGCTATCGAAATGGTAATTTCTTTTTCTAATTCCAATCCGGAGACCGTCAGGTTTCCAAACGAATCCGTCACGCCGGCTACGACAATGTAATCGTTTTTAACCCGCATGGCGACGCGAACCAAAATAGGGATTTGTGCCGCAATTTGGTCATCGATCTTGCACACGACGTTGAAGTCTGGAAGCAGGTTCATGGCCCGAGCCTCGCTGAAGCCAGGGTAATTGGGGACGCGGTTTGGCTTGCTCATCATCACGAGTTTGTGAATCGTCGCCGATGCATAATGATAGAAATCCATCGCAGTCAATTACTTCCCCGCTTCCAACTTCATGTGGCAATTCTTGTACTTCTTTCCGCTGCCGCAGGGGCAGGCATCGTTGCGGCCGACCTTCGAACCGACGTTGCGGATCGTTTCGATCTTCTTCGGCTCGGCGGTGCCGGCGTTGGTCGACTGCTGGCTCTCTTGCTGAGTGGCCACTTGGGCCGCGCGGGCCGTCAGCGCCGATTGGGCCTGCGCTTGCCGCGACATTTGCCCGGCCCACATGGCCATCTCGACTTCCTCTTCGCCGACGTCTTCCATGCGGAAGACCGACTCCGAGACGCGATCCCGGACGCCCACCCACATGTCGTCGAACAGCTTCATCCCTTCGCGCTTGTAGACGATCTTCGGATCTTCTTGACCGTAACTGGCAAGCCCGACGACGCTGCGGAGGTGATCCATCGTCAGCAAGTGCGCCTTCCACGACGAATCGAGTTGCTCGAGCACCAAGCTGCGTTCGGTCTGGTGCATTTCGGGGCGGTACTTCATGTCGTAGGCGTTCAGCACGACGTGCAACACTTCGAGCGCCGAGATGCCGGTGATTTTCGCGGCTTCGAGTTCGAGTCGCAAGTCGCTCCGGCACCATTCGACCAATTCCTTGGCGTCGTCCGCTTCGGACTTTTTCGTGCCCCGCAGAGCATCTTGAACCTTGGCTTCGATCTCGGGGTAGTCCGCGGCGGGAAGCAACGACGCGCTCGCGGTCGAGAGCAACTCTTTGATTTTGGCACGCGGTTCGGTCCGCACGACTTCTTCGGAAACACCGTTCGAACCGGCGAAGCGGGTGATCGACCAGCGGAAGAGGGCTTCGCGATCCGGCCGGCGATCCGGGCGGGCTTTCTCGGGCAGGTACGCGGCCAAACCGACTTGCACGGGGAACTCCACGTCCTTCGTGCGGTAGTTTTCACGAACTTTCCGCTTGAGAATCGCCAAGATTTCGTTCGGTTCCCGATCCGCCAGTTCGTCGAGGGCGACCCGCAGGCTGAATTTCTGGCGTGCCCAATCGGCCAGCGACTCCGGGCCATAGTTGCGTTCGAGGAACCGCTGGCCGGCGCTAAGGTCGACCCCGGCGATGGAGCGTTCCGCGTCGGCGATGAGCCGCTCGGCCATCTCTTGGCGCGGGATCGCCTTCAACTCCGCGTCGGTCATTTGCAAACCGTAGCGGGCACTCAACGCCCTGGTGAATTCGATCCACTTCCAATCTTTCGGATCTTCATTCGCGTTCAGGCTTTCATCCATCGATTCGCCGATGAATGTCGGGGCGTACTGCGAGGCCCGCTCTTGTGCGACCAGCACGGCTTCGTCGTAGGTCACCCCGCGGAAGTCGGCCGCGCTGAACTCGACATTGAGCACGCCGCTGGCGTACTGCGCAAAACTGGCCGCCCCGTATTTTTCGTCGCCGTAACGCACCACGGCGCTCTCGATTTGTTCGTCGATCATTTCGAGGATCGCCCGGCGCGGGTTTTCCCCGTCGAGAATCCCCTGCCGCGAACCGTAGGTCCGCTTGCGTTGGTAGTCCATCACCTCGTCGTATTCGAGGAGGTTTTTGCGCTGCTCGAAGTGATATTCTTCCACGCGGCGCTGAGCCTTTTCGATCTGTTTGGACAACAACCCGGATTCGAGGGCTTCGCCGTCCTTCATCCCGATCCACGAACTGTTCATCAGGCGGCGCAGGCGTTCGCCACCGAAGAGCCGCATGAGTTCATCTTCGAGACTCAAGAAGAATCGGCTGCTGCCAGGGTCTCCTTGACGCCCGGCTCGGCCCCGGAGTTGGTTATCGATCCGCCGACTTTCGTGGCGTTCGGTGCCGACGATGTGCAAGCCGCCCATTTCGGCGACTTTACGCCCCTCGGCTTTCATCTGCTCCTTGCTTTCGATCTCTTCGATGGTCTTGGTCCAGATGTCGTTGGGCACCTCGAGTCGCGTCGGGAACATGGCCCGCCCGTCGGAGTCCTTCACTTGTTTCAACCGTGCCCAGGCGAGCGTCTCCGCGTTGCCCCCGAGGATGATGTCGGTGCCGCGCCCGGCCATGTTTGTCGAAATGGTCACGGCTTGCAAACGCCCGGCTTGGGCGACAATCTCGGCTTCCCGGGCCACGTTCTCCGGCTTCGCGTTCAGCAATTCGTGCTTCACCCCGCGCCGTTTGAGCATCACGGACAGCCGCTCGCTCTTGGCGACATCGGTGGTACCAATCAGAATCGGCCGGCCGGTTTTGGCCACGGTCACGACCTCTTCCAACACCGCGTCCCATTTTTCTTTTTCGGACTTGTACACCAGGTCGGGCGAGTTCACGCGCAGCAGTGGCATGTTCGTCGGGATCGCCACCACGTCGAGCTTGTAGATCTTCCAGAATTCGTTCGCTTCCGTCATGGCCGTGCCGGTCATCCCCGCGAGCTTCTTGTACAGGCGGAAGAAGTTCTGCAAAGTCACCGTGGCCAGCGTCTGCGTCTCCTGCTTGATCTGCACACCTTGCTTGCGGTGTTTGGCTTCCACACTCTGGTGCAGGCCATCGCTCCACTGCCGGCCGAACATGGCCCGTCCGGTGAACTCGTCGATGATGATGATGCCGAGTTGGTTGTTCTCACGCGGGTCGGCCGCAATCATGTAATGGCGGTCGATGTGATACATATGGTGCGCCCGCAACGCATTGTCGATGAGGTGCGGCCACTCCATATTCCCGGCTGTGTAGAAGCTTTCCACGCCGGCGAGCTTCTCCGCTTCGCGCACCCCCAAGTCGGTGAGGTGGCAGCTCCGCTCTTTCTCTTTGATCTCGAAGTAGACGCCCTTCGGCGGCGGATTCTGCGGATCGATCCGCGTCGGGTCAATCGGCACGAGTACCGGCAGATCGTCGCCCTCGGTGCCCTGCAAGTTGGTCTTGCCGTCGGCCTTCATCTGTTGGCGCGCTTTGCGCTCGAGATCCGTCAATTTGCGGGCGATGTCGTCGGTGCGCTCGTAGTTGCGGATGTCGGTGAAGGCCGGCCCCGAAATAATCAACGGTGTGCGGGCCTCGTCGATGAGGATATTGTCGACTTCGTCGATGATCGCGTAGTTCAACGGAATCCGCTGGCACTGACGCTGCCACGGTTGGTATTTGTCGTCGTCGAAGCGGGCCGGCTTCATGTTGTCGCGGAGGTAGTCGAACCCGAATTCGCTACTGGTGCCGTAGGTGATGTCGCATTCGTAGGCATGCCGTTTGACTTCGCCTTCTTGGTCGCTTTGAATGAACGCCGCACTGACGCCGAGAGCGTTGTAGATCGGCAGCATCCATTCGCAGTCGCGGCGAGCGAGATAATCGTTGACCGTGATGACGTGGACGCCTTCGCCGGTCAGGGCGTTCAAATACGCCGGCAGAGTCGCCACGAGGGTCTTGCCTTCGCCCGTCACCATTTCGGAAATATTACCGCCGTGGAGGATCGCCCCCCCGACAATCTGGACGTCGTAATGCCGCATCCCTTTGGTGCGACGACCGGCTTCCCGGCAGGCCGCGAACGCTTCGGGCATGAGGTCTTCGAGCGTCTCCCCGGCTCGGTACCGATCCCGGTACTTGATGCTGAGGCCTTTCAACTCGTCGTCGGTGATCGCCTTCATCTGCGGTTCGAGGGCGTTGGTTCGTTCGAGAATGCTGCCCGACAAAATGGTGTGGACGACGGAATTCTTGGGGCGGACGTAGCCCACCGCTTTCACGGCGCGGTCGTTGGCGGAACCGAAGAGCCGGCCGACAAAGCCGAGGCTGCCTTCGACGAGTCCCGTGAACGAGTCGCCGAGGCGATCCCAGATACCCGTTTTCATCGCCGTGTCGGTCGCCATGGTCAAATCGCCTCGGTGCAAGAGCTACTTACGAATAGGTAATCTAAGAAAGGGCCGAAATGAGGTCAATACGAACCGCCCGCAGAGTCCGCGCAGTCGGCACAACCCTAAGGGGACATGCGGACGCGAAAAACTCGCTTAGGAACCCAGTGCCCGTGCCGGTCACCGTGTCACGCCGTTCATCGTTTCGAGGGCGAGCAGGAGCGCTTGGGTTCCTTTGCGACCGTACCCTTGGGCGCGGACGCTTTCGTAAAGTTGCTTCGCGAGTCCCAAGCCCGGCAGACTCAGTTGCATCCGCTCGGCTTCGGCGAGGGCGATGCCCATATCTTTGATGAAATGCTCGACGTAAAACCCCGGCTCGAAATTGCGGGCCAACATTCGCGGCCCGAGCACGTCCAGCGCTTTGCTGCCCGCCGCACCGACGCTGACGCTCTTGAAAACCATCTCCAAGTTCAGCCCGGCTTTGTGACCGTACAGCAGCGCTTCGCAGACCGCCACCATGTTCGACGAAATCAGAATTTGGTTGACCATTTTGGTGTGCTGGCCAGCGCCGGGGCCACCTTGATGCACGATCGTCTTCCCCATGGCTTCGAAGATCGGCGTGACGGCCGCAACGACGGTCGCATCTCCCCCGATCATAATCGAAAGGGCCGCGTTCTTGGCACCCACGTCGCCACCGCTGACCGGGGCATCGAGGGAATGCACACCCTTGGCCTGGGCGGCCGCGGCGATTTCCACGGCCAAGCTCGGCTCGCTGGTGGTCATATCCACGAGGATCGTCCCCGCTTGGCACCCGCGCAGTGCCCCGTTCGGGCCGAGAAACACTTCGCGCACATCCCGTGGAAAACCGACGATGGCAAAGACCACGTCGCTATTCTCGGCCACTTCTTGCGGGGAGCGGGCCAATTTCGCCCCGAGTTCCACCAGCGGCTGGGTTTTCTCGGGGCTTCGGTTGTAAACCGTGGCCGGGTAACCTTTTTGGATGGCGTGCTGGCACATCCAGCGGCCCATCACGCCGGTGCCAATCCAGCCGATGCGGGTTTTCCCAACTTCTGCGACGGAAAGTTTCATTGCGTAGATCCTGAGAAGGTACTAAGATTGCTTACGACTTTGGGTTGACATTCGCCGGCGTGTGAACCTACGCCTGCGGTTGCCAACATCGTACGGAATGAGGTTTTCCCGCAGTGATCGTCCCGCCTCGATTGAACGCCCCGATTGTGCTCGTCCACGGCTTGAGTGGTTTTAGCCGGTTGTCGCCGCGCCGCCGTGGCCAGAAGCACTATTTCCAGGGGATTCCGCCGTTCCTCGAAGCGAGTGGCAACCGGATTCTTTGTCCGCGTGTGACCCCCACGGCGAGCGTGAGTACCCGTGCCCTCGAACTGCGGACAATTCTACTCCGGGAACTCGGGTCGCAACCCTTCCACCTGATTGGCCATAGCCAGGGCGGCCTCGACGCCCGCTACCTGATTTCGCGTCTGGGGATGGATTCCCAAGTGATTTCGCTCACGACTGTGGGGACGCCGCACCGTGGAACCGCCTTCGCCGACTGGGGCATTGCGCGGATGGCCCGGTTCGTCTGCCCGGTGTTGCGTTGGGCGGGGATTCCCGATCACGCGTTCTTCGAGTTGACCACCGAGAGCTGCCGGCAGTTCAACGAATTGACACCGGACGTGCCGGGCGTGCGATATTACAGCGTGGCGGGCGTTTGCGAAGAAGATTGGCTCAACGCCGGCTGGCGGATGGCATCGCGGATTGTAGGGCGTGTGGAAGGCCCTAACGACGGTGTCGTTTCGGTGGCCTCCGCCACTTGGGGAGAACGGACAGACATCTGGGCCGGGGATCACTTGAATCTGGTCAATTGGCCAAACCGGCGGATGAAAAAAGCTGGCGAAGTCTCTGATCGTACCGGCGACTACGGACGTATTCTCGGACAACTTGCGCAACATCATCGACCGGCCTGAGATCGATCAATTCCTTTGAATTCTTTGCTCATCTTATGGTTACTAACACGGCGCGAATCAGGCGCAAGACCATGTCGAGTTGTCCGAATTTCCGTCAGTCTTTGCCAAAATTATGAGCTACAGTTTCTCTGAGTTGCCCACTCGCGTAATGGTTTTCGTTTCGAATGTCAGCTTTGGCCCACGACCGACCGTATATCCGAGCCGTAGGAGACGAACCGCTCCCCGGCTATCGACTGATTGCGCCGCTCGGCATGGGTGGCTTCGGCGAAGTTTGGAAGTGTCTGGCACCGGGCGGATTGCACAAAGCCATCAAGTTTGTCCGCGAAGATATCGACGACCAGAATCCGACGGAACCGAGTTCCCTCCAACAAGAATACGGTGCCTTCGAACGCATCAAGAGTATCCGGCACCCGTTCCTACTGACGCTCGAGCGCGTCGAGTTGAGCGGGGGCGAACTCGTGATGGTGATGGAACTGGCCGATCGGAGTCTCGAGAACCGGTACGACGAATGCCGTGCCAGCGGCTTGGTCGGTATCCCCCGAAGCGAGTTGCTGTCGTACATGGTGGATGCGGCCGAGGCGCTCGATGTTCTCGGGTTGCAACACGGATTGCAACACTTGGACGTGAAACCGGCGAATCTTTTCATCCTCGGCGGACATGTGAAAGTCGGCGATTACGGGTTGGTGGCTCGCCATAAAAAAAGCCAGAGCGGCGAAGAGGTGAAGCTCGGTCGCGGGCTGACTCCGAAATACGTCGCCCCGGAAATTCTCTTCGACCGCGTCGATGCCCGCTCGGATCAATACCCGCTGGCTCTGGTCTACCAAGAATTGCTGACGGGCGTCTTCCCGTATACGGGTCGCACGGCCCGGCAACTGTTGCTCCAGCACGCGTCCGCCGAACCGGACGTGTCCCCGTTGCCGGTGAAAGATCAAGAAACGGTTCGCCGCGCCCTTTCGAAAGATCCGGCCCTGCGCTATTCGAGCTGCTTGAGTTTCGTCAAATCGCTCATCCGGGAAGACTCGGCGAGTGGAACGAAGATCATTTCGATGACGACGACGGCCCGTCAACTCCCAACACATAAGCCCGTTCCGCCGCTACCCTCGAATCTCGACGTCACCCAGCGTCTCCTTCCGCTCTCGACCCCGCTGACGGAAACTCGGGAACCGAACGAGCACGAACTCGAATTCAACATCCAGCACCCCGGTTGGACATATGTGGCCGAGTGGCAATCGACGCCGCGGGGCCGGGTGGTTCGCGTATCCGATACCGTGGGCGATTTTCACTTCATGCACCTGCTGAAGTTGCCAAAAGAGAATTCCGGCCTCTGCGAGCCGATCATCGCCACGCTCGCGGATCCGTCCACCACCGTGTTTCAGTGTCTACTGCGGCCCCATGCGGGGTCTCTGAGTTTCGCGGTTCCCGAGCGTTACACGACTTTGAAGGAATGGTTCGCCAAGTGGAAAGTTCCGGAGGATACCCATGCGCGGAGAACCCACGTACGAGCGTTACTCACCCCGGTGGCCAATTCGCTCGATGCGCTCCACGCCAAGCACACCTTTGCGCACGGGTTGCTGTCCCCAGCGACTCTGCTCCAAAAAGGCCGCAATTGGGGCGTGACGTTGTTCGGTCTCGGCGAGTTGCTCCGTCTAACGCGGAGCGATTCCGATTGGGTTCTCGCGGATGCGTACGCCGCTCCGGAAGCCGCCGTCGGCCAAGCGGTTATCGCCAGCGATCAGTATTCTCTAGCGCTGATTTTTCTCGAGTTGTCCGGGGCCTGGGCACCGTCGGATCGGCGGGCGAATCGACCGGAACGCAGCGCGCTCGCATTCCGCTTCAACCGGGATCTCTTCGCCGAGTACGAACTGGCGACCATCAAAAAGGCGATGGCGGCCAAACCCGAGAATCGCTTTTCGAGTTGCGCCGAATTTCTCGCCGCACTCCAGCCCCCGATCACCGGAGGGATCACGCTCGAAGAAGTCCGGGCGGTCGAATGCGTAGACAAACTCTACGGCCGGGAGGCCTCGAAGAAAAAGATCCCGCGTCCCGAGAGGCTGACCAACGCGATCCAATTGGCGTCGGGTGCGAAGGATGTGGCGTCATGGCCGTCGCCGAAGTCCGAAAGTCTCGTGATTCGTCTTTCCGACGGCCGCATGACCAGTCGATTCCCGGTGAAGTTGACCAATGACTTGGCCGTCATGAAACTGATTGCGTTCAAGGGTCAACACCGACTCGCTTTGGTGAAATACACCGCCGATACCTACGTGATCAAACCTGCCCATGTGGCCACCGCCGGCGCCGTCAAAGGAGTCGAATTGGTGGTGCAGTTGCCGACGGGCGACCAAGCCAGCGCCGGGGAAGTGTCTGTCACCGGTCGTGCGACGGGCGGTGGTGACCGTAGCAAAACGGACGAAGCGGTGATCCTCTTGATCGAGCAATTCCGGCGGACGCTGCAAAACACCAACGAGCGTCGCAAAGCCCCGCGCTTTCGGGCCGAGCTGCCGATTCAACTCTTCCCCATCAACGATGAACTCGGGGTGCAAGCTCCGATATCCGGGAGGTGCAACGACGTGTCTGCAACCGGATTCGCCTGCGTTCTCGAAGGGGTTTTAGCGATGGAGCACGTGTTTGTGACCTTCCCAACAGTGCCCGAATTCGCACCGTGGGCATTGCTGGCGAAGGTCGTTCGCATCCAAGCGGGCGCCCTCGGCACCGTTACCATCGCTTGCCGGTTCGCCTATGCGGGAACGTAGCACCAGCACCTCATGGATCGGACGTCACCGAATAGGCACTTCCGGTACTCAGTAGCACACCAGCCAATCCGGCCCGTTGAATTTGAACTCTCGGCCCGATGACGGCCACGTCGCTTCGGCCCACCAATTTTCCCGTCGTGGCGTCGAGCAAGAGCACCGTGGCGGTTCCTACGAACGCCGCACGCATCAGCGTGACGCTCCAACCCAAGAGACGACCCGGTGACGGCCAGTCTTTCAATCGAGAGACGACGCGCTCGAATATCTCGGGCAGTGGCTCTTCGGGGAGCGGTGCCATTCGACTGGCGATCAACCCTTGTCGGGTGACGACGGTCTGCCAGCGCCCTTCACTGGGCCAATCGGCTCGCCACACGATTTTCCCGATACTCCGTGAGACGCAAACCACACCGCGCGAGTGGGGCCAGTACAAGCGTTCGGTGTCGGCTTGCAAATCCGTGAGGGTCGTGCCAACGCCGGGGATCAGCGCCGGGGTTTTCCAAACACGGTTCCCCGTTTTCGCATCCAGGCGCAGCAGCTCCCGGCCGTAGTTTCTGGAGATCGATACGAACACGTCGTCGCCAAAGTTTCGGACTTCCGGAGCAGCCCCACTCAAACTCGTCTCGCCGCCGGCTTCGAACCGCCAGAGTGCCAAGTTACTCGTCGGTTCCAACGCCACCACCGACCCGGCACCATCCGCGATGAGAACCGAGCCATCCGGGGTGACGGCGGGTGGTGTCGTCCACGGCGTCGGACAAGTCGATGCCAGGTGCAAGATCCGACCCGTGTCGGCGTTGATTGTCCAGCGCTCGCCGTCGTCTTTTTGAACGATCACGACATCGCCCACGGCCAGGAGCATCGGATTGAAACGCGGCGAACTTTCGATTGTGAATTCGCGGTAGCGCGGTTGGCCCAGCGAGTCACGTAGCCAGGCGAGGCGACCGGTGGCGAGATCGAGGGCCAGTACGCAGCGCGGCCCGAAACAGGTCACATACCGCGAGCCAACCAACGACCCGCCTTCGAAAAAGTCGTTGGAATTCGGACGATCAAACTGCCAGCGCACCGTACCGTCCGAGGCTTTCACCGAGGTGATGGACGAGCTTCCCGAAGCAATCCAATAACCGTCGTCGAACGTGGCGTGCAGCAGTTTGGCCGGTGTTTTCAACTCTGCTTTCCAGAGTGGCTTGCTCAAGTCGGCGGGCCAAGCCCAGATGGCGGAACCATCGCAGACGAGGATCGTCTTGCCATCCGGGGTCAACTGCTGAATCGGCCAACTGCCGGGGGTCAATTCGCGTGCTGCACCGAGTGAGACCGTGGCACGCGGCCAGTCCCACAGTTCCGGCGCCGGCACGGTTCGCACCCGCGTTTGATACGGTGGAACCGTGCCCACCGGGGCCAGTGTTTGCGATGGAATCGCGGCGGTCGAATCGTTCGGTTCAACGACGTACCCCCAGAGTTCCGTCGGGGTGGCCACGAGCAGCACACCATTCGCATACGCTAAGTTTCCGTGCGGGTTGGCCAATGGCTGCCCGATCACGCTGCCATCAATCAGTGAGAGCGTATAAAGCTTTTCCTTCGTCGGCCAGAGCACGGCATCCGCCGTCAACAGACCGCGACCGTAGCTCGCCAAGAACGGGTCATCGTGGTTGCGCCAGCCGCGCGGTTCTTGAGCCGACCCCGTGGCGATATCGTAAGCACGGATCCCTTTCTGCGGGCCGGCCACGGTCACGATCACCCGGTTCTGCGTCGCGCCGACGATTTGTTCCACTTGCATTGGCCCGGCTTCCCACACCGGGCGGCCGCTCTCCGCATCGAGCGCGAACAGCTTGTCGCCTTCCGCCGGAGCGAAGAAGAGTCGCCCCCCGGAGTAAACGGCGGGACAGAGGTCTTGCTGCGGCCCGTTCACCGGTGCCCGAGCAGCCGGCGGACTCCGGAACGCCCAGACTATTTTGCCCGTGTTGCGATCCAGCGCGACGGCCAATCCTTGGGGGAGCGCCAAGATCACGTTCCCCCCGGCGAGCGTGAGCACTTCGTGCCGCGAACGCGGAACCGTGGCGTCCGTATCGGCCACATCGACGACCCAGTTCGGTTTGCCCGTGGCGGAGTCATCGTAGCAAGCCACCGCATGCACCCAGCGGCCCCGATCATCGATGCGCGTGCAGGCGGCAAACAGTTTGCCGTCGACCAGAAGCGGTGCCCCTTCCCAAACGACTTTGCCCGGCTTGCCGACCGGCGGGGCAAGCGTCGCGGTCGCTTTCAAGGTGAGTGCGTTCTTCGGGGGATTCGTCAACTTGAGAGGTTGCAGCACGACCAGAAGACTGCTCGGCAACTTCACGTTGATCGCTTCGATATTCGTGGGACACGCCACATTTCCGAGGCGTGCGTAGAGTCGCCCCGCATGGATGGTCAGGGTGAAATCGGCGTCCAGCAGATTCGGCAGGCCGTATTCCGCCTCGGACAACACGGGTGATGTGTCGAGTGCGCGCGAATCGAACGCCACCCGACTTTCACCGGTTTTCAAATCGAATGAGAAGATCCGCCCCGCTTCCGCGACGTAGGCCAGACCATCCAAGACCACCGGGTGAAATGCCAAGGTCTTCGAGGCCGGGAACGAGGCGGGGCGGTACGACGGCTTATCGCCAGCTTGACGTGGGAACGCGGTGCGCCAAGTGGGTGCGCTGGAATACACCCGGGGCGTCGGCTCGGCAATTGTCCCGTCGCGGTTCGGGTTACCACCGAAGGTCGTCCAGCCGCTCCGGCCCCGTCCGTCGCGAATCACGGGCGGGTTCGCCAGCAAGTTGGCCAGCGTTGGGGCGAAGAGTCCGTCCGTCCCCGCAAGTCTGCCCGAGGCTTTAGGGTACTCCTTCGAGAAGACCGCCAACTCGGCCTTGGCCCGATCGAGATCACCTGCAAAAATCGCCGTCAACACGAGCTTGGCCTTCAAAGAAGCGGCATCCGACTTCGGGTTCGGATAGAACAATTCCATCGGGTCAGCCGCGGGCACGAGCAGTCGCCAGATCTGTTCGGCCGCGCGGAAATCACCGCGTTCGAAGAGCAACTCACCGAGCAGTAAGATCGCCTCCTCGGCCGGTCGGCTGATGAAATACCGGTTCAAAAGTTGCCGAAGCGGGGCCGGGTCGCGGTCGCGCCGGCCCGCCTCCAAAAGTTTCTTCGCCGGTTCGTCGAGGCGGTTCTGGAATGCTTTCAATGTGTCCGGAGGCAATGCGGCTAAGTACTGCTGCACCAAGCGGCGGGCGGGTTGGAAGTGGTTGTTCTGCACCAACACCAAGTCGTCGCCCGATTCGTCGAGAATCCGCTGCAATTCATCGGCCGCTTCGGTGGCTTGACCCGCTTGCAATTTCTGCTGCGCTTCCGCGAGACGCTTGCGGGTGTTGGCCGATTCGGTCTCGCCGCGCAAACGGGCCATCGCGCCGGGCGACTGTGCCGACAATGGGCATGCGGAGAGCAACAAAAGCAGCAATGTGGTACGGATCATACCTACAGGTTAGCAAACCCGAAGACCCGGGTCGAAGCTTCACCCACTCTCGCTAACTTAATTTTGTCTCATTGCGTGCGGATTCGAGGTTGTCCCATGGCCGAGAAAATTTCTGTCGAGTCGGTGTTCGCCGATATCAAAGCGGGGCTGGTGGTATTCCTCGTCGCGCTCCCCCTCTGCTTGGGGGTGGCGTTGGCGTCGAAGGCGGATCCTTTTGCGGGCCTGATCGCCGGGGTCGTGGGCGGTATCGTCGTCGCGGTGCTGAGCGGATCGCAAACCAGTGTCAGCGGCCCCGCCGCCGGTCTCACGGCGATCGTCGCCGCACAGCTCCTCATCCTGAAAGAATATCCGATCTTCTTACTCGCCGTGGTTTTGGCAGGGATGATTCAAATCGCGCTCGGCTTAGCCCGTGCGGGCTTCCTCGCGGCGTTCATCCCCAGTAGTGTCATCAACGGGCTACTCGCCGCCATCGGTGTCATCCTCGTGTTGAAACAGATCCCGCACTTGGTCGGCGACGATCAAGACCCATCCGGTGACATGGCGTTCGATCAACCCGACGACCGCAGCACCTTCGGTGAGCTGTTCCAACTCGTCGATGAAGCGAAACTCGGGCCGGCCGTCGTCGGCTTCAGTTCGATAGCGCTGTTGATACTTTGGAGTCGCTGGAAGTTCTTGAAGAACTCGCCGGTGCCCGCACCTCTCGTGATCGTCTTGTTCGGCGTCGGGGCCAATCTGGTCTTCCGTTCGTGGGGAGGCGACTGGAGCATCGGGCCGAAACAGCTCGTGGATGTACCGATTGCCGCCGGCGCCGCGGAGTTCTTCGGATTTCTGAAGTTCCCGGACTTCACTCAACTCGCCAACACCAAAGTCTACGTCGCCGCGTTCACCATCGCCGCCGTGGCCTCCCTCGAAACGCTTTTGAACTTGGAAGCGGTCGATAAGCTCGACCCGCGGCAACGGTTGTCGCCACCGAGCCGGGAACTGCTGGCCCAAGGTGTCGGCAATGTCGTCTCCGGCATGATCGGCGGCCTGCCAATCACATCCGTGATTGTGCGGAGCTCCGTGAACATCCAAGCGGGCAACCACACCAAATTCTCGGCCATCTTTCACGGCATTCTCCTTCTCGGCAGTGTGGCCCTCTTGCCGACGTGGTTGAATCTCATTCCGGAATCGTGCCTCGCGGCGATCTTGTTCATGACCGGTTTGAAGCTGGCCAGCTACAAGCTCATGAAGCAAATGTGGAAGGCGGGCAAGTATCAATTCGTGCCGTTCATCGTCACGCTCCTCGCCATC
Organism: Fimbriiglobus sp.; assembly: GCA_043727675.1. Classification (GTDB taxonomy): domain Bacteria; phylum Planctomycetota; class Planctomycetia; order Gemmatales; family Gemmataceae; genus JALHQU01. The sequence continues at coordinate 38,228 of JAYSYJ010000169.1, forward strand.
GTCTTCACCGATCTTCTCATCGGCGTCCTCATCGGCTTAGCGATCGCCCTCGCCAACGTCCTGCGCAGTAACGCTCGTCGACCGATCCGTAAAGTCGTGGAGAAGCACATTGGCGGCGAGGTCATCCGGATCGAACTGGCGAACCAAGTGAGCTTTCTGAACCGCGCCGCGCTGGAACACGCTCTGCAAGGGATACCCCCCGGCGGACACGTTCTGCTCGATGCTCAAGAAACCGATTACATCGACCCGGACATACTCGGACTGATTCTTAATTTCAAAGATCAGATCGCCCCGACACGGGGGATCGAAGTCAGTTTGCTCGGCTTCCACGAATACAAACAACTCCCGGATCGAACCCAGTTCGTCGACTACTCGACACGGGAACTTCAAGACGCCCTCACGCCGCTCCAAATTTTGCAACTGCTCCGGGAAGGCCACGAGCGCACCCGCACCAACCGCCGCCTGACACGGGACTACAATCGCCAGTTGATCGCCACGGCGAAGGGGCAACACCCGCTGGCGGTCGTCCTGGCGTGCATCGATTCGCGGACGTCGACGGAACTCCTCTTCGATCTCGGCGTGGGCGATATTTTCAGCGTGCGGATCGCCGGCAACGTGATCAGTCGCAAAGTGCTCGGGAGTATCGAATACAGTTGCGCGGTGGCCGGTGCGAAGTTGATCATCGTCCTCGGACACACCCGTTGCGGCGCGGTCACCGCCGCCGTGGCTCGAGCTTGCACCGCAGAACCGATCGACCATTCAGCCGGTGGCGAGCACATCTCGTTCATCGTGGACGAGATCCGCCCGGCCATCGACGTCGACACCTGCAAGAATTGGCACGGTGCCACCCCCGATGACAAAATCGCCACCGTCGATGCCGTCGCCAAACGCAACGTCTCCAACGTCGTGGATAAGATTTTGAACGAGAGCCAGACATTACGGCGGTTAGTGTACGAAGGGAAAATCGCCGTGATGGGCGCCATGTACGACGTCTCGACCGGCGACATCGAATATTTGACGGCTCAGGGGGTGAACATCTCCGAAACCGCCGTCGTCGAAGCGGCGAAAATCACGGGAGCAAGTCCGCAACCTTGATCGAAACATCGGGCACGGCCACCGGAACAATGGTGCCTTCGGCCGGCACCGCAAAAGCTGTCGTGTAGGCACCGTCAAGCGGTTCGCGGTACACGAGCAGCTGCCTGCCGTTCAAGTCGAGCACCCAGTATTCCACGATTGCCGCGGTGGCGTAGAGCGTGGCTTTTTCGGTCGTGTCGTACTTCAGCGACGTATCCGAAACTTCCACGATCAACGCCGCTGTCGTCGGGTGGTAAATGCTGCCGCGGGCGGAACCGCGAACAAACGCGAAGTCGGGCTGGGGATCGATCTCCCTCCCCAACAACATGGGCATCTGAATCCGCATCCGCCAGCCGCTGCCGAAGACCGAACGGAGAGCATCCGCGACCAACTCGATGGCGATGGCGTGCGGCGGATTCATAGGGCCTTCCTCTAGGATCGACCCGTGAATGAGCATCGCCCGACGTCCTTCGAAAATTCCTAGTTCCCCCAATCGATGGAATTCCTCCACGGTCCAAAGTCGGACAGCCGGAGGCTTCGAAACGGGCACGGCCGTTCGGGGAGGTGACGTTAAAGTGGCGGTGGACATGGAAACGACCTCGCTTGCTCGGACACTTCTAGTTTATCAGCTTCGCCGGCGGAAATCATGACTTCCCCAGCACCAGATCGACGACCCAGCAGCCACGAACGTGGGCGCCGGGTTCCCGACAGTGCAGGAGGACATTCGAGTTCGTGCAGCCACCTTCTTCGAGAGCATCGGCGAGGATCGGCATCGCGGAGAAATCGCGCGAGTCGTACATCCGTCCGGCGATATTGATAGATTCCGGTGTACGCCATGCGGGTTCGAAGGTGACCGGCTGGAAAGGGTTGCCGAAGATGTCGCGAAGAAACGCGAGTTGTTGGGATTCTCTTTTCGGACTCTGCAACCAGTCAGGCGGCTGAGCTGCGAGGAAGGATTCGCAGTGCAAAACTCTCTCGCAAAAAATTACAATCAAATTTGCTGAAAGTGTGCCTAATCGCTTATCTAATAGTGTGCCGACGGCATGTGCCGAATACACTCGGATATCCACTTGCATCATTTCAATAGGAGGGGTTTCGAGATTCCGAGAGGCGAACTCGGCCTCCTCTGCAGCGGCATTTGCAAGCTCCGCGGCACGTACTAATCCGGGAAGTCGACGGAACGATTTGAGATCGACTTTTTCGAGAGCGTATCGAAATGCCTCGGCAGTCCGACAGTCCGCAATTAAGTGGCGGATTTCTTGTATGCAGGCAATGGAAAACAATCGTCCCTTTCGCACGGACTGGCGCGTCGTGGAAAGATGTCCGATCAAGTCACTGACACTCCCACTTTCGATGTATTCTTTCTCCGTCATGGGCGTCTCTCACGTTGAAACGAAAAAAAGCCTGTGCTTCCCGGTACATCCTGATTCAGATGGACGGAAGCGCAGGCTTTCAGAATTATTTAGCCGCGAGACGAATGTCGAGCGCG
>JAYSYJ010000170.1:0-14613 GCA_043727675.1 Fimbriiglobus sp.
ATACGTTTGGTACTCGGCCCGGTGCCCGTGGTGGGTGCCGACGATTTGTATCCGAAGGACGTCAAAGGGCGGGCGATCACGCCGACGAAGTTCACAATCCATGCTGAGAAATGTCCGAACCGCCGAGGTGTCGAATCGGTACTTCAAAAGCTACAAGGTGAAGTGATCAGCTTCGCCGCCGTGCTGAATCAACCGATGGATGCCCTGTGGTTCACCGGTGGTTACCCGAATCCGGACGCCGTGAACGAGGCCATTCCAGACAACTGGACAGCTCCCAAACTGCTGGTTGTTCAAGATCTGTTTCACTCGAAACTCACGAAATCCGCGACGACGATTCTGCCCGCCACGACCGCCTTCGAAAAGGATGGCACGTTTGTGAACCATCCGGGTTTGGCTCAATCCTTCGTGAAGTCGATCAAGGCACCCGTGGAAGTCCGCAGCGAGTTGCAACTCGGCTACGACCTCGCCGGTAAGAAAGGTCTCGCCACGGTTGCGGCCGTTCGCAAGGATTTGGCCAAAGAGTTGCCACAATATGCTTCATTGGATGTTGTGGCTCCGGCAAAAACCGGTAGCCGCTTGGAGCTCGCCACGGTCTGATTCGGAACGACGAAACTGGGATAAAGGGACGCGATGCCGGAATTCGATCTGCTCACCACGGCCATCATCATCGGTGGACTCGTGCTAATTGTGATGAGTCTCGTCGGCTACGCCACATTGGCAGAACGCAAAGTCTCCGCGTGGATTCAAGATCGTGTCGGGCCGAACCGCGTCGGGCCATTCGGGTTGCTGCAGCCTCTCGCCGACGGTGGTAAATTCTTCTTGAAAGAATCGCCGATCCCGTCGCACGTGGACAAAGTGTTTTACCTGCTCGCCCCCGCCGCGGCGATGGCCATCGCACTGATGGCACTGGCTGTGGTGCCGTGGGGGGGAACCACACCGCCACCGAAACCCGTCGCTGTGGAAATGGCTGCCGACGGAAAGACGCCAGACTATTCCAAGAGTGTGCAAGAGTACGACCGCGTCCAGGGCAGCTACCGGGACCAATTCCAAGGGGTGATTGCTCCAGGTCTCGACATCGGCATCGTGTACGTATTCGCACTCGGAAGTTTGGCCATCTACGGGGTGATCCTCGGTGGTTGGTCGTCCGACAACAAATATTCGTTGCTCGGCTCGCTGCGGTCATCGGCTCAAATCATCAGTTACGAAATTCCGCTCGGGATGAGCATCGTCGGTGTCGTGCTATTCGCCGGCTCGTTGAACCTCGAAACGATCATCGCCTGGCAGAAGCAGAACGGTTGGTTCCTGTTGTTCCAACCGCTGGCGTTCCTGATGTTCATGGTCAGCGTTTACGCCGAGTGCAACCGCTTGCCTTTCGACTTGCCCGAAGCGGAACAAGAACTCGTCGGCGGCTACCTCACCGAATACGGCAGCCTGAAATTCGGGATGTTTATGCTCGGCGAATACACGCACATGATCACGACGAGCTTCCTCATGAGCATCGTATTCTGGGGCGGCTGGAGTCTCTTCGGCCTCGAAGATTCGTTCACCGATCCGATCGCGGCCGCGGTTCTCAAAGCGAGCATTCTCGGGGCGAAGATGCTCGGCTTCTTGCTGCTTTACATCGTCATCCGTTGGACGATCCCCCGCTTCCGCTTCGATCAACTCATGGCGCTGGCTTGGAAAATCTTGATTCCGTTGTCGCTGGTGCACCTCCTCGCCGCCATGATCGTCCGCCAATTCGGATTGCCGATGTTCGTGCTCACAGGAATCTCAGTCGGTTTGTTTGTCGCTGTCGGGGCCATCGCCGCGTTTTACAAAATTGCCCCGGATAACGCCCCGCGTCGCAAAGTACCCGCAGTCATGTTGCCGCGTGTGATGGCCCGGTAGATCGAACCCAACGTACACGTGATGAAGGATCTTGAGTCATGCCAATCGCCGAATCGGATATCAAGTGGGTGGAAGCGCCGAAACTCGGCTTCCTCGGACAGCTCTATTTGCCCATCGTGTACGACGGGTTGAAGACGACCGTCAGCCATATTTTTAGCAAAAAGCGTACGGAATCGTACCCGGAACAAGAGCCGACCCTGCCACCGAACTACCGGGGCGTTCACCGCTTGAACCGCGATGATCAAGACCGCGTGAAATGCGTGGCTTGCTACATGTGTGCCACGGCTTGCCCGGCGCATTGCATCGACATTGTGGCGGCGCCGGCGCCGGCCAGTTGGAAGGATCGCGAGAAGTACCCCGAGACGTTCGTGATCGACGAACTCCGCTGCATTTACTGCGGCATGTGCGAAGAAGCCTGCCCCGTGGATGCCATCGAACTCACGACGCTGTACGACCTCACGGGTCTGAGCCGCGAACAGTTGATCTTCGACAAAGAAAAGTTGCTCAGCGTCTTCGACATCACCACCAAAGCGGGTACCGACCCGGTGCGGAGTCGCTCGGGCGCGCTCGGCCCAGCGTCAGAACGCCCGGTGAACGGATAACGCAGATTTCTTGCGAGTGAGATCGTTGTTTTCGATCTTCTCGGTGACTTCTGTGACTCTGCGGGGAATGTTCCTAGACTGAGCGAGTTCGTTTTTCTCAACCGCATGGCCCCCTGATGCCCCCCGAACTTTCCAACCCCAAACTGCAACTGGCGTTCGCGCTCGTTCTCGGGGCGCTCGGTACCTACTTACTGCTCCCCAAACCGAAACGGCGTTCCATTGCCAGCGGACTCTTCTTGCTGATCGCCGCGGCGGCGATTTTGGGGCTGTTCGTCGTCCAGACGTTCGGCAAACCCATCGGCGAACTCGTTCCCGACATCTTATTTTGGCTCTTCTCGACCGGGGCCATCGCCTTTGGCACATTGCAAGTGGTGCAGCGGAATCCGGCACGGGGGGCCATTGCTTTCGCCTTCGTGATCCTCAGCAGTTGCGGATTGTTCCTACTGTTGGCAGCACCCTTCCTGATGGCGGCCACGATCATCATTTACGCCGGGGCGATCATCGTGACGTTCCTGTTCGTCTTGATGCTCTCGAACGTCAAAGGGGCATCGAACGAGAACGATCGCTCGCGTGAGCCGCTGCTCGGCAGTTTGGCGGGGTTTGCGTTCATCGGCTTGATTTTGTTCGCCTTGTTGCAAGCGAAGCCGGTCGAAGCCGCGAGCATCACGGAAGAGTCGACCGAGTTTGCCCTGCCCGCAGCGTTGTTGACGTCCCAAGATCGTTCGTCGCTCCGCGAAGTCCGGATCGAACTCGACACAGCACTGGCCAACGACGATGCCAAAGCCGCAGCGGAGGGCGCTAAGAGCGCCCACGACAAGCTCGCAGAAATGATCGGTGGCGACGGCGCCAGTGGACAACGCCAATCGGTTCTCGACCGTCTCCGCCCGTTGATCGGCGACCCGAAGAAACCGATGACCCACGACCCTCGCTTACTCGCCTTCACGAAACAAACGCTGCAATTGCAGAAGACGAACCACGACCTCGAAGGCCACTTACTTTCCGGCGCGGATGCCGCCGACAAGCGATCGTTGCAGAAGCTGCGTGACGAAGTGACGGTCTATTCGGGCCAGGGCCAATTGCCGGCGCGCAACGTCAGCAACATTGGCTTGCTGCTCTACTCCGAACATTTATTGGCGGTCGAAATGGCGGGCACGCTGCTGCTCGTGGCGACGATCGGCGCGGTGGCCATCGCCGGTCGCAAAAAGGGAGTGGCCGTATGATCTCCCTGTCGCATTTCCTCGTCGTCGGTGCGGTGCTGTTCGGGCTGGGGTTGGTCGGCTTCCTCACCCGGCGCAATCTCATCACGCTGTTCCTCTGTGCCGAACTCATGTTGCAAGGCGTGGTGTTGAACTTCCTAGCATTCGGACGCATTCATGGCAGCTTGAACGGGCAAGTGTTCGGCTTGTTCATCATCACCGTGGCCGCCTGCGAAGCGGGCCTCGCCTTGGCACTGTTCCTCATGCTCTACCGCCGTGGTCGGAGCCTCGACTCCGGCCTCTGGCAAACTATCCACGAACAAGGCATTCCTCCCGTGGTCGACGTCGAGCCGCTGCCGATTTACATTCCCGATGCCCATCCAGTCCTCCCGGTCGCTGGGCGGAGACCCGGTGTCGGCCCGAAATCGGAGGAGCCTTCCCGTGCTTGATCTGTCCAGCCCGATTGGCATGGCCTTGATCGCCGCAGTGCTTCCGCTCGTCGGGGCGATTCTCGCGGGTTTACTCGCTTGCGTCCGACTCGGCCGATTCGCCCACTTGCCCGCGATTCTCTCGTTCGCTTCGGCATCCGTGATCTCGGCCATCGTGTTGGCCGGCGTCGCCGAAGGGCACGACTCGTTAGCGATCTCCGCCGATCTCGGAACCTGGTTTTCCGTCGGCCGGATTAACGTGAACTTCGCGTTCCTGCTCGATCCGTTGTCGCTGATCATGCTCGCCACCGTGACGTTCATCGCCACGTTCATCGCGGTCTTCTCGGCCGGGTACATGCACGGCGATCCCGGGTACGCCCGCTACTTCTCGATCATGAGCCTGTTCGTCTTCGCGATGTGTTTATTGGTGATGTCGAATAACTTCTTCATGCTCCTCGCGGGGTGGGAAGGCGTCGGCCTCTGCAGCTATTTGCTCGTCGGTTATTACTACGCGAAACCCTCCGCGGCAGCGGCGGCTCGCAAAGCGTTCCTCGTCACTCGCCTCGGCGATGTCGGGCTGGTGCTGGGTGTCTTTTTGCTCTGGCAAGTCGGGGGCTACGAAACGAACTTCGATGCCATCTTCGCCCACATCGCAAAGTATCCACCGGCATCGGGGATGATCACGACGATCTGTTTGTTGCTGTTCTGCGGTGCCATTGGCAAGTCGGCGCAATTGCCACTTTACGTTTGGCTCCCGGATGCGATGGAAGGGCCGACGCCGGTCTCCGCATTGATTCACGCGGCCACCATGGTGACGGCCGGCGTGTTTCTCTTGGCCCGCTGTGCCCCTCTGTTCGTACTCTCCCCCGAAGCCGGGTTGATCGTGGCTTGCATTGGCGGGGCAACGGCACTCTTCGCCGGGTTCTTGGCATTAGCGCAAAATGATTTGAAACGAGTCCTCGCCTATTCGACCGTCAGCCAACTCGGATTCATGTTCCTCGCCCTCGGCTGCAACGGCGTGATCTCTCCGAAGATCGCCGTGGTGGCAGCGATGTTCCACCTGTTCACCCACGCCTTCTTCAAAGCGTTGCTCTTCCTCGGGTCGGGTTCGGTGATGCACGCCATGGGCAACGTGATCGACATGCGGAAGTTCGGCGGCCTGCGCAAACTCATGCCCTGGACACACGCGACATTCCTAATCGGCTCGGCTGCTCTCGCGGGCGTCCCTCTGCTGTCCGGCTTCTGGAGTAAGGATCAAATCCTGCACGGGTTGCTCGAAGCGGGCGAATCGCACGCTAAGTACCACACGGTCTACTTCGGTCTCTTCGCGGTCGCGCTGGCGACGGCCTGCCTCACGGCGTTTTACACGTTCCGGGCTTACTTCTTGACCTTCTGGGGCACGGAGCGCACGCCGACCGAAGCCCATGGCCACGCCCATGAATCCCCGGCAATCATGTTGGTGCCATTGGTCGTTCTGGCCGTGGGGGCGTTGTTCGCGGGTGCCCTCGTCGATCCGCTGACGCATTGGCTTGAACATTTTCTGGAACGCTCGCCATCGATCGCCGAAGCGCACGCGGGTTACTTGGCCCATTCGAACATGATCGAGAAGCCGCACGAGTTCAGTTGGCTCGTCGCCGGTCTCAGTACCCTCGCTGTGATCGTCGGTATTGGCGGTGCGGCCGCACTGTACCGTCGGGGTGGCCCGGAGAAAGTGCCGCCCGCGTTGAAGGGGCTGTACTCGCTTTCGCTGAACAAACTGTACGTCGACGAGACTTACGGCATCGCGCTGGTGAAGCCCGCCGAAATGTTGGCGACCACCGGCCGGCAGTTCGACGGTTTCCTCGATGCGATCACGCGGTTGATCACGTATTTGCCCCGTTTGATCTCGGCGTTGTTGCGGCCTCTGCACAACGGCCTCGTGCAGTTCTACGCCTTGGGGATGGTCCTCGGGCTGGCGGTGTTCCTCACCGTCGTCGTGTTCCGCTCCGCACGCTGATTTGCCGCCATTATGTTCAATATCGAAACGATTCGACTGCTCGTTCTCGGAGTGCTCTTTGCACCCGTGGCCTTCGCGGCGCTCGTCGCCATCGCAGGACTGTCGGGCTACCGGGTCGCCCGCCGAGTGGCGTCGCTGGCGGCACTGCTGCACCTGGGCATGACTGTGGCGCTCGCGGTGCCATCCGTCTTCGTGTTGATGGATCGCGTCGGCCTCGAAACCAAAGCGATCAAAGCACCCCGCGAGTTCCAACCGATCTTCGTGCCCGGCGATCCGTCTCTCGATTCGGGTAGCTACGAAACCACCTGGAACCTATTCGCCGTGGCGAATGGGCCGTCCGAATTGCCGCCTTCCGCGATTCAATTCTTCGTCGGGATCGACGGCTTGAATATTTGGCTGGTCGTCCTGGCGAGTGTGATGACTTACATCGCCGTGCTCGTGTCGCAAGGTTCGATCCGCGAGCGTGCCGGCGGGTATTACGCTTGGCTCTTCCTGCTCCAAGCGGCGATCATCGGTGCGTTTCTGTCGTTCGACATCGTGCTCTTTTACATCTTTTTCGAACTCACGCTCATCCCGGCGTTCTTCCTGATTGGCTGTTGGGGCACGGGCGGAGGCCGGCGTGATGCCGCACGCAAGTTCTTCCTCTACACGCTCCTCGGCAGTCTGTTCACACTCGTGGGGATCTTCGGAATCGTGCTCACGAACCCGACACCGGTCTCGCCGAATTCGCCCAGCAAGCACCAATACATGATCTTGGCCAACTCCAAAGGACAGATCCTCTTCCCGAAGTCAGGCCCGGTGACATTTTCCATCAGCAAGCTGATGCAAAACGTTTCGACTTGGAATCGCACGCACGCCGAGAAAGTGAACCGGGCGACACTGACCCGTGCCGAGGCGTCGACGGCATTCGAGCAAGCGGCCGGAAAAGATCCCAAAGTCGTCCGGCAGGCCGAAGCCGAATTGAAACGGGCCGATCTCGAGTATCAAACCATCAAGGCGGATCGCGACGAGTACAAATCGCTGCAATACTGGCTGTTCTTCGCACTCATCGCGGGCTTCGTGGTGAAAGTGCCGTTGGTACCGTTTCACACGTGGTTGCCCGCGACCTACAGCGAAGCGCCCGTCGCCATCACGCTGCTCTTCACGGGGGTGCTGGCCAAGCTCGGCACACTCGGGTTAATTCGCATCGTGATCCCGCTCTGCCCGGACATGGCCGTGCAACAGGGATTGCCGGTATTCGGATTCCTCGGGGCGCTCGGAATCGTTTACGCCGCGTTCTGTGCCTACGCTCAACGCGATCTGAAAATGCTGGCGGCCTACAGTAGCATTTCTCACCTAGGTTTACTCGTGCTCGGCACGTTCACGTTGACCGCCGAGGGGTTGACTGGTGCGGCCCTGCACATGGTGAACCACGGATTGACCGCCGGGACCATGTTCGCGTTGATTGGCTTCCTCGCCGAACGTTACCGTACGACCGACATGAACCAATACGGCGGCTTGATAGCCCGCTACCCAAAATACGCCTTCTGGATGTTCGTGATCTGCCTTGCGAGCGTCGGCTTGCCAGGGCTGAATAACTTCATCAGCGAGATGCTGTTGATCTCCGCATTGTTCACACCGGAAACCACCAAAGCTGTCGGCTACGGGTTCGGCGTTGCTGCGGCATCGGGGATCTTCCTTTCGGCGTGGTACACGATGACCATGCTCCGAAAAGTGTTCTTCGGCCCACTGTTGTTGCCCCCACAACCGACGGCAGTTCCGCCACGAGACATGCAACCCCACGAGTGGGTCGCCTTCGGCTTGCCCGCGATATTGTGCCTGATTTTAGGTATTTTTCCGCAGCCTGTGATTCTTTCGATGCGCTCCGATGTGAGCGTGATCGTCCGGCAAACCGATGAAGCCCGCGCCCGCTTGGAAACCGAAAAATCGTTGAGTCGCTAGTGTTTGGCCGCCCCCGTTTCTGTCCCGAAGGATCGACGCAGTGAATCCGCTTTCCATCCAAACACTCTTCGAGCAAATCTCGCTGTCGATCCGGTTCCTAGGGCCGGAATTGATCTTGGTCGGATCGGCTTGCGCCCTGTTCTTCCTGGCCGCATTTCGCTCGAATCGTTTGCTCAGCGGGCTCCTCGCTCTCGCTGCCATCGGGGCCGCGACGGCCGTGAATTTCCTCGTTCCCGAGCCACAGTTCTCGGCGTCCGACCGATACATTGCCGCCATCGACCCGACCGGCGTGGCCATGTTCATCCGCTGGTTGACTCTGGCCGCCGGTGCGATTTACGTTCTCCTCGGCCTGTCGGATTCCAGCCGTGAGACAGCCCCCGTATACTTCGGCTGCCTGCTGGTTGTGCTTGGCGGGTTATCACTGGTCGCACGGGCCAACGATCTGCTCTCGGTCTTTCTCGCACTCGAAATGATTAGCATCCCGACCTACGTGTTGCTCTACTTACCGACGAAGTCCAAGGCCGGTCAAGAAGCGGCGCTGAAGTACTTCTTGCTCAGCCTGTTTTCCTCGGCCGTGCTCCTCTTCGGCTTCAGCTACCTGTACGGGCTGACGGGTACCATCAACCTCCCGTTGATTACCGAGACACTTTCGAATGCATCTCGGTCTGGCAATTTGTCACCGTTAGCACTCGTCGGCATCGTTTTAGTGGTGGCGGGTCTCGGCTTCCGCCTCGCCGCGGTGCCCTTTCACTTCTACGCACCGGACGTCTACGAAGGGGCCTCCAACGGCGTCGTGGCCCAACTGGCGTTCATCCCGAAGGTCGCGGGATTGGTCGCACTGGCTCGCATCTTCGGGTTGCTCACACCGGAGGCACCGTTCGATTCGACCCGCACGTTGATCCCGTTCACGCTCTGGTTCATCGCCGCCATCACCATGACCTTCGGCAACTTACTGGCCCTGATTCAAGATAACCTCAAACGACTCTTCGCGTACTCCGGGATCGCCCACGCCGGCTACATGTTGATCGGCTTCTTGGTGGCGATGGCCGCACCGGACGCGGTCGGCACCGGCACTCAATCCGGGTTCGATTCGGTGCTGGTTTACTTGGTCGCCTACGGGTTGATGACCGTCGGTGTCTTTGCGGTGCTGGGTTACCTCACGCACTCGGGCCGATCGATTGAGACGGTCGACGATCTCGCCGGATTGGGCCGAACCAATCCCGTGGCCGCCGTGCTGATGTCCGTCTTCTTGCTCAGCTTAATCGGCATGCCGTTGACGGCTGGATTCAACGGTAAGCTCTTGGTGTTCTTCGGTGCGTTCGAAACGCCGACGAACACCCCGATGAAAGATTTCTACCGCATCCTCACCCTAATCGCCGCGATCAACTCGGCGATCGCTGCCGTCTATTATTTGAAGACGTTGGGCGTGATGTTCTTGCGGACACCATTGCAACCGGCCGCACCCGCCAAGGGATACGCGGCACTGCTTGCCGCGCTACTGTGTGCCGCGGGCACGCTGGGTTTTGGAATTTACCCGAAGCCACTCGTCGATGCGGCCCGTCAAGCGGCACCGATGCCCGCGAAGGTCTCTGTAATCGTTCCGTAAACTGCGGATGCCGGACGTGGATGAACTCATCGCGATTCTTGCTCGGTATCCACAACCCGTCCGCCAGTTGAATTGGGTCACGCTGAACGACTCCGGTGGTTTGAGTGGGGCCACAGTGTATCGCGGTAATCTCGGCACGGGCCCGCTTTTTTGTGCGAAGCGTTATCCTCTCAGCACCGATCTTAACGACATCTCCCAGCGTCATCGCTGGCTCGAAATCGCGGCCCATGCAGGGCTGTCATTCGTGCCTCGATTGCTGCCGACGATTACGGGTGAAACCACCGCGACCCACGCCGGTCACATTTGGGAACTCCATGATTGGATGCCGGGCCGGGCCGACTTTACAATCCGGCCGACTCAGGCAAAACTGATCGATGCCTGCACCGCCGTCATTCGGTTGCTCGACGTTTGGCGTGGAATCGGAACTCGCTTCGAACCGAGTCGGGCTGTGAGCAATCGAATCGCGTTGCTCGCAACATGGCGACACGATCCACCGTCGAACTCCCCGTACCTGTCCACGTCAATCAACATTCGTGCCCGAGCTGCCATCGCCCGGCACATCGACGACGCCGAATCGCAACTTCTGCCGTGGGCGGGTATTCCGCTGTTGTGCCAGCCCTGCATCCGCGACCTCCGGCACGATCATTTTTTATTCGACGCCGACCGATTGAGCGGGCTGATCGATTTCGGCGTCGCCAATTGGGACAACCCCGCGACGGACGCCGCGCGAATGCTCGGCGAACTCGCGTGGAACCAGCCATACCTGTACGAACTCGGATTGGAGCATTTTTCGCAGGGGTTCGATTCCGACAATGGCTCACCAAAGTTGATCCGACCACTGGACACAGCCAGCACCATCGGCTCCATCATTCACTGGCTCCACCGGTTGCGCAACCCATTACCATTTCCCATGGAAATAGTAGAAGCCCGGTTCGTACAACTCGTGCTGAAATTGGAGCGAACCGGCAATTGACTCGTGGCATTGAGATGCTGAAATGAATATTCTTGCCCTGCCCGATTGTCTTTGCGGGGCGGACGATCCATTTCAAAATCGCTTGAATTGAAGACTTGTGCCAGCACGAAACATTGGATAACTTAATGTTCAGTCCGGTTCAGAATCTTATACCCGGAAGCCGTGATGCCGCAACTCCCTTCTCATCCGGAACCTCGGCGCGCCACCGAAGCGGCCCGTCTCGAATTGACCAAACTCCCGCCCGAAACCAGTTTGATAGAAGTCTTCGCCCGGGCCTGTGAACTCGCGACCGAGGCGATCCGAGTCGAGCGCGTCGGCGTCTGGCTTTACATCGAAAACAAAACGGCCCTGCGTTGTGCCGATCTTTACGAGTACTCCAAGAACGAACATTCCACGGGGGCCTTGCTCCGCGTTGCCGAGTTTCCGGTCTATTTCGCCTCGCTCAACATTCGCAAAGCGTTGCCGGCCGAGTTGGCGGCCACCGACCCACGCACCGCGGCCTTGGCGGCCGCGTACATGACTCCACTGGGCATCACGTCGATGCTCGACGCGGGAATCTTTGTCGGCCCCGAGTTAGTGGGGGTCGTTTGCCATGAACATGCCGGGCCACCGCGGGAGTGGACGACCGAAGACCGCGACTTCGCCGGTTCCATCGCCGATCTGCTCGCGCTGCGAATTCAAGCTGCCGAGGTGACGGAACTCAAAGCGGCGCTGCGGAATCAGGAAGATCGCTTGGTGGTCGTCGAAAAAGCCGAAGCCCTCGAGCAGATGGCGGCCGGCTTGGCCCACGACTTCCGCAATTTGCTCGTGGTGGTCATGGGCAACGCCGAGATACTCGCCCTCCGCGACGATCTCGCCCCGGATGCCCGACGCCTCGTGGAAGGGCTATCAGCCGCTGCGGATCGCGGAGTCGATTTGGCCAACGAGTTGCTCGAATTCACTACGCCGTCGAACAACCAATCGACGGTGCTGAACCTCGCGGATGCCACGAACGAGTTTCTCCCAGTTTTGAAAGCGGCCATCGGGGCCACGTGCAGCGTCACCTACAAACGCCCGGCCCGAGTCGGGCATGTTCTCATCGACAAAAATCAGTTCACCCGGGTGCTGTTGAACTTGAGTGTGAACGCCCGCGATGCCCAGCCCAACGGCGGGGAAATCCGCATCACCGTCGCCCCGGTTCGATTGAGTGCCGGCACCGATGCGCCGGGGAATTACATCATGCTCGAAGTGCGCGATCACGGTATCGGCATGGACACGAAAACCCGACGCCGGGCCTTCGAACCGTTCTTCACCACCAAGAAAAATGGCACGGGCGTCGGCCTCGCCATCGTCCGCCGCGTGGTCGACCGCGCCGGCGGCATGGTGCGCATCGAGAGCCAACCGGGGCGCGGAACCGCCGTGCAAGCGTTCTTCCCACGCGTCGGGGCCAGCAGCGGAGAGACCACCGAGCACCGCGTGCTCCCAGCCGAATACTAAATCGCTTCACGTCTTGAAAAGCGGCACCGGTACCAAGAAAGCGTGCTGTTCGTACAGGCTCCAGACCCCGTTCCAACTGGTGAATTGGGTGAAGAACACAACTACGACATAAGCTGTCGCGGCAGGCCAGAATGCCAGGCGGCCCGACCAGCGCCAGAAGAATCCCCGCGACTCGACCCGTCGATTGGCCCGGGCCAACGCCCAACCCGTCAACACTTTGGATGGGAAGATAAACCCCACGAACAACAAGCTCGGCAACCATGCCGCTTCACTGGGCACCGCTTCGATTTTGAGCAAGTAGAGTGGTACGGCGAACAACAGCACAATGAAAAATGCGAAGGCGTGCAGCCATGGGGCACGGCGATACGTTCGCCTCACGGCCAGCCAGTGGAACCCTTCGGCGAATCGATTGCGCTCCGCCATGCGCATCTGTAAAAATGGGACGTACGGAAGAATCAGCACCAAAATGGCCCCGCCGAGGAAGCCCAGGATCTTCATCAGCGGGTGATCGATTCGACCCAGAGCGATCATCGAAACGGGCACGACGATCCAAATCAGCCCCACGGCGAAGCCGCGGAACCCGAGCCAGAAGTAGTAGGGCAATCGCAAGCCGACCACGGTGTCCCACACGGCATCCCGGGCTCGACCGTAGTAGCCACCTCGCAAGATTCGCGACAACAGCCAGACGGCATTCAATGGGGAGACGAAGTGCCGGAGCTTCCCGCCGAGTGCGATAGCCATGCCCAAGTGCAACCCCGTGGCACCGATTAACACCACCAAACCGACCCGCCAAAGCTGCGTCTGCGTGCCGGTCGGATCAATGATCGCCGCCGTGTAAGTGAAGTCCGATAGCAGCCTCACTGGCAAGAGAAATAGCCAACACGCGAGGACAATACCGCCGAGTCGAGCGGCCAAGCGAATGCCGATGAACGCTTCGCCGAATCGACCCGTCCGGGCGAATCGGCCCCCCGATTCCAGCAAATAGCCGAGCGTGAGAAACTGCACAATGGGGATTGCGGCGAGCACCGCCAGCCCGACCATCAACGCCACAAATCCGAAGCACCATTCGAAGAGTCGACCCAATTTCCTTCCGTAGCGAACGAGCTTGGGAATTCGCGGGATGGGATCGACGGTCGGGATCCGCTCGACGGGGAATACCGTTGTGATCGGATCGTCAATCGGCGCTCGCCGAGCCAGGGGTAACGAGAATGGTGCGATGGGCTGGCTCATACCAGACGATACCCCATTCCGCACGATCGGTTTCGATTTCCACACTGATTTTGAAAGATTGAAACCACGGTCACCTTCGTGCGGTATGTTTTGGACACCACCACCGAGATGAGTAGCGTCATGCTCTGGGCCAAAAATCTACTCTTCGCGGGCGTCGTTCTCGGCGGAGCTGTCGCGCTCGGCGTGAATCTCATGCCGCCACCAGGGCCGACCGTGGCCAACCAACACAACGCGGAAATGTACCAAGAACCCGGTTTCCGCCAAACGGTCGGTCGGGTCGATGCGTCGTTTCAAAAGAATTGGAACAGTGAAGGGATCAAGCCGGCCGCACCGGCCAACGATTTGCAAATAGCCCGTCGGCTCAGCCTCGGCCTGATGGGAACCGTCCCGTCGCTCGAAGAGATTCGCCAGTTCGAGAGCTTGCCGCCCGACGAACGCCTGCCGTGGTGGATCGAACAGATCCTGCGCGATGGTCGGTTTCACGATTACTTCGCCGAGCGGCTCGCACGCTCGTACGTCGGCACCGAAGATGGCCCGTTCTTGCTTTACCGCCGCCGCCGTTTCACCTCATGGCTCGCCAATGAGGTCGCCCAAAACCGGCCGTACGATGGCACCGTCCGCGAGTTGATCGCAGGCCGTGGCCTGGCCACCGACAACCCCGCTACGAATTTCATCATCGTTACAGCGCAACCCGAACTCGAGAATCTACCCGATCCGGTACGCCTCGCGGGACGCGTCACCCGGGCCTTTCTCGGGCTGCGAATCGACTGTGCCCAATGCCACAACCACCCGTTCGCCGCTTGGAAACAAGACGATTTCGAGTCGCTGTCCGCCTTCTTCGGGCAGACCCATTTCGGTTTCACCGGCATCCGCGATGATGCCGGCGAATACCAAGTCGACGACAAGAAACGGGACGTGAAGCGAACCATTGCTCCGAAGGTGCCCTTCTCCGCCGAGTTGATGCCCCAGCAAGGAACCCGTCGGCAGCAATTGGCCGGGTGGGTCACACATCCGCAGAATCCGTACTTCGCCCGTGCCACAGTCAACCGTGTTTGGGCGTTCCTCACGGGGCAACCGTTGCAAACGCCCATCGATAATCTCGAAACCGATGCGGCCAACGACGGTGCGACTTTGCACCCGGCCATCGGCATTCTCGCGGACGATTTCAGCGCCAGCGGCTACGACTTGCACCGCTTGATTCGCATCATCGCCAGCACGCAGGTCTACCGCCTCGAGAGCGCCGGGGCACACGATGCAACCGAGGCGGAAGAAAAAGCT
>JAYSYJ010000171.1:0-4758 GCA_043727675.1 Fimbriiglobus sp.
CCCCCCAGCAAAACGGGAAACCGTTCTACGACCTGGATGGCGCTAGTCTCAGCTTCACTGTGATACTGCCGGATGCGCTGCCGCAGCAGCAGTATCAAGAAGCGATCAAGCAACTTGGGCTCGACGAAAAAGTGACTCTCATCCCGAGCGAAGTGGCTGGCTTGACGATCCGGATTTCGAATAGTGGCCAGCACGAAGAAATGCTTGTGCAAAAGCCGACCGCAACCAGTCAATTGCCAACACTCTTGCCCGTGAGCGCGAATCTCACAAACGAAAAGCTGTTGAAGCTTCTGGGTTCGAAGCCAGATCAGACATCCGTGGTTTTTGAGGTCTACGCGCGTCAAGAGGCAGAGATTCGTAGAGGCTTCGTGGCTACGCGGATCGCGACGGCCATGAACGACATCTGCGATCGCTTGGGATTGCCCAAGGACAATCGCAAGATCGCAGTCTCCGCCGATGTCTCACGCAAATTCCTCTCAGAAATGTCTATCGCCATCACAATGTTCACGAAGGATTTCGACAGAGACGAGGCCCTCAATATCGTGAAGGCTTTTTCGGCTGACTGGGATCGTATCGGAGCGATCGATCTCGAAAAGGTCAAAGCCGAATTGGTTATCATCGGCAACGACACGCTCCGACAAAACATGAAACTTTCGGAATTCCAGGACTTGAAGCGTAAGTTCTCGGAAGCCGGAGCGATCGAAAAAATTTCCCATGCCTGCTGGGATATCGTTAGTGCCGCAGCGCTCGAGTCTCGTACTGAAGACGACTTCAAAAAGCATGTTTCCAAAAACTCATCGTCTTCATCAGAAACGAGTCTTGGCGCGTCTGCCGTCATTAAGGCCATCCCAGTCAGTGGCTCTTTCAAGAGCGGTAATAGTGGCAGCAACCAGTCAGTTGAAGACATGCAAATCACGCATAAAGATTTTTTGGCGATCCAGACCTATTTCAAAGACGCTGGTTCGACCTATGAGTCATTCAAGAAAAACCACCAGGTGACTTGGGAAGGCGAGTGCTTTGCAAAGACCTTTCAATCGAACCTTCCCGACGCATTCAGTTTGCTCGAAACGGCGAAACTCAGTACGAAGCTGGAAATCGCGGTTTCAGCTGCTGAAAGCCGCGGGGATCGGTTCGTCGGGTTCCAATCTGCCTACAAGAAGCTTTTCAAACCCCTCCTAACAACCTCCAGCATCGCCAAGTGGGCCGACTCCGTCGAGACCTCCGATGGAGTGCGCACGAACTTCAAAGCGCTGGCAACGATGGAGCTGACGGAACTCCCTTCGAGCGCCGTTTTCACCGTGAGCGCCGAGGGCTTGGCGATCAACCCGTATCGTGGGGTCTATCGGGTTTCGACCGTCCACGCCGTGAAAGACCTGCAATCGCGTCTCAACAAGCCGGCAGCCGGGCTCCCCTATGATGCATTGCTTGAGGATTCAGACGGTTTTACGAATGCAGCTAGACTCGATACCGAACTCAGTATTCAGTTCGTTCCCGAGAGGAAAATATTCGTGCTGACATTCACCACATATTATCAGAGCTGCGACAACCGCCGCAGCTGCGAAATGGATGTGGCGTTCAACATCGAACTGGTTCCGATTCCAACAGTGGGCCTGAAGAAGTAGGGCATTGAAGATTGGCAAAAACTACTTACGAATAAATTTGTAAGTAGTTGTTTATTTCAAATCTTTTCATTATAGCTTCCGGGCTCTTTGGTGTCGTGCACGAACAGCTTGCCGCTTGTCCACACCCATGTTGTACCAGACCGACATCCCCCCTCCTGGCAAATTCACACGTACTCCGTGCAGAACAAATACATTACCCACTCGCGTACTTGCTTCCGACCCGGGAAATCCTCCCCATGACGACGGTGCGTCCCATCGAGGTTGCTGATATCCCGGCGGCGCTACGGCTCTGGCAGGTGACTAGCCCGTTGCAGTCGCGGGGCGTGGAGTCTGAAGCGGGGTTGGAACGGTTCTTGGCTCGCAACGCGGGCTGTAGCCAACTCGTGTGCGTCGGGGCCGAGGTCGTCGGGGTCGCCATTTGCGGGCACGATGGCCGGCGCGGTTATCTCCACCATGTGGGCGTTTTGGCAGCGCATCGACGGCGTGGACTGGGGCACCAATTGGTCGAAGCGTGCTTGGCGGCCCTCCACACGGAGGAGATCAGTCGGGTTCACGTGCAGTTGAAGCTCGAAAACAGTGCCGGGTTGAAATTTTGGAAGAGCCTCGGTTGTCGGGAACGCAAGGACACGGCCACGATTTCGCTCCGGCTCAAATCGAACGAATTTCAGGAAGGTCGAGACGATTCATGAATGGTTTCCTCGTGATCGATAAGCCCGGTGGCATGACCTCCCGCGCGGTCGTCAACCGCGTCCAACTTTGGTTCCCACGCCGTACGAAAATCGGTCACACCGGTACCCTCGATCCGCTGGCTACGGGGGTACTGGTCCTCTGCATCGGCACGGCGACGAAACTGGCGGATCGCGTCCAAGCGATGGCAAAGCAGTACGAAACCCGGGTGCGTTTTGGGGCCACCAGCAATACAGACGACGCCGATGGGGTGGTGGTCGAATCGCCGTCGGCACCGATCCCAACCCGGGAAGCGATTGAACAACTCCTACCGCAATTCGTCGGGATGATCGAGCAACTGCCCCCGCAATTTTCGGCGTTGAAAGTACAAGGTCAACGGGCCTATGAACTGGCGCGGCGAGGCACGGAAGTCGCCCTCCAAGCGCGACCGGTGCGTGTCGATTCGATCCAGTTGGTGAACTACGAGTGGCCCTGGCTCGATTTAATCATTGATTGTGGCAAAGGCACGTACGTACGCTCCATTGCCCGGGATTTGGGCGAACGCCTCCAAGTGGGAGGCTTAGTCCAATCGCTCCGAAGAACCCGTGTTGGGCCATTTTTGACGGAACAGGGGGTCACAGTCCATTCTAACGCCACCGAAGCGTGTGCCGCGTTGCTGCCGTTGGACAAAATTCGCGTCTAGGAACCCGCGAGCAGGAAACGTGGCGCCAAGTCGAACTACGATACGCGACTGTTTTTGAACGGCTTGACGCTGTTATTATGAGAATTGACTTACTTTAACCGTCTCGGGAGTCTGCATGTCCCGCGTTTTCTTGTGGATCGCGTCTGCAATCGCCATTTTTGCCGCTTCACCCAAGGCTGCGGTGGCCTCCCCGGCGGATGAATTCTTCGAATCTCGCATTCGCCCAATTCTGGCGAATCACTGCTATTCTTGCCACTCCGACAAATCTGGCAAGAGCAAAGGCGGCCTCAAGCTCGACTCGCGGGCGGCCATAATTGCCGGCGGGGACAGTGGTTCGGCCGTGGCCGTCGGCAAACCGGACGTCAGTCTGATGATCAAAGCCGCCCGGCGAAAAGACGACGTCGTCTCGGCGATGCCACCGGATGCCCCTTTGACCGATGCGCAGGTGAAGGATTTAGAAAAGTGGATCGTCGACGGTGCCGTATTTCCCGATAGCGGCAGTCGGCCAAAAGAAGATCCGCTCAAACATTGGGCGTATCAGAATGTGACGATTTCGGCGGTTCCCATCGTGAAAGCGACAGAGTGGCCGCGGTCAAACATCGACCGGTTCCTACTGGCCAAAATGGAAGCCGCAGGGCTAAAACCGGCACCGGACGCCTCCCCGGCTGCGATCGCACGTCGCATGGCGTTCGCCATCACCGGATTACTACCGACTCTGGCCGAGTTGGCAGAAGTGCAAACGGGTAGTGCGGCCGCACTCGAGAAATACGCCGACCGGTTGCTGGCATCCCCGGCGTACGGCGAACGCTGGGCACGGCACTGGATGGACTTGGTGCGCTACGCCGACAGTGCCGGCCATGAATTCGATTACGAGGTCGAAGGAGCTTGGCGGTACCGGGATCATCTGGTGCGCACGTTCAACGCCGACTTTCCTTACGACCGATTCGTGAAGGAGCAGATCGCCGGGGATTTGTTACCGCCCCGGGTGGTGAATGGTCGCAATGAAGCTTTGCTCGCCACCGGTTGGTGGCAGTTACAGGAACAGCCGGCGGCCCCCGTCGATTTGGCGAACGATGAAGCCGAGCGACTCGACAACATGCTCGATGTCCTCGGGAAGACGTTCAACGGCCTCACCATTGGCTGCGCCCGGTGCCACGATCACAAGTTCGATCCGATCCGCACCAAAGAATATTACGGTCTGTTCGGGATCACCGCATCGTCACCGGCCGCCCGGCTCTGGGCCAATAGCCCCGCACTCGCGGAGCAGTCGGCAACGCTGCTCAAACTCCGGAATCAGCTCGACGCGAAGCGTGCCCCGGCGAAGCACGTCCCCCTAGACGACCTCAAAATCGGTTCAGGAAAACTGCTCGGGGATTTCGCAAATGGTCTACCCGAAGGTTGGAAGCTCAGCGGCGATGCGGAGTCGGTGGACGGACTTTCGGCGAACCTCCGCGGCGTGCAGCCAGGCCTCTGGAGTGGGCTGCTCAGCCGCAAATTGCCGGCCTATGTGCGCTCGCCGCAGTTCCTGTTGGACTCGAACTCCATCGACGTTTTGGTAGCGGGTGACGATGCCACGGTGCAAGTGGTGATTGCCAACTACCAAATCATCCGCGACCCGATCTACAACAATTTGAAAAAGCCGATCAATAGCCCCGAGATGAAGTGGTTGCGGTTCGATGTCGCCCGGTGGAAGGGCAAACGCGTTCACATCGAAATCTTCTCCGGCAAGGTCGATCCGATCTATCGGATCATTCACACGGCGGATAC
>JAYSYJ010000172.1:0-4719 GCA_043727675.1 Fimbriiglobus sp.
ATTGGTGGTCCTCGGCGATTTCTGGCATGCGCGCGAAGGGCGAACCGATCAACTGCTTGACGTGTTAACGGACTGGCGTGCGGCACGCCCGGACTTGCAGATCGAGTTGGTTCGCGGCAACCACGACCGCGCCGGCGATCCGCCCGACGGTTGGGCCAGCGACTGGCAAACGGTCGTCCTCTCCGACCCACCGTTTTGCTTCACTCACTACCCGGAACCATCGCCAGACGGTTATGTGCTCGCTGGTCATTTGCACCCCAGGGTCACCCTGTTCGGGCGCGGGCGGGAACAGTTCAAATTGCCTTGCTTTTGGTTCGGTACTCAGTTCGCCGTGCTGCCGGCATTCGGATCGTTTACGGGCACTGCCGAAATCTCCCCGCTGCGGGGAGATCGCGTCTTTGCCCTAGCCGACGGGGAAATCGTTTCGATCCCACTTTAACGCTTGTTCATCCCAGACTTGGTTATCGGTTTCTTCGCCGGTGCCGCACCTTTCCGCTTCGGCGTCACCGCCTCTTCTTCTTCTTCTTCTTCCTCGTCCTCAGCATCTTCGGCGGCCTCATCGGCTTCCAAATCTTCCTCGGGATCTTGTTCTTCCGAATTGGCTTCGTCGTTCACCGTCGATTCCGCAATCGCGTTAAGTTTTTCGTCGGCGGCCTTTTCTTCTGCGAGTGTCTCGCTCAATAGGCTGGCGACTTCCTCTTCACCGAGGATGGTGGCGAAGGTGCGCGCGGCTCCGTAGCCGGCGATTTCGTAATGCTCGACCTTTTGTGCGGCGACGATCATCGCGGCATCTTTCGCGGCGGCCGCACCCTTTTCAGCGATGACTTCTGCCCCCTCTTCCAGAAGGCCTTTCATAGCCGCGCACGTTTTGCCCTTGGCCTTGATGCCGAGGTGCTCACACGCTTTTTCGAGCCGAGTCGCCTGGTTGCGCGTCTCTTCGAGGTGGGCGGTGAACGCCTCCTTCAACTGCGGTTCGCTGGCCGCCTTCGCCATGCGTGGCAGGGCTTTCAGCAGTTGGGTTTCGGCACTGTACAAATCTTGAATCGACTCGTTGAGGACATCGCGCAGAGAATTCAACATGGGAAACTCACTTGGAATACGAATGAAGAATCGCCGGGCGAAGTACACGGCGAAACAAGGCACTTACGGCTTCAAAACAACCTTGCCGAACTCGTCTTGTTGGTTCAGAAAATGGTCGTACGCGGCGGGGGCATCCGTGAGTTTGAAGCGATGCGTGATCACAAACGAGGGGTCGATTTCGCCCCGTTCGATCCGCCCGAGCAGCGGCTTCAAATACCTCTGCACGTGGGTTTGGCCCATCTTGATTGTCAACCCTTTCGAGAACGCGGCCCCCAGTGGCATCTTGTCGAGCATGCCCGCGTAGACCCCGGGAACCGACACGGTGCCCCCTTTGCGGCACGCCATGATTGCTTGCCTCAAGACATTCGGGCGATCCGTGGCCAACATCACACTCGTCTTCAGCTTGTCCACGAACGGCACGAACCCGGTGCCGTGCGATTCCAAACCAACCGCGTCGATGCAGGCATCGGGGCCACGACCGGCGGTCGCATCGGCCAACCACTTCAGCACGTCGACTTCGTTCGGGTTGATCGCTTTGGCACTGAGCAATTCAGCGCGGGCCCGCCGACCAGCAATTGGATCAATGGCCAGCACCCGCTCCGCACCGAGTAGGAAACAACTCTTGATGGCGAAGAGTCCGACTGGCCCGCAGCCCCACACCGCCACCGTATCGCCGCGTTCGATAGCGCAATTCTCGGCCGCCATGTACCCCGTCGGAAAAATGTCCGACAGGAATAGCACTTGTTCGTCGCTCAAGTGCGAAGGCACTTTCAGCGGCCCGACATCGGCGAACGGCACGCGGACGAATTCCGCTTGACCGCCTGCATAACCACCCATCATGTGCGAAAAACCGAACAGTCCCGCGCCGGACGCTCCGTACACTTTCTCGGCCATACCCGCGTTGGGGTTGGAATTGTCGCACGCGGAGTACAGCGTCTTCTTGCAGAAGAAACAGCCCCCGCAGGCGATGGTGAAGGGGATCACCACACGATCCCCGACCTTCAAATTCGTGATGTTTTTGCCGGTCTCCACGACTTCACCCATGAATTCGTGGCCGAGGATGTCGCCCGCTTTCATGGTGGGAACGTAGCCATCGTAGAGGTGCAAATCCGAACCGCAGATGGCGGTACTCGTGATCTTGATGATCGCATCTCGGCCGTTGATCACTTTGGGATCGGGAACGGTTTCGACAGCCACGTCCTTCTTGCCACGCCAGCAGACTGCCTTCATATCCGACTCCGAAAATTTGGTTGAAGATGCGATTCTTATCCGCGTCGTTCTAGTTTGTGGACACATCAAGAATGCCTGTTTAGCGCTGGCCCGCAGATTGATTCTTAACGCTCGGGATCTCGCCGGTTTCTAAAATCTGTTTGAAACGACGCAGATCTTCCTGAATCTGTTGATCGGGAGACTTCCCGAAGAGACTCGCTATGGCGGTGCCAAGTTTGCCACCGGGCGGGTCGTATTTCAGCTCGACACGCACTTCGGTACCACGGCCCTGTGGCAGCTCTTCGAAGCGTACCGAACCGGCGGTATCAACGTCGGCACCCGGCAAAGAACGCCAGGAAATGACCCGGTTCGGAATGTCCGAAACCAGTTCCGCATCCCATTCCACTTTCAGCCCCAGTGGGCCTTCCGCTTTCCAATGAGACTTCCCATCGGCCGTCGTGTCCACGTCCACCAAATGCGCCATGAACCGTGGCAGATTCTCAAAATCGCGCCAGTAGCGGTACACTTCGACGGCGGGTTTCAACACCGTCACGGCATGTTGAACTCGCGTTCCGTGGCCAGCAGCGATGGCGGTTTTTGGTGCGGTACTGTCCGACATGCTCACGCCGAGGGCTTGATAAGCGGGGCAATTGCCCGTGGCGGCGCGGTAGAGCAAGTATCCACCACCGAGCATCGAAAGTAAGCCAGGCCCTTTCGCGGTGAAACCGCACGTCGTCAGGTAGCCTCCTGCCACGAGGGAGACCCAGCGTTCGGCACTGCTGACATTCGTCGGCGTCGTCGGGAGTTGCTCTGTCGCGCGAGCAACTTTGGAATCTTGACCGGCGACGGACTTGATCGCCGTCGTCAGGAGAGTGGTCGGCATGGTGAACCTCGTAAGTTGATAAAGCCGGAATTGAACAATGGCAAATCGAATGCCAGCGAAAATGCGAATGTCAACTTCCGGGGGCGCTTGCCGAAATGCCTGCGGAACTCACTGCTCAGCAAAGTGCACTGCGCAGATCGGTTCCCGACTTTTGGCATCGGTGTTCGACTTCCCGCCCCCCACCGGTACCCACCTTTATGAATCCCGTTCCAATCCCGAATCCGCACGGTGCGAAGCCACGGGAAACCTTCTTGGCGCGGTTATCCAAAAAAGCCACCGACTGGACGGGCACTTCGACGGCCTTTGCTCTCGCCGCCTTGGCCATTATCATTTGGCTGGTCACGGGGCCGTTTTTCGGATTTTCGGATACGTGGCAGTTGGTCATCAACACGAGCACCACCATCATCACGTTCCTGATGGTGTTCTTAATCCAGCGTTCGCAGAACAAAGATTCCCGGGCCGTGCATTTGAAATTGAACGAACTCGTCGCGGCGATCGGGGGAGCCAGTAACCGGCTCATCAATGTGGAAGAACTCACCGAGGTGGAAGTTCAAATGCTCCATGTGCACTATTGCACCTTGGTGATGTTGGCCAAAAGCGACAAGCGATTGACCGATTCTCATTCCGTGGAAGAAGCCGCCGCCCGGCACGCCGAAAAGAAGCGGGGCGATACGTGACAGTGAAGTTCGAATTGGGAAATGTTTCAAACACGAATTCAGGGTACCTCCGGCGTCCCCGCCGTTTCCTGGGTACCTCCGGCGTCTCACCGGATTCTGAAATGCCAACCGACCAAGAATCCCGACCACACCCTTTTACCGACTCGACTTGTCTGACAGCGACTGCTGGCGTATCTTGTTAGTGTTGGCGAAGTGGCGGAATGGCAGACGCACTCGACTCAAAATCGAGCACCGAAAGGTTTATGGGTTCAAGTCCCATCTTCGCTACTTGGACAGTTGAACAGTAGGGGACGGAATCGGACACAATGCGACGAGATGCCTGATCTTCTAGGTTTCCCGTCGCGTTTGTCATATCCAGGTTGATGGCGTCCGCCGGTGTCTGCACCGCCTTTTGCACCGCAACTGCACCGGATTTTGCACCGCTTATCCCGTTGTCCCTGACCGCTTTTGCGAAGTCTGACTCTAGAGTCTGCAAGTAGTGCTCCAATGCGATCTTTGGCGTATTCCCGATCCACGCTGTAACCACGTGGATCGGATGTTCGGCCATGAGGTCCGTTTCACAACTCGCCCGAAGGTTCTGAACCAAGCGCGGCCATTCTTTCAATCCGGCCCGACGGATGAGCTTCTGGAAAGTCGTTCGTAGGTTTACCCCGGCCCAACCTCTCGGGCCCTGGGCTACGGCGCGACGTTCGTCCCAGGTCGAACCACTCAGAACATAGATGTCACCTGGCTTCGCCGAGTCGTATGCTTCCTGCAGATACGGACGAAGGCCGGAAAAGATCGGCATAATCCGCGACGACTTGTTGGCGAGATGTTCCGTTTTTGGGGAGTGGACGAGCATCCGATTTTGAACGAAGTCGACGAACTCCC
>JAYSYJ010000173.1:0-4713 GCA_043727675.1 Fimbriiglobus sp.
A
This sequence comes from Fimbriiglobus sp., assembly GCA_043727675.1. Classification (GTDB taxonomy): domain Bacteria; phylum Planctomycetota; class Planctomycetia; order Gemmatales; family Gemmataceae; genus JALHQU01. The sequence continues at coordinate 2 of JAYSYJ010000173.1, forward strand.
CGCCAGTCGGCTCGGCGAGATTCGTTTTGCCGTACCGTCACGATGATTCATCATCTTAACGAGCCGACAGGCGTGAGCCGTCGGTGTTCTATAAGTGCAGCACCGACGGCTAGCGCCTGTCGGCTCGGCCGGATTCGTCTGACTGTAACTTCACGATGATTTATCATCTTGGCGAGCCGACTGGCGTGAGCCGTCGGTAATCTGCAAGTGCAGCACCGACGGCTCGGCGAGACTCGTTTTACCGTAACGTCACGATGATTTATCTTCATGCCGAGCCGACAAGGGGTGCGACTCCGGCTGTCGGGCCGAGCGTCGCCGTTTGGACGGCCGCACTCACGAGTGCGGGGGTGGCCGAAGCCGTTTGATTCGCCAGCACAGCACCGACAATCACCCCCGCGAAGCCGCGCGCCTAGGGGGTCGTCATTTCGGTCTCAAAGTGAAGCACACACAAATATGTTCCCACAAACGGCGGTTCCGTCGGCCGAATCATTTAGTAATTATCAAAATGCAATGACACACATATCCGGAGCAGACGCACGATTCCCCTGAAATCTGGCACACCCGCAGCTGAGTTGACCGGTTCAAAATCATGTTCTAAATGATCGTTTGCGCTTTTCGGTCACGATGATGGTCACTCAGACTCCGGCGCCCGCTTTGTTGTCCGTCGCCCCGGTCGCGACACTCGACGAATTCACCGTCGAGTTCCTGCGGCGGCATACCGGTCGGTACGAATCTTCGGTGGCTCCTGTGTTCGACCGTTGGCGGGACGAAGGCCGGAGCGAAGAGACCTTTCTGGGATACCTCTCGCATCGTGGCGTGTTGACCCGCGTGACGGCACGTGCCCTTCTCCTCGCGTGGCGTGGCGGCTTAGACGACCGCGACGCCCGTCAATTATTCGACCCCAACGCGGTTGGCCTCGCGGTGGCGAAGTTGGCCCCCCCTTTGGCGGAGCACGGACCACCGACGCCTGAATCGTGCCGGTTGCTCGGTTCGCGTTTGGGGCGCTACACCTTAAAAGGGATGCTCGGTTGGGGCGGATTCGGGGCGGTCTATTTGTCGACACATCCGACGCTGCGGGTTCCCGTGGCGATCAAACCCGTGCCGAAGCGTCGGGGCACCGCACCGCAAGCTCTCTGTGATCAATTGAAGGCCGAGGCCCGGCGGCAAGCCGCGATCCACCATCCGAATGTGGTGCGTGTTTGGGATTACGAAGACGGTGACGATCCATTTCTGGTGCTCGAATATGTACCGGGTGAAAACCTCCAAGAGCGGGTCGCGCACGAGCCGCTGAGTGTGGCGGAAACGTTCACTTTAATCATTCAAATGGCTTTAGCATTGCGGGCCGGGTGGCGGGCGGGAATCATCCATTCCGATGTGAAGCCCGCGAATATCCTTCTCACGGCGGAAAATGGCTACAAACTCAGCGATTTCGGGCTGTCGCGGTGCCGGCGAAAATTCGTACATGTACGAGATCAAAACGTTCCAATTTCCAAATTAGCCACTTATGGCAGTTTGAATTACATGGCCCCCGAACAATTCGAAAATTGTCACGACTTCCGTTCCGATATTTATGCCCTCGGTTTAATCGCGCACTACGCTTTGAGCGGTTCCGTGGCCATCGTTGGGAATGATCCCGACGAAGTGATGCTGAGACACAAGCGGGGAAGTATCGAACCGCTGCAGAAACTGATGCCCGACCTCCGGTGGGAAGTGTCGAATGCTGTTTCCGTTGCCGAAATCAAGTCGTCGTAACTCTGGAATCGCCGCTCGGGATCCACCGCCGTCATCTTTCGAATCAACTCCGACAATCGTTGCGCCTTCGCACCACTCTCGTCCCGGTAGCCGTGGCCACGGTCACCAGTGCCGTGGTGGCTTTCGCGGCCCCAGAAATCGGTGCTCTCCCGGCACTCGGTGCCGGCTTGCTCGGGGTGGCCGCCGTCGCCGGTGCCATCTGGTTCTTACTGGCGCCGCTCGCCAAGTGGGGCCAAATTTCGCACGACATCAGCACCAACGATGGCGACGCCTCCGATTTCCCCAAAGCCACGGGTGAACTCCAAGCGATTGCCGAAGCGTTTCGGAAAGTGGAACGTTCCCGCGAAGACTTATCGGAACGGTGCCAGTCCGATCTCGATGCCATGACCACGGCATTGTCGACCTTGATCGACACCCGCTCGGCCCCGGTACCGCCGGCATTGGTCTCGCCATTCCCGCAGCAACGCATCAAACTTCAAACCGCATTCGATGACGTCTCGAAAGATTTGCAAACGGGACGGCAGCGCCTCAACTTGGCGATGCGGGTGTTCAACTCGCTCCCCGATTCGGTGATCACCGTCGATGTGGCCGGTGGAATCCGCTTCCTGAACCAAACGGCCGAGAAGCTATTCGGTGTGCAATCGGCCGGCGTCATGCGGAAGCCATTCGGCATGCTCTTCGTGGCACCGAACCCGGTGAACAACGTCGGTGGAGACCCCGAGCGAGTGATTGCCGGGCCGGATGAAGCGACGAACTGGGTGTGCGACGGGGCCACGGGTTCCATCGTGGTTCGCACGGCCAACAACGTCTACTTGGAACTCACCGGGTTGACGACGCAAAAGGGAATGCGCGATGCCCTGGTCTGCGTCGTGGGTCGCACGTTGACGGAAACGATGGAGCGGGAGACGTCGGATCGCATGGTGATCCGGGCCAACTCGTCGCGGCAAATCCTGGATCGGTACCTCGGCGAAAGCGAAGAACCCCTCCGCCAGATCGCGGCCCAATTCCGATTGCTCGTGGGTGATGCCAAGCAATCGAGCCTGCGCGACAGCATGCTGCCGAAGTTGAACACCGCCGGCTACGGGCTCAAGAAACTCGAAACGTACCACACCATCGCCCATTGGTTCCGGTCGTTGCTCTGGTCGAATCAACTCGAGCCGACGTCTTCCGAATTCATGGCGGTGGAAATCGCAAATCTGGTTGCGGATCGCTTGCAAGCTCGGTTGCGGAGTCGCGGGAACAGTTTGAAAATCATCGATCAAGGCGGCTGGCTCTACGCCGATGCGGAGTATCTGGAAGTCGCCCTGTTGGGCGTGTTGTTGCACGCTTGCGATGCCACGACGAACAACCAGATTGAACTGCGGATTCGCAAGTTGCCAGTCGACGAAGAGCGGACGAGCCCGCACACGGAATTCCAAGTCCTCGACGCCGGCCCGGCTCTGACCCCGGACATGCTCGCCACCTTGGCCCAACCGTTTGGAAGTTTCGCCCAAGTCGCCGAGATCAACGGCCACCCGATGGGTCTCGTCGTGGCGGATCGGTTGGCGCCGAAGATGGGTGGCGAGTTGCGGCTCGAACCGAATGCGGGCGGTCAACTCCGGGTCTGGCTCACCGTGCCGACGCGGATCGCTGTCGAACTGCCCGCCAATGCCATCGCCACCGTGGCGCCGGGCGCCCTCGATATTTCGCCCTACGAAGAAATGGTCATCGGTTGGAGGCTGGGTGTTCCCGCGGGTGCGCCCCCGGCGTAATCCGGCTTTGTTGATCGTCCCCAGGCTCGTGCTATGAAACATGTGGAACTCACCCCGGTCGGCAATCGCATGGAGGTTGCGACCGGCACGCGCTTGCTCGATGGCCTGTTGGCGTTGAAGTTCGAACTGGATATGGCCTGCGGCGGGAAAGGGCTTTGCGCCACCTGCCACGTCCGGGTTCGACAGGGCGAAGATGAACTCAGTCCGCGAACGCCGCGCGAAGAACGGACCCTCAAGTTCCTCGCCGGTGCCGATGAGTCGAGCCGATTGGCGTGCCAATGCCACGTGCTCGGCGAAGGGATTGTGGTCGAACTGCCCGAAGGCGTTTATGTGCAGTCGGCCGAGAAGTTGATCGGGTTGATCGGGGAGCGGGCCGAGGTCGATTACCTCCACCCGATCACCGGCAAGATCTTAATCGGCAAAAGCAAGATCGTCACGCGGACGCTGCTGCAACTGTTTGTGACGATGTCAGAAGAACTCCGGGTGATGCGGGAACAAGCGTAACCCGACGACCCGGCCGAGACGAACACCCAAGAAAGGCTCTGAAAATGTCGACGACTGCGAACGACTATACGAATCCACTCGACCGGCCGTCGGATGCGACGCTGCAGGTGTACTGGCGCGAAAAAGCGAATCTGAAATCGGTGTCGCTGTTGCGCCGACCGGGCATCGGCGACGGTCAGATCAAACCGACTATCGAAATCCGCGAAGGCGTTCAGTCGTACAAGCACAACCCTTATCACGACAACGAATATTTCCGCCACGACCCGAACAAAGGGACGCTGCACAATCCGTACGGCCAACGGATGATGCGGGTCAGCGAAGACTTCATGATCGCGATGCTCGGCTCGCTCGAAGACGAAGTCGGTTTGAGCGGTGCCCGCGAGATCATGTACAAGTGCGGCTACCAGTGGGGTCTGCACGACATGCGGACGTTCCTCGGTCGCATGCAGGCCGAATACGAAGCCGATCTCTCGCGGATGCGGGTCGACTTCCTGCTCGAAACGTGGTGGTGGCCGTTGAACATCACGGGTTGGGGCACGTGGCGCTACGATTTCCGCCAGCGCGACAAAGGGTTGATGTTCATCGAACTCTACGAGTCGGCGGTGGCCCAATCCGTCGGCGATCTCGGGGCGGTGGTCTGCTACTTCTACGCGGGCCTTTTCGCCTCGGTGTTCAGCGTGCTGTCGCGGCGCAGCCTCGGTTGCG
>JAYSYJ010000174.1:0-4698 GCA_043727675.1 Fimbriiglobus sp.
GACGGGTCGCGTTCCCTTCGCGGGTTCCACGGTCCCCGATACGCTGCAACAAATTCAAAAGGAAGATCCCGTTTCCGTGCGTCGATTGGTGCCAAATACACCGCGAGATCTGGATACGATCTGCGAAAAGTGCCTGCAGAAGGATGCGAAACGTAGGTATCGAAATGCGGGAGAACTGGCCGATGAGTTAGTTCGCTACCTCGAAGGCCGGCCGATTCTGGCTCGTCCCGTCTCCAAAGCGGAGAAACTTTTGAAGGCCGCCAAGCGTCGCCCCGCTGCGGCGGCATTGTTGCTAACACTTATCCTGAGCGGCATCGGAGCGGTGGTCGGTTCGGTCTTGTTGTATTTGGCGAACGGACGCGAACGCGAACTCCGCAGGATCGCCGACACCAACGCGATTCGCGCCGATGCCTCGTCACAACGGGCACGGCGATTTTCCGAGTACGTCCTACATAGCTTGGGCGAAACCGATTTCTGGACGAGGTATTTCCCCCTCTACATCGGCAAGGAAGGCAAGACGGGACTTGATGCGGGGCTACGCGCGACGCCCGGATACTTGCGATTACTCAAGTCCCATGCGATCGACGATTTCGCCGAGGAACACTACGAGCGAGGAAAAGTTTTGCTCACTCTGGCGAACGCGATGCGGTCCAATAACCTCTTCGTGGAATCGGAAGCCACACTCGGTGAAGCGCATACCGCATTCGGACGATCCGCCGAAACGACACCGGAAGATCGCGGACGGTTGCAGTTTTCGCGTGCGTGCTATCTGCACGAAGTCGGCGAACTCGAAGCGGCCTACAACGCATTCGACGAGATCTTAGCCCGTCCCCAACTCATTCTTTCTCTAACGGAAGTCGCCGATACCAAAGTCCGCATGTGTTGGCTTTGCGGAGATCGTATGATGATACGTGGTAGCAATCACGATGCCACCCGTCAGCAGTGGTTAGACCGCTCGAAAAAGGAACTTGCTGAGGCCATTACGATCTATCGAACGAGCGAATCGCCGCTCGCAAGGGAAAAGGCCCAAATTTGTGAACTGTTAGGTGTCGCAAGAGACGGAAACTTGACGTTAAATTCGGTAGTCGCGCTTTACCAAAAAATCAGCCAGGCTCCGAACGGAGACATTCTCCTAAAAGGCGTTACGACTTTCGTGTATGCGGAGTTGCATCGTCAAAACGGTCAATTTCCAGAAGCCATCGCGAAAATGGCAGAGATCGAGCGATTGGCTCAAAGCAAATTTGGCCCACAAGCTCACCTTCGACTCTTAGCGCTCGCCGCACTTGCAGGTATGGAGAAAACGGCATTCGAGCGTTCGGCAGACGCCGAACTGAAAAAGAAAAGCCTTCGTGATGCGATTCAACACACCACCGAAGCAGTCACGTTGGGAAAACAGATCGCACCACACCACGCATTCTTAGTCGAGGGTTACGGCGCATTGGCACAGTTGTATCTGGCAGACAAACAGATGCTGGAGGTGATAAGCTGCCTAAAGGAAGCGCTTGCGATCACGCAGTTTCACCCCATCGATCTGAAGGGGCAGCGGGAGCAAATCGAGCGAGAGATAGCCAAGTGGACAAAACCGGAATGACTCCCCGCCCGCCAACTGTGGGGATTCTACACACCACCGACTACAGCAGCGGCCTAGAGCCTGTTATGCACTTAACGGGAGTGGTGGCGGTAAAATAGGCTATGAGCACCGAACGCCAACCGTATCCCAGTGATATTACCGACGACGAGTGGGCCTTCGCCGCCCCTTATCTGACCCTGATGCAAGAGGACGCGCCGCAGCGAGAGCACGACCTCCGCCACGTCCTCAACGCCCTGCGTTGGCTGATCAAGACCGGCAGCCAGTGGCGGATGATGCCCCACGATTTCCCGCCGTGGGCGGCGGTTTACCAGCAGGCCCGACGGTGGATTGAGGCCGGTTGCTTCGAGGCGATGACCCACGATCTCCGGGAGATCGTGCGGATTTCTGCCGGTCGGGATGGCTCTCCGACGGCGGCAATTTTCGACGCGCGGACGATCCAGTCGACACCCGAAAGCGGCGGTCGGGGCGGCTACGACGGTGGGAAGCGGAAGAAGGGTTCAAAGGTGCATGCGGCGGTGGATACGCTGGGAAATCTGCTGGCCGTGAAGGTCACGGCAGCCAACGAGCAGGAGCGAGCCGAGGTGGCCGACTTGTCGGCAGCCGTGCAGAATGCCACCGGCCAGACGGTCACGCTGGCTTACGTGGATCAGGGCTACACCGGGGTGCAGCCCGTCGCCGATGCCGCGGCGCACGGGATCCGTTTGGAAGTGGTCAAACACACCGAAGCGAAGCGGGGCTTCGTGCTGCTGCCGCGACGGTGGGTAGTCGAACGATCGTTCGGCTGGCTGGCCCGATTCCGGAGGCTGGCACGCGACTACGAACGTCTCACCGAGACACTGGCCGGCTGGCACTGGGTCGCGTTCGCGGGACTATTGCTCCGCCGCATCGCCAAATTGGCGAGCGAAAGTGCATAACAGGCTCTAGGCAAACGAGATTAGCGGTTTGATCATCCCGTCCTCTTTGGTCTGCATCATCCTGAACGCCTTCTCGATGTCCTTGAATGGGAACCGGTGCGTTGTCAGCGCGAGGGGATCGACACGCCCCGTCTCGATCAGGCGCAGCAGGCGGCCCATCCGCTCCGAGCCGCCGGGGCACAAAGCCGTTCGGATGGTCTTGTCGCTCATGCCTACGCCCCAGTCCAGTCGCGGGATCGGCACACTATCACCATCACCGTGATAGCCGACGTTGGAGATGGTCCCGCCCGGACGCGTGACACTCACACACGCGGCGAACGTTCGCGCCGAGCCCAGGGCTTCGATCGACGAATCCACGCCCTTACCCCCCGTGAGTTTCATGATCGCCTCGACGGGGTTCTCCTTCGTGAAGTCCACGACCACGTCGCAGCCGTATTTCAACGCCAGCGCGACGCGGTTTGGAACGGACTCAACCCCGATGACCAGCCCGGCACCGCGGAGACGAGCACCGGCTGTCGCCATCATTCCCACAGGCCCTTGCGAGAACACCGCCACGCTGCCGCCGATGGGAATGTTCGCGAACTCGGCCGCGACGAATCCGGTGGAGAGCATATCGCAGCAGTACGCGGCCTGCTCGTCGGTGAGGCCATCGGGAATAGGCGCAAGGTTGGCCACGGCGTTGTTGACGTGGAAGTACTCGGCGAAGCTGCCATCCTTGAGGTTGGCGAACTTCCACCCGCCGAGCATCCCGCCGCACTGGCTGGGATAGCCACGCTGGCAGTTGTCGCAAGCATAGCACGGTGTGATGGCGCTGACCGCTACACGCTGGCCGACTTTGAACTGACCACTGGCGGCCACGAGTTCGCCCAGTTCGTGGATCACTCCGACGGCCTCGTGCCCGAGAGTCAGGCCCTGGCGGTCGCCGATGGCGCCCGCAACAGTGTGAGTGTCGGAGGTACAGATGAGAGCGGCGGTCGTGCGTATAATGGCGTCACTCGGTCCAGCGCGAGGGACGGGCTTCTCCATCACGCCGACCTTGCCGATGCCATGCATCACGAAACATTTCATCATTTCAGACATGGAGCACTCCTGGTTTGACCGTAAAGATGGCCGCAAGGCCCTCTAGAAAACGTGAACGCTGCTACTTCCGCGGATAACAAACTCCGAGAAGGCTCGATACTCCGTTGTCGACGATCGTGCCCTACCCGCTGTCAAGTGAAGTTCACCATGTGCCGGGTACGCGGGCGTCTTCTTCGCTCTCGTGAATGTCGCCGGAATGCAGTGTCGTCATAGCGGCGGCTAGCGAGTCGGCCAATTGTTGTCGTTCCTCGCGCGGGGTGACTTTCAGGTACACCCAGCCCAACACCGCCGCGATCAGGCTGCCGAAGAGATTGTAGATCAGGTCGATCATTGTGTTGTCGAGACCGTATTGCGTGTTCTTCTGAAGGATCTTGTCCACGAGGAATTCAACGATCTCCCACCATGCCCCCAAGGCGTTCCCGAAGACCACTGTGAAGAGTCCCAGGATCGGTCCGGTCAAACGGACTTTGCCACTTATGTGAAGGGCGTATGCTGCGTAAAAACCGACGAGTGAAGCCAGCATCGTACCTGTAAAGTGTAGCAGTTTGTCCCAAAACCACTATAAGTCGTAGAACCGGAGCCACACGCCTTAAAAGGTGTGCAGATGCAGTTGCAGCATCAGCAGAAACTCCAGCAACCAGGGAATCACAATGCAGTAATTGCGTCGCAGTATGGCCGGCAGGAGTGACACCGTGACGGCGATTGTCGCCATAATTGCTAACGGCCAATCGCCGTGCCACAGGGCTGCGGGAATGACCCACATCATCGCCAGAATCATCGTCCAGGACAGCGCGGTTCCCAGCAGCGAAAGCTCGCGGAGAAACCGATAATAGGCTGCAATTCTAGGGGACATAGATTCCGATCGGCGGTTTTAGATCAACTCGCGGCATCTACTGGCTTCATAGGCGTAGCAGTCCCCGGCAGTACGCCGGACACGCGCTGGCCGAGGTTGACCAGTTCGACCACGCCGATCGGGATCAGGGAACAGGCCGCCGAACGTGCTCGTTGCCACCAACTGCGTGCCCGACACATCCGCGTACCGCGTCAGCGTCCCGACCCGATCGTCCATGTACGCAATTTCGACGCGCTTCGCCGCCGCGTTCGCGTCCGACT
>JAYSYJ010000175.1:0-4672 GCA_043727675.1 Fimbriiglobus sp.
GCTTACACCTTCGCATGGCGTGAGGATCAAACCGACGCCGACTTAGTGTCGGCCGACGGCAACGAGACGCATTTCCTTGTCGAAGACAAACGGATCCCCGGTGGTCAGCGCGACCAGAACTGGACGTTCGCCAGCCGCACCCAGTGCATGACCTGCCATACGCCGTGGGCGGAAACGACGCTCGCATTCAACGTCAGCCAGTTGAACCGCACCGTCGGCGCGAAGGACTCGCAAAAGAATCAACTCGAGCAACTCTGTGAAACGGGACTGCTCGTCCGGAAGAAAAAAGACGGCAAGCCGAATCCGGGTTATGACGAGAAGAACATGGCGAAACTGGCGAAGTTGACCGATCCACACGACGCTCAAGCGAAACTGGAAGACCGCGCGAGGAGCTATCTTCACTCCAACTGTTCGCACTGCCATCGCAACGGCGGGGGCGGCTCGGTGAGTTTCGAGCTTACGTCCGGGGCCGACTTGAAACGGGGTGTCATCAATGCTCGCCCGATGCGTGGAGACTTCGGAATCCCGGACGCTCGACTGATCGCCGCCGGCGATCCGGAGCGGAGCACGCTCTACTTCCGCATGGCGAAGTTTGGCCGGGATCGCATGCCTCACATCGGCGCAGAAACCGTGGACGTCCAAGGTTTAGCGCTGATGAACGACTGGATTCGCTCGCTGGGTGGCAAAACGCCAGAGAAACCGAAAGCGGTGGTCAATCTCAAAGCGGAGTCGATTCCCGAGCTCGTGGTGACACTCTCCGTCGCCATGCAAACCGCGCAAGCGCTCGGACAAACTGGCAACGACGCCGAGGGCGTGAAACTGCTGCTCGATCACATTGCCAAGCTCACCCCGTGCCACACACGCGATCTTTTCGAGGGGTATTTGCCCCCGCAACCGGGCGAACGTAAACTCGGGCAGAATCCACGACCCAAAACCATACTCACGTTGACCGGCGATGCCAAACGGGGGGAAATTCTATTCCTCGCCGAGCGTTCGCAGTGCATCGTATGCCATAAACATGCCGGGAAGGGAAACGAAATCGGCCCCGATTTGGCGAAACTCACGGGTACGCGAACGAAAGAGGACTGGCTTGAAAGTATGCTCGAACCGTCTCGAAAAGTGGATGCTGCATTCCAAGCCTACACACTCAAGACACTCGACGGTCGGGCGATCACAGGAATCCTTGTGAAGAAAGACGCGAAGGAAATCACACTCAAGGATGCACAAGCCAAGCTCGTCACCGTCGAATCTGGCGACGTGGAGAGCTTCGTGCCGTTGCGGGAATCGCTGATGCCACGTGGTCTGCTCGCCGACATGACCCCGCAACAAGCGGCCGACTTGCTCGAGTTCCTACGCGGCAATGGAGCAACGAAGTGATTCGCGCAGCGACACCGGCCGATGTGCCGGTGATTTTAGAATTGATCCATGCGCTCGCCGTCTATGAGAAACTCGAAAGCGATGCGGTGGCCAAGCCCGACGATTTGGCCACGCATCTCTTTGGTGCACGACCGTATGCGGAGTGCCTGCTTGCGGATGAAGCTGGGATCGTGGTCGGCTTCGCACTCTTCTTCCACAACTATTCGACGTTCCGAGGCCAACCGGGAATCTATCTCGAAGACCTTTTCGTGAAGCCGGAGTATCGCGGTCATGGGCACGGCAAAGCGCTCTTCATGGAGCTCGCGAAGTTGGCCATTGAACGAAAATGTGGTCGCCTCGAATGGGCCGTTCTCGACTGGAACGCACCATCGATCGCTTTCTATGAGCGACTTGGAGCAGTCCCACTCAACGAATGGACGACGTATCGGCTGACGGGTGATGCCATGCGAACTTTAGCCCAAGCTAAAAAGTGAACCGTCGTGGAGAGCGGACGCGACTAACACGGCGTCCGCTCCGACTTCTTCCAAACGATGGATATCGTCCCAGTTCCGAACGCCGCCGCCGGCGATCAATTCCGCTTTAGGGCAACCCCGTCGGAGCATCCGGATCGTTTGTTCCGTTCCACTGCCCTGCCCCAACCCGACACGGGCCACATCGAGAACGATAATCGAAGTGGCATGCACTGCCATAACACTGACATCCATCTCCACAGTTGAGAGAGGCCAACCCGTTCGCAATTGGCCCTCTAAATAGTCGAGCGACAAGATTGCCGGGAACGGTTGGGGCCAATCGTCCGGAGGGATTCTCCACGTTTCGGTGCCAACAACTGCCCGCACATTTGGCCAACATTTCAGAGCCGCCAGTTGCTGAACTGTTCGCAAGCCGGCATCCAATAGCACGGTCGCGCGAAATTGCGCTGGATCGCAGGTCGGTATGCCATCCCCGGTGATTGCATCCAGATCAGCCACGTAAAGTTCGTTCGACCCAGTGAGTTGCAAAAGTGCTTCCGCCACCACCATCGGGTCGGTCGAGGGTGTCAACCGGGTTTCCAGAGGCCGATAGTTGCTCCGCCGGCCTGCCATCGCACGAACAACCATGCCACCCATTACGTCGATCACCGGAATGATTCTCATAAACTTAGCTCTGAACATCGGAGTCGATTCTTCCGGTCGTATCAGTTACGGTGTGCGAATCTTTATCCGACCTCTTTCCCAGGTAACGTATGCGTCTCCAATCGTCACGGCTCTTATCCGTCATTCCCGCAGCGGTTGGCCCTATCTTGCGAGCTTTACCCCGTCGAGCTAGATGGCTAATTCTCGCCATGGTCGTACTCGGGTTTGGCATCGGTTTCAGCGGTCTCCTCCATTCATGTGCTGCTGAAGTTCCACAGACGAAATCCGATACACCACTCAATCCGGACGGCGAAACGAGCGTTTACTTTTGCACCTGGAACGTCGAGAATCTCTTCGACGACAAAAAAGATAAGCGGAATAATATCGATACCGAATTCGACAACGCTTTTTCCGAGAACGAAGAGCTGCGAAACTTGAAATACGACCGCATCGCCAGCGCATTTATGAAGATGAATGAGGGAAAAGGCCCGGACATCATCGCGTGCATGGAAGTCGAAACGGTCCGCGCCGCCGAGTTGCTCCAAGGCGTCCTGAACAAGAAACTAAAGGACGCGAAAGCCGACGAAAAACTCCAATACAAATACGTCGCGATGAAAAATCTCGATGCCGGACGGCACATCGCCCCGTGCGTCATCTCGCGGTTGCCCATCATTCCCCAGCTCACCAAACTCCACGGCCGGCAACTCCGAATTCTCGAGTGTCACGTCAATGTCAACGGCTTCGATCTCTGCATCATGGCGTCGCATTGGACTTCGCAACTCAAACAGCGCGACGGTTCCGATGGCGACAGCGGTCGGGAGAAGTACGCCGTCGCCATCTACGAAACTTTCCGGGATATCAACAAGAAGAGCATCGATTCGGACTTCCTCGTCTGCGGGGATTTCAACGACACTCCTGATGCTGATTCGATCGTGAAAGTACTCGGAGCCATCGGCGATAAATCGAAAGTGAAGCCAACGGAGAAAGAACCGTTCTTGTACAATTTGATGGCAGGTAAAGACCCGGCCAAATTCGGCACGATCTGGTACAGCGGTAAACCGCTGATCTACGATCAGATCTGCGTGTCGCCGGGGATGCTCGACAGCAAAGGGTGGAGTGTCGACCCTGATAGCGTCGCCACCATCACCGCCGGCCTCACCCGGACAGGAGCCACCCGTCGGGAACCGTTCCGTTTCGGGAATCCGGATCGGGCCATGAAGTCGAGCGAACGGGGCTTTGCCGACCACTTCCCAGTCATCGTGAAGCTGAAAGTGGAAGCGAAAGCCCCACCGAAATAGGAATCGACCACGAATTCCGGTCAGACTCCTTGCCCGAACTGCCGGTTCAGTGTTATATTACATTATCGAACTTAGCGAGTAGCTGGGCAGGTTACCTTCAACCTCCTCCCTGCAGTGTTTGCGAATCCAACCTTGAGGAGGGTGGAAGATGTTTGCGTTTATTCCGGGTTTGGGTATGCAGGAGATGCTTTTGCTCTTATTGCTAGGAGTATTGCTGTTCGGTCGAAAACTGCCGGACATCGGGCGATCTTTGGGTAAAACGGTGATTGAGTTCAAGAAAGGCGTCAGCGGCGTCGAAGAAGAGATTTCTAACGCGACGTCGGGCATGGGCAAGCCAGCGATTGAACCGGAAGCCGTTCGCCCACCGCAACGGGTCACCCCGTCGGGTGCACCGAAGTTTGAAGATGCCCCAGCAGCTACTACTAGCAATCTCCCGCCGAAAGTCTGAACCTAACCAATACAGCCAGTGTCAGTAGATTGACATTGGCAAACGGGCGATTAACTCAGTGGTAGAGTGCGTTCTTCACACGGACGAAGTCACTGGTTCAAATCCAGTATCGCCCACTCTAACTAATTATTCGGCGAAAGCGGCATGCCGAACCGGTACAAGACCTTGGTCGAGCGCATCCAAACGCCGCTCACATCGGCTCGCATACCCAGGCACTGCTTGCTGTCTTATCCGGCTTTAACCGATGTGGCATAGATTTAGCCAAGAATTGCTCGACAAGGTTTCAGTATATTTTCTCAGAGTAAATAGTATCCACTGCAACTCTCGTCATGCGAACGACTAGCAGGGTGTTGAAAAACTCGCCGTTTCCTTCGGAAAGAACCCGTCTCGGCGATTCTTTTGAGTTCGGGTTGCTAAGGTCTCACCGGGCAACCCGG
>JAYSYJ010000176.1:0-4642 GCA_043727675.1 Fimbriiglobus sp.
CAAGGAACCCAAGCCATTCCGGTGGACCGCGACCGCCGATCTGATCCTCAGGAAGGTGGGCGAGGTTTGCAAACGAATTAACAATTCAGGACACTAGCCCAGGTCGGAGCCGGCGCCGCCGGCGGAGGCCTGGGAACCCCGATCCAGAAAACGGTCTCCGTACTGTAGGGACGGTTCGGAGCAGTCCTTGGAACCGCCCTTTCAGGGCGTCTCCGTGTTCCGTATCGCATTACCCAGGCCTCCGGTCGCGGCGCGACCTCCGACCTGGGCTGATGGAACGGCCCTTTCAGGGCCGAAATCGACAGCTAGAAACTGTTGCCCGACCTAAACGAAACAAGCCGCATCCTGATTGGGGACGCGGCTTCATGAGTTTTGTCGCAGTGGTCGTTCAACGCCAGCGGACGGCGAAGCTGCTGTTGCCGAGCGTGTGGACTTCGCGTTCGGCAATGTGATTCGATTCCAGGCTATCGAGCAAGTCTTCGACATCGCTCAAGCGGTTCAAGGTCACGAGTTTCCAGCCCGTGTTCAGTCCGAAAGTCGTCTGAAGCGCCGCTTCGCAACTCAAAGTATCGGCGGCAGGATCGGACGTTCCCACTGCGTCGAACGGATGGGCCGCGGTGGCTTGAAACAAGGCGGGCCGGGTCACGATGACGGCGAGGTACCCCAACCCGATGGCGGCGGCAATCGTGCCGAATATGCTGAGCATCATGGCGTTCTCCTGTGCTCGAAACGTCGATTGGACGGCTGTTTCACTACTAATTTCTAGAACAACAACTCTCTGGATGAGACATGAAGGAATTGAGAATAATCTAAAAAAGATAGTGCCTGTTCCGCCGAATCTTACATTTCGCGCCCGGATTCAGTTCGATCTCCCGAAAATCGGCAGACGCTAACCAATCGATACAATCCCGACATGCTCAACTTCGATCCGAATTGGATATTGTTCGAAGATCCGCATTTGATCGCGGTGAATAAGCCGGCCCCATTGCTGACGCAAGCGCCGGCGGGAATCCCGAATCTCGAAGTCCTCGTCAAAGAGTACATCAAGGCCAAATACGCCAAGCCGGCGGGGGTTTATCTCGGCGTACCGCACCGGCTGGATCGCCCCGTCTCGGGGGTGATTGTCTTTGCCCGTAATACGAAAGCGGCCCAACGGGTGCACGCTCAGTTCGAGCAGCGACTCGCTCGGAAGGTCTATTGGGCCTGTGTCGAGGGGGCAGTCGCTCCCGAGAGCGGCCACTGGGACGACTGGATTCGCAAGATCCCGGACGAGGCGAAAGTGGAGCCGGCCATCGAAGGTGAATCCGAGGCGAAACAGGCCACGTTGAACTACCGCGTGTTGAAATCGCTTCCAGGTGGCACAATGGTGGAATTGTCGCCGCTGACGGGGCGGATGCACCAATTGCGAGTGCAATCGGCTTGGCGTGGCCACCCGATTTGGGGGGATCTCCTGTACGGTGGCAGCCGCGACTTCGGCCTGCCGACCGCCGACCCGCGTGAACGGGTCATCGCCCTTCACGCCCACCAACTCACGATCCAGCACCCCTTCACCAAGGAAGAGCTGACGTTCGTCGCCCCGGTGCCCGCTTATTGGCCGAATGGTTAGCCGTGGGTGGTTGGCACGCCTTCCAATGTGGGCGTCGGCCGACGTTGGCTCATGTTCGGCATCAGTTCGTACATCGTTTGGGTGATTTTCTCGCGGATTTCTAAAAACGCCCGAGCGCAGTCGGGGTCGAACTGGCGACCGGATTGGGCGGCCACTTCCGCGAACGCATCTTCCGGGGATCGGCCTTTCTTGCCCGTGTGATACGGGCGATTCGAAGTCATGGCATCGAAGGCGTCGGCGACCGACACGATCCGGGCCAGGATGCTGATGTCGGTCTTCGCCAAACGATCCGGATAGCCGGTGCCGTCCCAGCGTTCGTGGTGGTTGCGGACGATGGGAATGCACGGATGCAATTCGGGAATGGTCGAAAGGTATTCGGCGCCGATGATCGTGTGCGTTTGCATCTTGGCGAATTCTTGCGCGCTGAGTTTGCCCGGCTTTTGCAAGATTTCATCCGAGATGCCGACCTTGCCGATGTCGTGCAAGGGCGTGCCGAGCTTGATCCACTCGATGTCTTCGGTCGAGAGTTCCATCCGCTCGGCGAGGGCGGTGGCGTATTCCGTGACGCGCTTGGTGTGTCCGCCGGTGTATTCGTCGCGCAGTTCCACCATCTGCCCGAGCACCATCAGCGTGTTGATGAACAGATCGCGCTGTTTGCGCAAGAGCAAGGCACATTCGATCCCCGCCGAAGCGTGGGCGGCGAGGGCGTCCGCCAACATGAGGTCGTCTTCGGTGAACGGTTCCTGCATGAATCCGCGGTCGAGGTGCAACACGCCGAGTTTCCGGCGCGGGGTGCGGAGCAGCACACACAAGATCGACGACATGGCCCCGTCCGCGATGCTCTGGGTCAGCAGTTCCTTCTCTTCGGTGACGTTGCGGTAGAGGGCCGATTCCCCCTTGCTGAAGCAGCGCGCCGCAAGACGTTTGCTGAAGTGCCCACGGCCCCGGGCATCGCCGCTGCCGACGTTCAACGAGCGCAGTTTCAATTTCGGCTCGTCCCCGGTTCCCTCATGGAGAATGATCGAACCACGCTGGGCATCCAAGACGCTGACGGCGTCATCCAAAATGCTGTCGAGGAGTTGTTGCTCGGTTTCGAGATAAACGAGGTGGTGCCCGGCCCGCAACAGAGCCACGAGTTCATCGCCGGGACGAGGCACTTGATCGCGACCGAACGCCACCCGCCGGATGCCTTCGTCGTAGCCGGCTTTCGTCGTGGCGGCCATCACCATCGAATCGGACGGCGGCCCTTCCGGGGTCGTGTCGGTCATTTCGACTAAGAACGCCACTTTACCGAATTGGACGATGTCGCGCGGTTGCAAAGCGTGATCGCCCGCCACGATCCGTGTGCCGTTGATGTAAGTGCCGTTCGTGCTTTCGAGATCGCGAACCAGCCAAGTTTCCTGGGTCTCCGCATTCGTCACGCGGCGCACGACTTCGGCGTGCCGGCGACTCACCGAGGGGTCGTCCAGCATCAGTTCGAACTGGGGTAAGCGCCCCACGCGGATCAAATTCGGATGTTCCCAAACCTGCCCTTTGATCGCTCCGCTCACCCCGCGGAGCCTCATGACGCGTTTCATGGCCATCCTCTTCGCCGCCGTCAGTCCAGATCGTGCAAAATTAGCGTAGCACACACAATCCGATTCGGGAGCGAGGATAAGAACTTCGCCACTATTTTTCCTGGCCCAACTGAAATTTGAACTCGGGACGGGGTTCAACCATCGGACGGTCAATCCAGTTTCACGTGCATGGGGGAGTTGGTCACGGTGACTTTCTGCTCCTTCGATTTGCCGTCGCTGCCTTTCACGGTCACCGTATAAGGGCCCGGGGCCAACACGAAACGCGGGCTCAAGTCGCCTTGGCCACCGCGACCGTTGCCGCCGAAGAGTTGCGTCGACACGACGGTTTTGCCGTCGTCCGATTTCACCGTGACGCAGCCGCACGACAGCGGATTGTCCTTCGGCAACTTCACCACGATCGGCGTCCATTTGCCGGCATCGGCCGGGCCACCGAAGAGCGCCGCCGACTCTTGGCCCTCGTTGTGCATCAGCAGGTCGAGCCGGCCGTCGTTGTTCAGATCGGCCCACGCCACGGCTTGGGTGTTCCACACTTTCTGATTCAGCCCGACGTCGGCGGACTTATCGGTGAAGGTTCCATCGCCGTTGTTCTTGAAGTATTTGTTCGTTCCCTTCAGGCAGCTTACCACCAAGTCGGGGTGGCCGTCATTATCGAAGTCGCCCCACGCCGCGCCGACGGCGTAGCCGAGATTCTTGGCCAAGTCGCCGGTCTTGGCCGTGACGTCCGCGAATTTGCAACCGCCAAGGTTCTTGTAAAGCTTGCAGGCGCCGTTGGTCTGCGGAATGAACAGGTCGACGAGACCATCGCGGTCGAAGTCGCCCAGGGCCGGGCCCACTTTCCCAGCGGTGTATTTGATCCCCGAGTCGACTAACTCGAACTTCGCTCCGGTGTTTCGGAACAGGAAGCCTTCACCGGCCCCGAAGAGGAAATCCGGTTTGCCATCGTTGTCGAAGTCGGCCACGGACAGCGTGTCGCCTTTGAGGGTTCCGCACAGTCCCGCTTCGCCAAGGCCCCATTCGGCCGAGACGTCCGCGAAGAGTGGCTCGACGGACTGAATTTCAGCATTCGTGCCGAAATGAAAAGCGTACGGTGCGTCGAGGTTGCAGACTTTCATCAGCAAGGTGTTCTTGCCGGCTTTCAGTTTCAATTTCAAGGCAACTTGGCCCGGGGTGCAGACCCGCTTCGCGCTGTCGGCGTGGATCTTCTCCCCGTTGAGCCAAACGGACAAGGCATCGCTACTCCCGAGGGCGATGGGGTATTCCATCGCAACCGCGCACTCGATTTCGCGGTGCAGGTAAGTCGCGGCGTTGCCACCGAACGAGCTGAGATCGTGGATCTTTCCGTCGGGGAACTCTTTCGCTTCCCACTTCACGTCTTGGTCGCGCTTGCCCTTGTGCCCTTTGGCCAAGTCGATGATTTTCTCAGTTTCCGGGCTGAACGCCGTCTCGAAATTCGGCTTGG
>JAYSYJ010000177.1:0-39152 GCA_043727675.1 Fimbriiglobus sp.
ATCGATCAAAAAAGTTCCGCGGAGGCCGGGGTCGTTGGCCAGTAATTTCTCACTCGCTTTCCAATACCCCGCGATCACCTCGGGTACGGGCACACCGGCTTCGGCGTAACGGATACTCGGCGCCAGCAACTCCTTGAATTCCCGGGTGCCGAACTTCGTGCGGAGTTGCTCCCACCCTTCGACACAGCCTGGCACCGACCACGACAACGGGCCACGCTCTGGAATGGAATCGAGTTTCTTATCGCGGTAGACTTTCAAACTCGCGTTCTTGGGCGCCGGGCCGCTGGCATTTAAGCCGTAGAGTTTCTTGGTTTTCGCATCGTAAACGATGGCGAACAAATCGCCGCCGATGCCGCAGGAGGTCGGTTCCATCAATCCCATCGCCGCACTGGTCGCAATGGCCGCATCGACGGCATTGCCGCCGTTTTTCAAAATATCGAGCCCGATTTGGGCCGCCAGAGGATGCGATGTGCAAACCATGCCATTCGCAGCGACCGTTTCGGAGCGATGCGCCTGACCCGGCAACGGCGTGGGGCGGTCGGCCGCACGAGTGGATGGGATCAAGCAAGTGATCCAACAGAACGCAATGAAATGCCGCATCGGAAGCTCATGGGTGAAGGGAATCAGTCTCAAATCTTCAATAGCCGGCACGCCTCGTCGTAGCCTGGGGCGCGGCCGTCTTTTTTATCCTGCTGCGAGTAGCCGTACATGCTGGCGGTCACCCGGGCCAGCGCCTCGATTTGCCGCCACCGGAATGCCGGGCGGGTGGTTTGGAATTCCTCGACCACGGTGCGGTAGTATTTCTCGGCGTGCAATCGACCATCTTCGCTGACGGCGTATTTCAGGAACAGATCGAACATCGGCCGCGCTTCGTGCTTCTGGACTCCGTAAATCTGAGCCAGGGCCATGGCCCGCAATTGGTCGTTTTCTCGAATGGCCCCATCGAGTTCTTTCAACAGGCTCTTGGCTTCGGTCACCTCGATCTTCTTCAAATCTTCGACACGCGGGTACGGCGCTTTTCCATACCCCGAGGTTTTGTCCGGCTGAGTCCAACTGTGGCTTTTCGCGGTGTCCATTGCTGCCAGGATGAGTCCGGCGGATTGGTGACGAACGTGGCCCACGCGAGCCATGTTCCGCCAAGAGTTGATCGTATCCGACGCATGAACACCCGGCGAATCGCCGTGTGTCCGCCGTCCTTGGGCCGTCCGACCTTCCCATGTTTCAACTTGCCGCAACACCAGTTGATTCGCGGCCAACGAGATCGCTTCGCCGATGTGTTCGGGCAGAATCCCTTCGGCCAAGGCCATGGCAACGGCTTCCCCAGCGAGTTCGGGAGACGAAGCCAGGATCGTTTCGCTCAACTGCTCGACCCAGGCATCTTCGGCTCGTTTGGTACCCGGCTTAACCCGGGGAAGTATGTGTTTTTCCAGCAACTTGGGGACGATGGCCCGAGCGACATCCAACTGAGCTTCCTTCCCTTTTTGGGCTTCGGAACTCTTGGCGCACTGCCGTACCGATTGCCGGAAGAGTGTGACGGCGTGTTCGCGGCCAACCATATCGAGCACGGAATAGGCCCGCCACGGGAGCACGGCGGAGTGGACATCGTGGTTGTCTTCCACGGGATCGAGCACCGCATTCAAAAAGTCGACAGGCGCTGACCCCGACGCGGCCAGTAATTGTTCGGCGGTCGAGCGTTGCCCGGCGTTGACAGCGTGGCGAAGCGCTCCGGGTCGGACCGAATCGGCCGGGATGAGTGCGTGCAAGACTTCGTTCTTTCGTCCGCCCACGTCCTGTATGTAATGCGCATTCCGGTACAGCACTTTCAACAACGGTAATGCCCGACGTTCCTTGGGCAACTCGGTGGCCATCTGATACGCCGGCGCCAGCGCCATGAAGACGTGGAAGCCGAAGTAATTTTCCCCGCCAAACGTGCGGGCGTTGGCGAAGATCGCGGCGGCGGTGAGTGTTTTGAGATCGGTGCCGTCGTTCAATTTGCCGACGACTGCCGCCAGTATTTTCTCTTGCGGCGTCTCTTGCAGCAGTCCCACGAGCGGTTCGAGTGCTCCGAAGTGGAGGGGCTTGGGTTCATCGGCGGCGACGGCCGGTGCGAGATCGAGTTCGAGGGCCACGGCCGAACCGAGACCGGCCATCAACATCCCTTGACCGACATCGGCGAGAAAGGTGCGACGCGTGAAAGGTTCCATCGGCGTGATCCTGGAAATGGGAATCGAGAGGTTTGGGAATCATCGCATGATTCCGCGGAAGGTTCCAAACAAAAACCGGATGACACGGTTGGCGTTGTGTCGGGTTTCTATCGTGGGTATGAGAGCCGGATTGTCTGCGAAACAAACCGGAGGGGGAACCGGAATGCGGGGGGGACGCCATTACTGGGCGCTGGTCGTCGCCGCACCGTGGGCCGCGGGTGCCATCGCGCAGCCGCCGGGGATCGTCGCGCCGCCGGTCGGGTTGACTCAGGGGCGTGAACCGATTGCGATGACCCCCGCGAAGCCCGAAGCGACCGAACGCACCTTCCCGATCAACCTCGCCACCGCCTTGCAACTCTCCAACGCCCGGCCCATCGACATCCAAGTGGCCGAACGCCAAGTGACCATCGCCGCCCGGCAGCTGGATCGCGCGAAGATGCTCTGGTTGCCGAACATTGTCGTCGGTGCCGATGTCTTCAAACATCAAGGCGCCCAGCAAAACTTTGCCGGCGAAATCCCGCGTTCCGATCGTGGGAGCACCATGGTTGGCTTCGGCCCGAATGTCGTTTTCAACATCTCCGATGCAATCTACAGTCCGCTGGCGGCGAAACAGGATCTCCGCGCTCGCAAAGCGGCGATGCAGACGGCCACCAACGATTCGACGCTCGCCGTGGCGGAAGCGTACTTCACCGTGCAGCAGGCCCGCGGGGAATTGGCCGGAGCATTGTTGGCCGCGCAGCGTGCCGACGAAGTGAGCAAAAAAGCGGAGGTGCTCGCCGAGGGGTTAGCCCCGCCGTTGGAAGCGTCTCGGGCCAAGGTGGAACTTGCCCGTCGGCAACAAGCGACCACGGCGGCCCGCGAACGCTGGCGGACGGCCAGCGCGGAACTCAGCCGCTTGCTCCGCCTCGAACCGGGCACGCTCATCGAGCCGCTCGAGCCGCCGTTTTTGCCGATCACGGTGATTCCCGGCGATGCCACACTCGATGCGTTGATTCCCATCGGGTTGACGAATCGCCCAGAATTGCAGGGGCAACAGGCATTGGTGCAGGCGACACTCACCCGGCTGAAACAAGAAAAGATTCGGCCGCTGGTGCCGAGCGTGGCCCTGCGCAGTGTGTCGACGAACCCGAGTGGCTCCCTCGGTTACGGTGGTTTCTCCGGTGGGCCGGGCGATACCCAAGGCAACTCCGGTTCGCGGTTCGATCTCGATTTGCAAGTGCTCTGGGAGTTCCAATCGCTCGGCTTCGGCAACCGCGCCCGCGTCGGCGAACGCCAAGCCGAGTACCAGATTGCCACACTCGAATTGTTCCGGACCCAAGACCGCATCGCGGCGGAGATTTCGGCCGCATTCGCCCAAGCCAAAGCGGCGTCCGAACGGATGTCCCAAGCCGAACCGGCGTTGCGAGAAGCGTTGAGCCTCGTTGAAACGAGCTTACTGGGAATGGCCCAAACCCGTCGCATCGGTGAGCTGAACACCTTGGTGGTGCGCCCCCAAGAAGTCGTCGCGGCCGTGCAGGCGCTCGGCCAAGCCAATGCCGATTTCTACTCGGCCGTCGGCGATTATAACCGGGCCCAGTTCCGACTCTACCGAGCCTTAGGGCATCCGGCACAATGCTTGGCATCGACAATCCCAACGGTGGCGAAGGCGGATAGTGAACCGGCGTTGCCCGTCGCTCCGCCCCCGAACAAACTGCCTGCTTCGGTGCCGGCGGTGCCGATCCCGGCCCCTGTGGAAGATGTCGGGTTGGTGGCCTATCACCCCGACGCCCCGCGGACGTTTTGGCCTCCCATCGCGTTGGAACTGCTCCAAAATGCCGGAAAGCGAACGGAAACGCTGGCACCGGCCGAAATGTGGAACGCACCGACGCTCTCGGCCCCGGCAATACTCCCGCCATCGGTGTTGGTACCGGCGACGAAACCTCTTTTGATTCCGCAAGACGATGCGACGCTGTGGACGAAGCCGGAAACACCCCGAAAGTAGTCGGAACCGGACACCTGCCCGGCGATTTGTGGTCTAGAATATTTCAGCACTTTGACCGGAGTCGCCCCTCTCCTGCGGCCCCGGATTCTTCACCGTTTTCACGCCGATTCCCAGGGGGACGTCATGGATTCCGCACTCCCGCAACAGCACCCGCTTCGCACGTTGTTCGCCGGCCTCACCGAGCAGGCGTTCGTGTCGCAAATGGGAATCGCCGACCCGCCGTTGGTCGATTACATCACCGATCTGCTCGCCCGATTCCTACACGTCGATCAAGTCTTCCGGCTCCGCGATTCCGGTGGCCGGCCGATCTCCGAACTCGTGCTCATGGCGCTGGAAGCGCAGAAGTTGCCCGCCGAAGGACGCACCCGCCGCGAATATCACCGCCACATCGGTGACTTCGCCCTGTACTACTCGGGGTTGTTTCCGGAAGCCGTGAACCGCTTCCAGCAGTTCCCGAGCAAAGATCACCTCGTCAACTTCACACGCTTAGGCAAACGTTCGTATCAGTTGGCCAGCGAGATGGATCGCGATCGTTTCGCGGACGAGTCGGCACTCCTTCAACGCCTCGGCCACGATTTTGAACTCTGCACTCTCGGCCTGCGCGAAGTGCGCCACGAATGGGAAGAACTCGCCCGCCACCCCCAGCTCGGCGCACGCTTGCTGCATTGAAAAGAATGGGAATCGTCCCGCCGCTTCGGCGAAGGGGGGACGAGGCTTGCAATTCGCTACCAATCATTCCCCAACACTTCGCCGCCAGCGGGGGTCACCATGGCCCAGAACGTGGCAGGGGAAATCGAACCGTTGACCGTGCGGACACTACCGTCTGCCATAGCCACGCACATGCCAGCACGGTGGGGCGTTTGTGAGAGAGTTGGATCACAACCATTTGGCGGCATGGGATGAATGACGCTATCGGGATGGCCCGAACTATCGTAAACCACTGTGACCAGTCTCCAAACGACAGGCTGAGTTTGAAAAGTGGCCCCGGCTCGGCTCGGGCGGGTTTCCGGTATGAATCCAGAAGTGATCGGGTAGACGTCTCCTTCCGTGACGCCTCGCAAAATATCACCTCCATCCGCAAAAGTCGGTCGGCGGTCGTATTTTGTTACCCCGACCTCTTGCAGATAGTAGCAATACCGGCTCGTGACACAGCCTGCATAGTGTTCTGCTAAAAGAATCGTATTGCTAAGGCCGTCGACGAATGTTCGATTCAACGACGGGCGACTCTTGAAGAGTTGTGCATTCACGGAATAAGAGGTTACGTTCATCTGTGCGTCGAACAATTCCTGCGTGAGAGTTGGATCGGACGGCCCCAGATAAGTCGGCACTTTGCCCACAATGTCAGGCTCGTTGCCGTGAGATGTGAGAGGGTAGCCCAGTTGGGTCAACAGTGCAGAAAAAAAATGTCATCCTGACGCTGGCCCCAAACTCCGAACTCCTTTAAGAAGTACGGTTTTGGATCGCCGTCGATTGTTGGTAATTTGTCGTCATGCGAACTCGCATAATTGTGGGTAGCGAGCGCGATTTGCTTCAGGTTATTTTGACATTTCATCCGGGCTGCCGTTTCCCGCACCCGCTGGACTGCCGGGAGCAGTAACCCGATTAAGATGGCAATGATCGCCACCACGACGATCAACTCCAGTAATGTGAGACCACGGCGACGATCCATGACGATACTCCTCAAAAAACGAGGTACAAAGTTCCGTTGCTGAAACATGATGTCCTCTGAAGTTACAAACCAGTCGAATTGGCAAAACCACATTAGAGCACACTTTTGAATTCTCGTGTCAAGTGCGAATCAGAAAATTCCTCCCAACCCGCAAATCCCTCATTTCGCAAACTTCACCCGGGCTTGATTACAATCAACTTGTCCTCTCTCACAAGGTGATTGCTCATGTCGTCGGCTCCCCGTTATCTCACGTCGTTCCAATCGCGGACGGCGATCCACCGCTTCACCGATGTCCTCGTGATCGGGGCTGGGATTGCCGGTTTGCGGGCGGCGCTCGAAGTGCCTGCCGATCTCGATGTGCTCGTCACCACCAAAGACCGCATCACGGAAAGCAACAGCAGCTACGCCCAAGGGGGCATCGCCAGCGTGCTGTCGCCGGAGGACAATTTCGGCAACCACGTCGACGATACGCTGATCGCGGGGGATGGACTTTGCGACCCCGAAATCGTCGAAATGGTGGTGCGCGAAGCGCCGGATGAAATCGAAAAGCTCATCGAATGGGGGACAAAATTTGACCTCGAAAACGGCGAATTGGCCCTCACCCGCGAAGGGGGCCACAGTCACCGGCGCATCGTCCATGCCCTCGGCGATTCCACCGGCCACGAGGTGATGCGGGCCATCATCGCCAAGGCCAAGGCCGCGCCGAACATCAGTATTTGGGACGACACCTTCACCATCGATTTGCTGACCGACCAAGGGAAATGCGTGGGTGCCGTGGCGTGGCGGCCGGGCATCACGCGGGAACTCATCTGGGCGAAACAAGTGATCTTGGCGTCCGGCGGTGTCGGGATGGTCTACCGAGAAACAACCAACCCGCCCGTGGCCACCGGCGATGGGATGGCAGCGGCGTTCCGAGCCGGGGTCGAGCTGCGCGACTTGGAATTCATGCAGTTTCACCCGACGGTGCTCTACGTGGCCGGGTCGGCACGATATCTAATCTCTGAGGCAGTGCGCGGGGAAGGGGCGTACTTGCGCGATCTCCACGGCGAGCGTTTCATGCTGAAGGATGACCCTCGCCACGAGCTGGCGCCGCGCGACATTGTGGCCCGAGCCATCTTCCGCACGATGGAACGCACCCAGCACCCGAACGTCTATCTCGACCTGTCGCACTTGGATCCGGCGATGGTGAAGACTCGTTTCCCGGGCATCGGTAAAGTTTGCAAAGGGTTCGGCCTCGACATCGCCAAGGATCGCATTCCAGTGCGTCCCGGTGCCCACTACACCATCGGCGGCATCACCACCGATATGGAGGGGCGGACGACGTTGCCGAACCTTTGGGCGGCCGGGGAAGTGACCAGCAGCGGGTTGCACGGGGCCAACCGGTTGGCGTCGAACAGCTTGATCGAAGGGTTGGTGTACGGGGCCATTTGCGGGCGCAATGCGGCGAAAGCGGCCCGCGAGATGCCGACGACACTCCGTGCGATGCCGCTGAATTACTCGGCCCAGGAAGATGCCCCGACGGAACCGCTCGACGTGTCCGACGTCACCAATTCCCTGCGGGCTTTGATGGTGCGCAAAATGGGCATCGTGCGGGATCGGACGCGGCTCGAGGAAGCGAAGCAAGATGTGGAATTTTGGTGCCGCTACGTGCTCGCCCGTGAGTTCCGGGATCGCGGTGGTTGGGAGCTGCAAAATTTACTGACGATGGCCCGAGAAATGATCGCCGCCGCGATCGCCCGGGAAGAATCGCGTGGCACCCACTTTCGGAGCGATTTCCCGACTCGGGACGATGTACACTGGAAGGGCAAGCACATGAAGAGTTTGAGTGAAGGAGTCGGATCATGATCGTTTCGCTGCCGTTCCCGGCCACGTTCGAAGACCTGATGAAGGTCGAGGGCAAAGCCGAACTCATCGGCGGAAGGATCGTGGCATCCATGCCTACCGGACGACGCCCCAACCGTACCGCCGGACGAATCTACCGCCACTTGTGCGACTATGTGGAGGCAACTGGAATCGGGGAGGCATTCACCGACAACATGGGTTTCGCGATGGATCCGCCACTCCTTTCGGGCCGTCAATCGTTCAGCCCCGATGCCTCGTTCCACGCAGGACCATTCCCGCCGGACGAGATGGCGTTCATCGACGGCCCTCCGACATTCGCCGTTGAGGTTCGTAGCGAGAACGACTATGGCCGCAGTGCCGAAACCGCGATGACCGACAAGCGTGCCGACTACTTCGAGGCAGGGACACTCGCGGTCTGGGATGTCGATCCACTGGCTCGAACCATCACCCTGTACACGCAGACTACCGAAATTGTCTTCCGGCCCGGCGACTGCGCCCACGCCGAACCTGCGCTGCCCGGTTGGACTCTCGATGTGTCGGCATTGTTCGAGTGAATGATGAAGAAAGTCCGCCGAGACCGCGAGCGATGGCAGCCGCCTGTCCCATTGCTGGCGATGGCCGTGTTTCATTGCCGGCGCGGCGCTGTGGCTCTGGTCGATTTGGTCGATCTGGGTTACCACTCGGGTCACAACCGTTTACTCGGCTGTTGCGGCCCGAGCGGAAACTACGGCCGAAACCGAATCTGCGGCTGCGGATCGGAAGTCGGTACCGAGCAATCGGACTGCACGATGTCGGAAGCGGTGGATCTCGACACAAGGCAAGTCGTGGCGTACGCAAACGAGCCGACCGCGTGATTTCGCCGGCCGGCTCGCCCCTGAATATCACCCCCAGGTGACCAAGCCTGGTTCCACTGAGTTCGGCAAGTTCGGGTGCTTCGGGAGCACGCGGACGCTGAAGCCGAATTGGCCGCTGGCTCGACAGGGCACCGAACCGGTGAAGATCACCGAGCGGTTCCCATCGACTGCCGAAGTGGCTTGCAACGACGCCGTCTTGGGGTCACCGATTTCGCCGCGATTGTCGACCAAGCCGTAGTACAGTTGCACGTCGACTTCTTCGGGTCGGATGGCTCCGAGTGTCACTCGCACTTTCACGGGGAACTCTTTGCCGACCCAGAGCATTTGCCCCGTCGGGGCTTCCACGGTTTCGACGCGGATGTCCGACCAAGCTCCGCCGACACGCTTCCGCCAGTCGGCCAATTCGTGGGCCGGCTTGAGTTGCTCGACCGTGAGTTTGGCTTCGCGGGTGTGGGCCGGGAGGTAGCAGCGCGTCAAATATTCCTCGACCATGCGATTCGTGTTGAACTCGGGCACCAACGTTGAAATCGCCCGCTTCATCCGGCGGATCCACTCGCGTGGCAAACCGTCGGCCCCGCGGTTGTAAAAGGCCGGGGCGATGTCGCGTTCGATCAGTTCGTACAGCAACCGGCTCTCGACTTCATCTTGGTATTTCAGGTCGGCGTACTCTTCGCCACCGCCGATGGCCCAACCGTTATCGTTGGTGCAACCTTCGACCCACCAGCCGTCGAGAATCGACAGATTCAAACCGCCGTTGACGGCGATTTTCATCCCGCTGGTGCCCGACGCTTCGAGTGGTCGGCGCGGGTTGTTCAACCAAACGTCGACGCCGTGCACCATGTGGCGGGCCACGTTCATGTCGTAATCTTCGATGAAGACCACGTGCTTGCGGAATTCGGGAATCCGGGCGTTCTGCACCACGCGGGCAATCAATTCTTTGCCGCCTTGATCTTTCGGGTGGGCTTTGCCAGCGAACACAAACTGCACCGGGCGCTGGGCGTTGTTGACAATCGCCGCGAGGCGGGCCGCATCGCGGAAGACGAGATCGCCGCGTTTGTACGTGGCGAACCGGCGGGCGAAACCGATGGTCAACGCTTCGGGATCGAGGACTTCCTCGGCGGCCGCCACTTCCGATGGCGGTGCCCCACGCCGGAGCAATTGCATCTTCAAGCGCGAGCGGGCGAAGGCGATCAAGCGCGTGCGGCACTTCTCGTGGGTGCGCCAGAGTTCGCTGTCGGGCACCGGGTCGATTTTCGTCCAAATCGCATGATCCGTCGGTTTCGCCTGCCATTCGACGTGCAAGTACCGCTCGAACAACTGACCCATTTCGGGTGCCAGCCAGCTTTGGGTGTGAACACCGTTGGTGATCGAGGTGATCGGCACTTCCACACTGGCGAGCGTCGGCCAAATCGCGTTCCACATCTTCCGCGACACCGAGCCGTGGAGCTTACTCACACCGTTGCTCGAGTTGGACATTTTGATGGCCAGCACGGTCATGCCGAACGGCTCGGCTTCGTCGTCGGGGTGCTGCCGACCCAAGTTGAAGAATGCGCGGCGATCCAACCCCAACTGCCGGTAATAGTCGGCGAAATATTGATCCATCATCGCCGGCGGGAAGACATCGTTGCCCGCGGGTACTGGGGTGTGCGTGGTGAACACGGTTCCGGCCTTCACGGCTTCGGAGGCCGTGGCAAAGTCGATCTTTTGATCTTCGATCAACTGCCGAACCCGTTCCAAACTGCTGAACGCGGCGTGCCCCTCGTTCATATGGCACACGGTTGGCTCTTTGCCGAGTGCGCGGAGTGCCCGCATCCCGCCGATGCCCAAGACAATTTCCTGCTGCATCCGCATGTTCTGATCACCGCCGTAGAGCTGGGCGGTGATCCCGCGATCTTCCGGGCGATTCTGCGGGATATTGGCATCGAGCAAGTACAGGGGGACGCGGCCGACTTGGATGCGCCAAATCTTCAAGAAGACATCGCGACCGGGCAGGGCGACACTCACGAGGATCGGCGTTTCGTCCGGGTTCAATTCCGCGATCAACGGCAGGCTGAAGAAGTCGTTCTCGGGGTAGCGTTCCTGCTGCCAACCGTCGGCGTTGAGGTATTGGCGGAAGTACCCTTCGCGGTACATCATGCTGACGCCGACGAGGGGTAACCCGAGATCGCTTGCCGACTTGAGGTGATCTCCGGCAAGTACGCCCAGGCCACCGGAATAGACGGGCACGCTTTCGTGGATTCCGAACTCCATCGAGAAGTAGGCGATCTTGAGCGCCTTCTCGGTGGGATACGTCTCTTGGAACCAGGTCTTGGCATTCAAATAATGAGCCATGGCCGCTTCGACGCGATCGAGATGGGCCAGGAAGCTCGCATCGTGCGCTAACTCTTCCAAGCGGCCTTGATCGATAGCGTAGCCCAGGCGGACGGGACTGTGATCGAGTTCTTCAAACTGCACCGGCGCAATTTTGCTGAAGAGGGCCACGGCGTCCGCGTTCCAACACCACCAGAGGTTGTAAGCGAGGGTTTGAAGGGCCTTGAGCCGCTCGGGGATCGACGGTAAGACGGTGTAAGTGCGGACGGTGTGAGCCACAGATGCTCCCTCAAAAGCGGTGGGGTATGGTTATGGTAAGTCTGCCGAGGGAGGTCGGCAGAGGATATCGGAGATAACTTAGGGAACTGGGGGTGATTTCGTTAGTCCGAATCAATGGTAATCTAAACCGCACGAAAATCGCACTTGCCAGAAACTTTACAATTCAGATAAAGATAGTTCGTGAGTGCGGTATTCCTTGTTATGAAGACATTCTCCATGGATGCGGATGCGATTGGTGCTGCGAACGAATTACTGGCTCAGGCCAGCCCGCCCGAGATCCTCCGCTGGGCGGTGAAGCATTTTCATCCGCACTTGCTGATGGCGACGGCTTTTGGTGCCGAAGGTTGCTGCTTGTTGCACATGCTGGCTGAGATTGAACCAACGGTGACGTTCATCAACCTGGATACCGGCTACCAATTCCCAGAAACGCTGGCCCTGCGTGAGAAGATCAAGGTGCGGTACGGTATTGAGGTCGAACTCATCAAGCCAGACACGACCGTGGTCGAATACGAAGCCGAACACGGCGGGCCACTGTACGACCTGCGACCCGATCAGTGCTGCCATGACCGTAAGATCGTGCCATTGAAACGGGCCATGGCCCAGCACGATCCCAAGGCGTGGATCAGTGCCATTCGCAAGGATCAAACCTCCGACCGAGCTGTGGCCGGTGTTGTGCAGTGGGACGCGAAGTTTAACTTGGTGAAGGTCAACCCGCTGCTGAACTGGACTAAGAAAGAAGTTTGGAAGTTCATTCTCGAACACAACGTGCCGTACAACGATTTGCACGATCAAGGCTATCCGAGCATCGGCTGCTGGCCCTGCACCAACGCGGTCGGGGTCGACGGCGACGAACGCTCGGGCCGCTGGGCGGGCAAAAAAAAGAAAGAATGCGGGCTGCACGTGATCGAAAATAAAGACGGGGCGGGCATCTGATGCACCGTCGAGCCACGGCTTCTACACCCGCAGGGGTCAAGAGGGAGACGAATCGTAAATGATGTTTTCCGCCAAGGCTGAATACGCCTGCCTCGCGTCGCTGGAGCTGGCGGCGCGCTACGGCGACCCGAAACCGGTTCGCCTCACGGATATCGCCGATAAGCACGACATCCCGCCCCGATTTCTCGTGCAGATTCTTCTGCAGTTGAAGGGGGCCGGGTTGATCGCTAGCACGCGCGGGGCCAGCGGTGGCTACCAGTTGGCCCGGCCGCCGGATCGGATTTCCCTGGGTGATATTTTGAGCGTGATCGAACGGGCCGACCCGAACCCGGTGAGTCAGAAAGCCGAGCCGACCCCGTTGGCCACGGCACTGCACGACGTTTGGGACACGGTCGCCTCGACACGGCAGAAATTGTTGAACGACACGACCCTGGCTCAGATCGTTTCGATCGGGCAAGGGCTGCAATACGTGATTTGATGTCGGACTTTTTTCAAGACTTTTGGAGTGACGAATGCCGGATCTGATTCTTCCGCACGGTGGCGAACTCATCAATCGTACGGTGGCCGAAGCCACGGTGCCGAGCACGACTGCCATCCCGATCTCGGACGCCGATCTGTCGACGTTGTATCGGATCGCCGACGGTGGTTTGTCTCCGTTGACGGGGCCGATGACCAAGGCCGAGTACCAGCGGGTGCTCGAAGAAGAAGTGGTCGTGCGGAACGGCAAGAACTACGCCTGGACGATTCCGCTGGCTTTTCCCGTCGACGAATCCATCGCCAGAGCGTTGACTCCCGGCACCAGCTACCCGTTGAAAAACAACGCCGGTACCGTTGTCGGGGTGCTCGAACTGAAGGACGTGTACCCGTGGAACAAGCCGGCGTACAACGCCGCCGTGTACGGAACGACGCGCACCGATCACCCCGGTGCCCGCATCGCCAACGACGATCCGCGTACCTTTTTGGTCGGTGGTGATGTCAAAGTGCTGCCGCAACCGAAGAACGCTCACTTCGGCGATGTGGTGTTGACCCCGGCCGAAACGCGTGCCTTGTTCGCGTCGAAAAAGTATCAGCGCGTGGTCGGGTTCCAAACCCGCAATGCGTTGCACCGTGCCCATGAATTCGCACTTGTGGCGGGTCTTGAAAAACTCACCCGCGAGGGGCACTTTGCCGGGGCGGTACTGAATCCGCTCGTCGGCGAAACGAAAAGCGACGATGTGGATGCGGCCACCCGGATGAAGACCTACCGGGCGCTCATCGATAACAAAGTGCTCGGTCAGGGCGACTCGGACCAAGAGCTTTGGAAGAAAGTCGGGCGCTCCATTGGCGACGTGGTTCACTTGATCGGCCTGGACATCAAGATGTTCTACGCCGGGCCGAAAGAAGCGGTGATGCACGCCATTTACCGGCAGAACTTCGGTTTCACCGATATTGTGATCGGTCGCAAACACGCCGATGCCCCGCACGACGACGGCACGGAAATCTGGGATGGCTTGGCCGCACACCGCAAGTTCGACCAACTTCGCGGTGAGTTGCTCATCAACCCGGTGAAAGTCGGTTTCGCCGCGTTCTTCGCCGAGGCCGGCCGAGTTCGTCTGGTAGAAGAATGTCCGAAAGACTGGAAACCGGTCAGCATCTCGGGCAGTGATTTGCGAAAGCAACTGGGCAAGGGCGAACTACCGGACCCGCGAATCATGCGTTCCGAAACGGCTCAAGTCCTGATTGAGAAGTACAAATCGGCATGAGCTTGTGACGAAGCTAAAACGCACGCGGGATGACGTGATTATTTACCGCGTTTCGATGCGATCAATTTAATCAGCGCTTTGTGCGGGTCGGCGAACTTACTGATCCCCTCCCGCATCAGCGTCTCTTCCAGCTTGCCCATATCGACCTTGGACTGAATTTCATTCAGCACTTCGAGCGCGGGCAGTTCATCGATGTGCCGGGTCAGAATGCGGCCGCTCGCTTCCACGGCCTTGTTGGTCGCGGGCGGATTCGTTTCGATGTCGCTCCCGGCGAACGCTTCCACGTACTTCCAGGCGGGGTCTTCCTTCTTCTTGGTGCCGGTGCTGGCGAAGATCATCTCTTGCTGGAGGGCGAACCCTTTACCGGCCCAGAATTGCTGGTTCAACTTCCAGATCTTCTTGGCGTTCACGATGCCGACCATTCCCTGCGCGGCGGCACTGAGATCGGGTGTCGCTTTCTCGGTGTACACATCCACGCGGCTCACAAAGATGCTGTACACGGTCTTCACGTTCTGTTTATCGGTTCGACGCATGGCCCCGCGGAAGCAAGCATCCCGGGCGGCGATGTATTGCCGTTCGCTGAAAATGAGGGTGACGTTGACCGCGATCCCCGAGGCCACGAGTTCTTCGAGGGCGAGCAAGCCGCCGTCGGTCGCGGGGACTTTGATCATGCGGTTGCAATTCCCCGCGGCCCACTTTTGGCCGAGTGGAATGTACTGCTTGGCTTTTTCGGCGGCGGACAAACTCCGGGCCGGATCTTCGAGCAGCGGATCCAATTCGAAGCTCACCCAACCGTCGTTTCCTTTGGTTTCGTGCCAAACCGGCTCGAAGACCACTTGGGCCTGCTTCACGAGTTTGTCGGTCATGGCCCAGGCGATGGCGTCGTCGTCGTGCCCGGCCTTGGCGAAAGCGGCGATGTCCGCGTCGAAGCGGCCCGTGTTCAGTAGATCCGAGATGATGATGGGGTTGGACGTGGCGCCGGTCGCCCCGAGGGCCCGGTTGCTCGCGATCAATTCCGGATCGACCGAATCGAGCCAAACCTTGGTGCCGGAGGCGACGAGCGATTGCAACGGAGTCATAGCAGAATCTCAGGGAATGACGGACGACAGTTAAGGCAGTTTATGAATCGCCCCGAGAATTTCGATTTGTCGATTGGTCACCAAGGATCTACCTGCCATCGAGTTTGCGTTTCTCCTGCCGGTGCTTCTTTTGAAAATGATCGGCTCACGGGTGTGGCAAATCTTTCTTGCGGTCGGATCCGAAGGATTTCTGCCCTGAAAGGGCCGTTCCACTAGCCCAGGTCGGAGCCGGCGCCGCCGGCGGAGGCCTGGGAACCCCGATTCGGAAAACGGCCTCCGTCCTGAAGGAACGGTTCAGAGCAGCCGTCCTTTGAACCGCCCTTTCAGGGCGTCTCCATGTTCCGAATCGCAGTACCCAGGCCTCCGGCCGCTACGCGACCTTCGACCTGGGCTGATGGAATGACCCCTTCAGGGTCGGAATCGACCGCCAGAAAGATTTGCCAGACTTTGGCTCACCCCGCCGTGAAGATTCCGAAGTAAAGTGAAACGCGGGCTGATACGATAGCACCATGGGCAAAGCACGACAAATTGGTAGCAACGACGAACCGATCGTGAAGACGATCTGCAAGAACCGTCGGGCCTCGCACGAGTACGAACTGCACGACACCATCGAATGCGGGATCGTGCTGGTCGGCACCGAGGTGAAGAGCTTGCGCGACGGGCAAGCCAGTTTGGACAACGCCTTCGCTAAAATCGAACGGAACGAAATCTGGCTCGTCGGCTGCGAAATCCCGGAGTACACCTTCGGCAACCGGCTGAACCACAAACCCAAGCGGGATCGTAAACTGCTGTTGCGGCGCCGTGAGATCGCCAAGTTCGCCCTCAAAGGGGAGCAAAAGGGTTTCACGTTGATCCCGACGCGGATTTACTTCAAAGATGGTCGGGCCAAAGTCGAAATTGCCGCGGCCCGTGGCAAGCAAGCCCACGACAAACGGCAGTCGCT
The DNA here is from genome assembly GCA_043727675.1 of Fimbriiglobus sp. Lineage (GTDB taxonomy): Bacteria > Planctomycetota > Planctomycetia > Gemmatales > Gemmataceae > JALHQU01. The sequence continues at coordinate 15,837 of JAYSYJ010000177.1, forward strand.
CAAAACGTCCGAGTCTAAGCGGGAGATTGATCGGGCGATGTCCAAAACCCGGCGTGGGTGAGTCGCCGTGAACATCCTCGCATTGGCCGAAGCCGAAGATCACGTCTGTTGCCGGTATCGCATTTCTGCTTTTCGACCGCACTTGGAAGCCTCCGGGCACACGCTGACGATCCGCGAATTGCCACGTGGCATTTGGGCACGGTTACGGGCACTCGCCGCCGTCGGTCGTGCCGATGTCGTGGTGCTCCAACGCAAGCTTCTGTCGCGGGTGGAGGTGGCGCTGTTGCGCCGCCGTGCCCGTCGCTTGGTATTCGACTTCGACGATGCCCTTTGGTTGCGGGATTCGCACTCGGGCAAAGGTTTCACCAGCTCGAAGCGCCGACGCCGGTTCCTGGCCATCGTTGGAGCCGCCGATGCGGTGGTGGCGGGCAATTCGATTCTCGCGGCTGAAGTGGGAGCACGAGCGACGGTGATCCCCACGTGCATCCAACTGGATTCGTATTCGGTACGCTCGGCGAAAGTGTCGGGTGCGATTCAACTGGTCTGGATTGGTTCTTCGAGCACTTTGAAGGGATTGGAGCAGCAACGGGAACTCTGGGATGCTATCGGCACCGCGATCCCCGGCTTACGGTTGAAAGTGATCTGCGACCGCTTTCCCCATTTCGCGCAGTTGCCGGTCGATGCGGTGCCGTGGAAGGAAGCGTCGGAAGCCGCAGAACTGGCGAGCGCCGATATCGGGATCGCCTGGGTGCCGGATGACCCCTGGAGCCGGGGCAAGTGCGCTCTGAAATTGCTCCAGTACCAGGCGGCCGGTCTTCCGGTGGTCGCCAATCCCGTGGGTGTGCAGGCGGAAATTGTCCGCCCCGGCGAAAATGGGTTTCTTGCGAAGTCACCCGACGAATGGATTCGTTCGATCCGCACACTCGCGGCCGATGTTCAATTGCGGAACCAGTTTGGATCAGCCGGGCGGGAGCAAGTCCGCACGGCGTACAGCGTCGATGTCGGCGGGGCACAGTGGGTCGCCCTGCTAGAACAATTGGGGAAGGGTTCCCCATGCTGAGCCACTTTTTTCGCAAACTCCGACCCCAGCCGACCGAACCACTGATGCGTGTCGAGGCCAACGGGCAAGTCTGGCATCTCCGGTTGGGAGTCATGGATTTGATCGGTGCCCTCCCGGACTTGGACGGCTGGGAAAGTGCCGGTTTGTCGACGTTGATCAAGAAGAATCACCAGCGCAGCATCTGGCGGGTGGCACTTCCCAGTGGCACGGTGTACGTCAAGCATTGCCGGGCAAATACTCCGCGTTCGTGGATCCGCGAGCTACTGCGACCCCCGAAAGCGCAGTTGGAATTCGAGAATGCGCTCACCCTGCGATCCCGCGGCATCGGTTGCACGGAGCCACTGGCCTGGGGTATGACTGCGGACCAATGGCCGGGTGACAGTTTCATCATCACACGGGAACAGGCAAACGCGATCCCGTTGGATATCTTCTTAGAACAGCCACTGTCGCCACAACGGCGTCGTCGGCTCGCCGTGGCGTTCGGGTTATTTCTGGCCAAGCTCCGACGTGGGACTGTGTTCCACCCAGATGCTCATCCGGGGAACTTTCTAATCGAGTGGGCTGAGGCAGCGGAGCCGCAGTTCTACCTGCTCGATGTGCACGCGGTGCAAACCACGGCTCCTCCGCCGTATTTCAGAGTGGAAACGGGGCCGTTGCAAGTCGACTTCAACCTCCTGCTGCTCAACCGCTGGTTCCAGATGCGGGCGACTCGGACGGATCGGCTGCGATTTTACACGTCGTACTGCGAAGGATTGGATCCACTCCTTATCAATATGCATGCTCTGGAGTCGGAAACACGGCGATCCAATCTCGCGTTTTGGTTCAGCCGATTGGGTCGCTATCGGGGGAACAACCGCGAGTTCCGCAAAATTCGGGGGCCGGGTGTCCGCGGTCATGCCGTGCGTGACTTACCTGAAGATGTGCTAGGCGAGTGGATCGCCAATCCGGATGCCGTGTTCCAGCGAACCGATGCCCGCATTCTCAAAGACTCGCCCAGTTCCACTGTCGCCGTCATCAAGCATCCCGCGACTTCGGTCAAGTATGTTTTCAAGCGGTTCCGTCGCAAGTCGTGGTTCACCGGTATTAAAAATCGCTTGCGCCCCTCGGCTGCAATGCGGTCGTGGAGTTATGGCCAGAGCCTGCGTGATCGCGGATTACCCACGGCACGCCCTTTAGCTGTCTTGCACCGCATTCGGGCGGGACTGCCACGGGAGGGGTACTTGATATTTGAGTTCCTGGCCGATGCTGTGGAACTCCCGTTCGCCATCGCATTGGCAACAGGGGTCGAACGCTGGCAATTGGCCGACACGTTGGGCCGACTTCTGCGCGACGTGCACGACCGTGGCGTGAGCCACCGCGATTTGAAAGCGCCGAACATTCTGATCGTCGCCGGTCGGCCCGTGTTGATCGATCTCGTCGGAGTGGGCGTCGGTTTAACCGTGACCGACACGGAACGGATCCGCAATCTCGCCCGTTTAAATGCGAGTTTTTTCCATTCGAGCACAGTCAGCCGGACGGATCGTTTGCGGCTATTGCGAGCCTACAGTTCGTGGAGTGCCCAACCTCCCGACGACTGGAAAGTCTTTTGGCGCGCCATCGCCACCCAGACTTTAGCCAAAGTCGAGAAGAATCGACAGTCCGGTCGAGTTCTGGCGTAATGTCGTCTGCGGGTGAAGATCGTGCGAGTGGGCGGACGATGAATGGAGCAGACAAACTCCACTTGGTCGAATCGGCTGAAGTGGGTATGTTCGACCCCGCTCGAAGACTTCTTCGGAATGGAAAGCCGATGACGGATCGATTTCCCGACCGCACGAGTTGTTCACGGCGGCAGTGGCTGTGTGCCTTCGGGGCGCTCAGCTTCAGCGCGGTCGGCTGCAATTTTCTGCCCGATCGCTCCGTCAAAACGCCTGCTCACAGCACGGGCGAGCCGACGAATCGCGTGGCCGGATCGGCCATGGTACCGCTGCCGAAGAAGCCGGGCAAGTACTTTCACCGGGTGTCGCAGTACGTCTTCTATTCCGATTTCCCTTTAGAACCGACCGATCCACTCTTCGCCGAATTGGAAGAGTTGCCCGAGCAAATCCAGACGGAATTGAAATTGCCAACGGGTAGCGGCATCGTGCAGGTGTTTTTGTTCGAAGATCAAGAGAAGTACGAAGCGTACATCCAGGCGCACTACCCGAAGCTGCCCATTCGGCGGGCCTATTTCTTCGCGGGTCAACGCGGCACGAACTTGCCCGACGATCTCACCGTGTGCACGTGGATCGGCAAACATCTCCGCACCGATCTCCGCCACGAATTGACACACGCCTTATTGCACGGTGTGCTGAAAGCCGTGCCGCTCTGGCTCGATGAGGGTATCGCGGGTGTGTTCGAACAGCCGACCAAGCAAGCGGGCGTGAACGCATCGCACCTGGAAGCGCTCCGCAGTGCGAGCTTCAGCCCGAATTTGGCCCGTTTGGAAAAGCTCGGGCAAGTCCATCAAATGGAGAAACCCGAATACCAAGAAGCGTGGGCCTGGGTGCATTTTTTGCTTCATAGCACCCCGGCGAACGACAAGATTCTCCAAGACTATTTGCAGGCATTGCGGCAGAATCCGAACCCTGGCCCGTTGCTGCCGAAGCTCGAAACCGTGATGCCCGAGCCGAACAAAGCGATGATCGAGCATTTGTCCAAGCTGCAACTCCCGGCCATGGTCGTGCCCGTCGCCGGAGCGCGCTGAATCGGTCGGTAGAATACCAGCATGGCGAATATTCTCCTCGGTGTCACCGGTTCCGTCGCGGCCATCCGCGTCCCGGCAATCGTCACAGCGCTCACGGCTCAGGGCCATTCCGTTCGGATCGTGGCGACCAAGTCTGCCAGGCACTTTGTAAACTTCGCGCAGATCGGCGGAGCCGTCGGCGTCCGGAATCCGAGCGTCGTCTCGTTGGACGAAGACGAATGGCCGGAGGGCGGTTACTCCCGCAACGACGTGGTCTTGCACATCGAACTGCGACAATGGGCCGACCTGTTCCTGATCGCCCCGCTCGATGCGAATACGTTGGCGAAACTCGCGGTCGGCCTGTGCGACAACGTACTCACCTGCGTCTGGCGTGCTTGGGATTGGAACAAACCGGTGGTGCTCGCCCCGGCGATGAACACGCTGATGTGGCTGCATCCATTCACCAAAAAGCATTTGCGCTCGCTCGCCGCCGATTTCGGGGCGGCCCATATTCCTGGGCATTTCGACGAAGAGACTCTGATTCGACAGATCAACGACCGTGCTAAGACGCTCAAGATCGTGGCCCCGATCTCGAAACTGCTCGCATGCGGCGATGTCGGCGTCGGGGCGATGGCCGAGGTCGAAACGATCGTCGAGACGGTGTTCAAATTGTGCTGAGCGGATCTCGTTCCGCCCGGCTCGCCCAGACTCGGGCCGTCGGAAACGCGGACTGCAACCGCACGGCTAACTCTTCGATTCCCGGCCGCTCCGTGGCGTAATGTCCTGGTAACACCAGCGATATTCCAGCGGCTTCGGCAGCCAAAAGATCGTGGAAACGAGCTTCACCGGTGACGAATACATCGGCATTCGCACGGATCGCATCGGGGAGATAAACACCGGCTGCCCCACATGCGAGAGCCACCATTCGCACGGGCTTGGTGGAATCGCCGACGAACTGCACGGCGGGTGCTTGGCAAACTCGTTTCACCCGTGCCGCAAACTCTTGCAACGACAGTGGAGTTGCCAGTACTCCTATTCGACCTTCACCACCAGTGCCCGCTAAATCCGCTTGAATGGGTCGAAGTGGGCGGACGTTCAACAGGCCGAATCGTGTGGCTAAGCCATCGTTGATGCCACCGGGGCAGTTATCGAAGGCCGTGTGCGGGGAGTAGACGGCGGTGCCAGCCCGAAGCAGTGGCAACAGCAACCGTCCTTCCGGGGTGGTATCGGCCAGGCTTTTCGCACCTTTGAAAAGGATCGGATGGTGCGACACGATCAATTGGACATATTTCGTCACGGCTTCCGCCACAACTTCGGGAGTGATGGTCAGGCACGTCATGACACATTCGCAAAGACTATTCCGCTCACCCAGCAGCAAACCGACGTTGTCCCAACTCGCGGCCAGGGTGGGTGGGGCAAACGCTTCGAGATGGTGAACCCAATCGGCCACGGTCAGCATGGGAAACTCCGGTTCGTTCAAGGGCAAGGCTTGTTTTAGCAACGTTTGGCGGCGGAACGCTCGATTTGGCCCAACTCTGGCGACAGTCTTTTGCCGATAACTAGAATAGAATAATGATTACAAAACTCAGTGCCGACGCCGCATGGGACGCCGAGCCAACCCTCACATTCTGGGGCGCCGCTTCGAGTGTGAGCGGCTCCATGCACCTCGTGGAAGCCGCCGGAAAGCAGATCTTATTGGACTGCGGCATGTACCAAGGTCGGCGCGAAGAAGCGCGTCAACGGAACAGCCACTTTCCGTTTCACCCCGAGCAAATCGACAGCCTCATCATCAGCCATGCCCACATCGACCATTGCGGCAACGTGCCGACGCTGGTGAAGCAGGGTTACGCCGGGAAAATTTACGTCACCCCGCCGACGTTTGACCTGCTGAAAGTGATGCTGAACGACTCGGCGAAGATCCAAGAGGAAGATGCCGCCCACATCAACATCGCCCGAAATTATGTCGAGCCGTGGGTGCAGCCGCTGTACACCTTTTCCGACGTGGATCGGGTACTGGATCGACTCGTGAGAGTGCCGTACGGTCGGGAAACGAAAATCGCACCGGGTGTTACGTTCACATTCTCCGAGGCGGGGCACATCCTCGGCTCGGCGATGGTGTCGATGAACATGGAATACGCCGGCGGTACCCGTCGACTGACCTTCACCGGCGACTTGGGGCGTCGTGGAATTCCTCTGCTCAAGCCGACGGCTCCCATTCCCCAAGCGGATTTGCTCGTTTGCGAGAGTACCTACGGGAACCGCATCCACGCGTCGTTGGAAGACACCATCGAGAAGCTGTACGCCGCCATCCGCATGACGATGGATCGCGGGGGCAAAGCGCTGATCCCGGCGTTCAGCCTCGGCCGCACGCAGTTGATCGTGCATTTTTTGCAGCTCGGATTGCGGGCTGGCAAGATTCCAAAAGTACCGATCTACGTCGACAGTCCGCTGGCGGCCGACATCTCGGAGGTTTACCGGTCGCACCCCAACGCACTCGATCCGATCGTGGCCGAAGCGGTGCGCGAAGGGCACGGCATCCTCGGCGGAGACGGTGTTCAATTCGTCCGCTCGTTCGAAGCGAGCACGGAACTGGGATTGCGCCCCGGCCCGCACATCATCATCGCATCGAGCGGGATGTGCGATGCCGGACGGATCGTGTCCCACTTGAAACAGAATGTCGACGATCCCCGCAGCACCGTCATTTTGGTGAGTTATCAGGCGAGCAACACCACCGGTCGGCGCTTGATGGAACCGAAACCGACGGTCTTTTTCCAGGGCAAAGAGTGGAACAAATGGCTCGAAGTCGTCCACCTCGACGGCTTCAGCGGCCACGCCGATACTCACGACTTCCTGGCCTACTTGGCGCCGCTCAAGGGCAAGGTCGGCAAAGTGCGTTTGATCCACGGTGAACGGGAACAATCCGACGCCCTGGCAGCGACCCTCCGCGAACACGGGTTCTCGGACGTGGTCGTCCCCCAACCGGGTGACCGGGAATTGATCTGATATTAGTGGCCAGAGAATAGTGGTCAGTGGCCAGTGAGGGAGTAGTGGTCAGTGAATAATGGCCAGTGGCCAGATAGACCGGAACCGCTGTTTTGTCTTAATTACTCTGACCACTGACCACTACTCCCTACTGACCACTACTCTGACTACTGACCACTATCCACTGACCACTACTCCCCCACTGATCACATCATTGCTACCCGAGTTTCGCCGCTGCCCCGCGACGGGGCGTTGGGTTATTTTCGCCCCGGAACGGGCCCGACGGCCCATCACTCTTGCGCACACGCAAGCCCACCACCGAGATCGTACCACCATCGGAGTGGTCTGCCCTTTTTGCGAAGGACACGAACACGAATCGCCCGGTGAGGTGTACGCCATTCGTGCCCGGGGTACGGCCGAAGACTCGCCCGGTTGGGAGCTGCGCGTCGTGCCGAATAAATACCCGGCCCTGCGGCCGGATATGTCGGCCACACTCCCGCGGATCGATCCATTCTTCGAAGCCCGACCGGGTTTCGGTGCCCACGAAGTGGTCATCCCTTGCCATCACCATGAAACGAACCCGGCAAACCTGACACCCATTCAATACGCCAATTTGCTGGTGGCCTACCGAGAACGCATCCGAGCCTTTTCTGAAAATGACCTTTGGCAATACGTTCAATTGTTTCAAAACGTCGGGGCGGAAGCGGGGGCGTCGCTGGCGCATTTACATGCCCAAATCATCGCGTTGCCGATGATTCCGGACGCGATTGCAGCGGAAATGTCATTTGCGGCCAAGCACCACGCAAGTCGTGGTCGCTGCGTCTATTGCGAACTGGTCGAGAAAGAGGGGCAGAACCGAACGCGGATTATCGACGAGACGGAGCATTTCGTCGCAGTGTGTCCGTTTGCCCCGCGTTTCGCCTACGAGTTTTGGGTGATGCCGAAGTACCACGCCAGTCAGTACGAACAGACCAGCAACGTGCTGTTGCACGAATTGGCGAAGTTGATGTTGAAACTGCTCGCCGCTTTGGATGTTGTGCTGGCCGAACCGGCTTACAACTCGTTTTTGCACACCAGCCCGTTACGGACGAACCCCTCGTTGCAGTATCACTGGCACTGGGAATTCATCCCGCGGACGGCGCGTGCGGCCGGGTTCGAATGGGGGAGTGGTTGCTTCCTCAACACGGTCCCTCCGGAACAAGCCGCCGAGGAGATGCGGGCGGCATTCACCAGTCATCGTTCGTGACCACGGCGGGCTTCGCCGGGGCGGTGCCCATCATTTTCATCATCACTGAATTGTAAACGGCTTCGGCCCGCGAGTCGGTTTCCGAGGTTTCCAACTCCACATTACCAAAGTTCAACTGGCCTGGTTGGAACGGATTGTTTATGAATCCCAAAACCACACCCGAAGAGTTATACACAACGGAATCATCGGGTTTCACCCGGATTTCCATTTTCCAAGTGAGCTTCCCGCTGGTATCCGTCTCGTAGACGATCTTCAACAGGGCGGGTTTGTCGACCGGTGCTTCTCCGAACACGATCAAGTCTTTGCCGATGGCCGTGGCCAGCCCGTCTGCAAACCGCGAGCGCAGCCCTTTCTCGTAGTTCTTCGGCGACGTAGACATATCGGTTACGGGCGGAGCAGGAGTGATATCGGTTACGGCGATCGACACAGCCGGAGTTTCAGGGCTACGCAGCGATTCGAGGAGAGCAATCATCCCGTCGCGCAATTGAGGATCCGAATCGGGGTTTCCCTTCACCGCCGCGATGGGGGCATCGTAAAGTTTTGCCAGCAATTGCTTGGCTTCCTCGCGGTTCCGCGTGTTGCGCTCGTTCAACAAATAATCGCGTAACCCCTGGCCCCCCGTGACTTTATCTTGGCTATTTTTCCCGAGGTTGTCCCGCGCATTGGCGAAGGCCATGTTGTCTTGGAAGATCCCATTTGTGGACATAAACACGGCGTATGCGGCCGCGGCGATACCGAACCAAATGAGAAGATTCATCACGCCCGACTTCGGATTGCCTTTCGGACGGATGAGATCGGTCGTCGAATCGATGCGCAGATCAGCCTCGGTCACATTCGGGGGTGCTTGATTTTCTTCGGCCATGTACTTCGCCACGGCGCCGGCTTCGTCGATGTCGAGATCGGAAAACGGGCCATCTTCCCGCTCGCGCACCCAGGCGAGGGCGTGGTAATAATCGGCCACCTGATCGGCGAACGGTCGGTTCGGCACCGGCACGCGGAACTCATCCATTTCGGTCGAAATTCGCAATGCCAGCGGCCCTTTCGGCACCACTTCGGCATCGGGCGGAATACGGGCTAAGCTCAATCGCTCACCGCTGCCGATGAACGCATGATCCGCGTCGAAATAATAGAAATAACCACCGAAATTCTCCGCGTTGACAAACCAGCGACGAACGCCAAACCAGATCAGCCAGCCGCCGAGGAGAATCCCCGCCGTTTGCAATAAGGCCGTGGCCCATGGGGCTTTCGTCGAGGTGTAACCGATCCAAAGGAACAAGGGAAGGACGCAAACGCCGACCCCTAAAGCCCAAAAAGGACGCTTATCGGAGACCGCTTGAAAAATACCGGGCGCTCCGCGGCCGTTCACCCGACGCACATCGGCGAGGTATTTCTTCGCTTCGGGATTCAATTGGGCGTAATCGAACGATTCCAACATCATCGTTCTCCAAGAGCCAGTGAAACGTCAATCCGACAACTTATGCGGCACGAAACGGCTCGTATTCTGCGTGATCAGCTGGGTATCTTCACGGATGCCGATCCCGCACGCCCAACCGTGAACCACCCAACTCCCGATGATCGGGTACATTCCGTCGTACTCTTTCAAATTCGCCAACTGCTGGTACACACAAACTGACTTGTCGTAGGAACCTTCGGTCTCCGCCTCGGCCACGCCATTGCGAACCACTTGGATGTTGGCCCCTTCACGGGCATGAATTGGCTTCCGCACGTAACTGCCAATGGTGGGTTGCTCGAACCAAGCGGGTAGCAAAAACGGCGAATCGGGATTCAACTGATACAGCAATGGCAAAATCGACTTGCAGGAAAGGATCATTTTCCACGGCGGCTCAATCCACTTCGTGCCGGACGTAGGAATGTGCTGGGCGAACGTGTCTTTCGTCAGCCATTCCCAGGGGTAAAGCTTGAAAATGGTCTGGATCACGCGGTTCTGCGGGTCGGTGAACCGCTTGCGGGCCGTGTCGTAGCCGATGGCTTCGATATCCAAGTACGCGGTTTCAATGCCGGCCTGAATGGCGGTATCACGGAGGTATTCGACCGTGATGTAGTCTTCGACGTTGCTTTCGATGGCCGCGAAGTGGATCGCAGCCGGATTGAACGCTTTGGCAGCGGCCCAGGATTCGAGCAGCCGGTCGTGAATGCTGTTGAACTGATCACCACGATCGTCGGTGTCCTTCAACCAGTGCCACTGAGCCACAGACGCTTCCACCAGTCCCGTCGGCGTATCGGCGTTGAATTCGAGCAATTTGGGAGGGCCGACGCCGTCAAAGGCGAGATCGAAGCGTCCGTAGATCGAAAGCCATTCTTCGTCCCAACTGCGGATGATGATCTCTTCGAATTCGGGTGGGATCAGAAACAGCCCGAACATTTTGTTGTCGATGACGTACTGAACGAGTTTCAAACACATTTCCCAAAGTGCGTAAGTCGCCCGTTCGATGCTATCCGCTTCGAAACGGGAGAGTGTGTAACAGGCCGATTCATCCCAATAGGGTTCGTCGCGGAGAGTGTGAAAATGGAGGCCCAGGGCCTCGACTTTCCGCTGCCAATCGGCCCGGGGAGTGACCGCCAAGCGGTGCATGGCGTTAGCTACCGCTGCCGGAGAAGGCCCGTCCCGCCGAACCGAATCCACCGGCCCGCGTGGTCGGCGAATACGACATCGGTCGGCCCATTCGGTTGCCAGCGTAGGCTGGGCTGTGGACAAACAAAAAGAATCCGCCGGTATGGTGGCGCGAACCGTCGCGGTTGTGGCCGGTACGATCGGCCGCTTGTTCGTCGGCTTTTTTTTCCATCTCGTCTTCGGGTGAAGCCGCAGTGAAATATCCCGCTGTCAGAATTCCTGTTCCGAGGAGAACCAATCCGAATTCCCGGCTCATACGGCTCATGGGAGACCTCACCCTGTGGGTAACTTGCTAACCGAATTGTAGGATAATAACAGACCCGCATCGCCAAAGAAGCTCAGATAATCGAATTCGTTGCAAAAAGTCGACCAATCATCAATCGCTGGCCAGTACGTTCCCATCACGTGGGTCGGCCACGTGAAGCCGCGCGTAAAGTCCTCATCAGTGAGGCTACGAAGCGAAAAAAGATATGTTAATACCACATCAGAAGACTGCAATCTGTTCGTCTGGTCAAGCCAAATATTTGAAAGATTGCCGGAAGTCGAAGACTTCCGGCAGGTGGTTCAATCGCGCAGTTTGAAGCTGATGTGCTTCGTTTCCAAGTATGCTTCCAGCCCCTCGTGCGACAGTTCTCGGCCAAGGCCCGATTCTTTCATACCACCGAATGGGCACTGCACCCCAACCGGAACCGGGTCGTTGATGCCGATCATTCCCGCTTCCAGTCCTTCGGCCATTTTGAACGCCACTGTGATGTCGTTGGTGAATACGTACGCCGCCAGACCGTACTTGGTGCTGTTGGCCGATGCAATCACGTCGTCGAGCTTGGTGAAATCGAGGATGGGCATCACCGGGGCGAATGGCTCTTCCGTGAGCACACGGGCGTCCGCGCTGAGGTTCCCCAAAATCGTCGGCTCGAAAAAGTACCCTTTCGGGAATTGCGTGGCACGCTTACCCCCCGAAAGCAGTTTGGCCCCTTTGCCGGTCGCGTCGGCGATCAGCCCCAGAGTGTTCTCCATCGCCTTTTTCTCGAACATCGGCCCAATTTGGGTACCGTCGTCCAAGCCGTTACCGAGCTTGAGTTTCTTCGCTTCTTCCACGGCGACTTCGGTGAATTTCTTGTGGATGTCGGCATGTACAAAGAAGCGGCTCGGTGAGATACAGACCTGGCCATTGTTGCGGAATTTGCCCATCACCGCCGCCTTGGCCACCACTTCCGGATCGGCATCCGGGAAAACGATGAACGGGGCATGACCGCCGAGTTCGAGACTGAGCCGCTTGACCTGTCCGGCCGCCTGCCGCATGAGATGCTTGCCGACTTCCGTCGAACCGGTGAAGCTGACTTTCTTGACCAAATCGTTGGTCATAATCTCGTCGCCGATCTCGCTCGACGGGCCGATGATGAGGTTCGCTACACCCGGTGGCAAACCGGCGTCGATGAGGCAATCGAAAATGTTTACCACCGACAGTGGCGTCTGGCTGGCGGGCTTGGCGACCACCGTGCAACCCACCGCCAGCGCCGGGGCAATCTTGCGGCATTGCAGGCTCATGGGGAAGTTCCACGGCCCGATGGTGCCGACGACGCCGACGGGGTGCTTGATCGTCAGGTGTCGCTTGCCGGGGACGCTGTTGGGGATCACCTGACCGTAGGCCCGCTTCGCTTCTTCGGCGAACCATTCGAAGGTGTCGGCCGATTGCAGCACCTCCATCTTCGCTTCCGCGACCGGCTTGCCCTGTTCCATGGTCATATCGCGGGCGAACTTGTCGGCCCGTTCGCGGATCAGCTCCGCCGTCTTTTTGAGGATTTTCGCCCGATCCCACGCCGTCAGTTTCATCCATGCGGGCATGGCTTTGGACGCCGCTTCGATGGCGCGGCGGCAATCGCTCGCGTTCCCGAAGGCCACCTCGGCAAACGCCTCTTCCGTGGCCGGGTTCACGATGGCGTGCCGCTTGCCGGACGCGGCATCGCACCATTTGCCATCGATGTAGAGCTGGCGGTAGGGAAGGGTCATGGTGATCGCTCCGGACAGGATTCTAGAAACAGTTATGCTAGAAGCTCGGGAAAGTTCGTCGAACGAGGGAGCCGATGCGCGACAGAATCTGGTTCGCTCAACTGCTGCGAGGTGTGGCCGCACTGATTGTGATGTACCGGCACCTCGCCGTCGGATTCTGGATCGCCAATGCCCCGGTGGCAGCCTTCGCCGGCCTCCAACCTCTCGCCGACGTCCCCGACTTGCCCCACCACGCACTCACCCGGCTGTTGGATCCCCTCGGTATCACCGGCGGGCCACTCGGCGTCGGTCTCTTCTTCCTCATCAGCGGCTTTGTGATTCCCTTTTCGTTGGAACGCCTCGGCCCCTGGCGGTTCTTGGTTCAGCGAGCCTTCCGACTCTACCCGACTTACGTTGTCGGTCTGGGGCTGACCTGTGTCGTGCTGGCAATCTACTCGGCGACGCACGGGACACCCATTCGCGTCACCTGGTTCGACTACTTATCGAACGCCTCCCTCTGCCGAGACTGGTTCCGTGGGGATGGCATTGATGGCATCGTCTGGACGCTCGAAGTCGAGTTGAAATTCTACCTGATCTGTGCGGCTCTCGGCACCATCACGACACTGCGCTCCTGTCTGGCGATCGTCATCGCGATGGGATTGCTGACGCTGTTCTGCTGCACGAGCGATTTCACCCCGCCTGTGCATCGAGTAGTTTCTGTGTTGGCGATCGCGGCTCCGTTTCTGCCTTTTATGTTCCTCGGAACCTGTTTCTACAACCACCAACACAGGAACTGGTCGCTCGGCAAAACGGTTCTCGTCGGTGTCGTGTTAGTAACATTTTCGAGTGTCAATTTCCTTCAAGTTCAGCCGCAGTTGGGATTGCCGCACCGCTATTTCTTCGCCAGTTACTCGCTGGCGTTGGTGATTTTCACGCTGGCGTATACGTTCCAGAATCGCATTCCCTACTCGCGCGTGTTGAACGGCTTAGCGGAAATCAGTTACCCGCTTTACGTCGTGCACGGTGTTTCAGGGTACGTATTGCTCACGGTTCTCATGAACGCCGGCTGCCCACCGTACCCCGCCATTGGAATCACCATGGCAACCGCGATTACGTTAGCGTACGTGCTCCACGTCATCATCGAGAAGCCGAGCCTCCGGCTAGGGCGAAGAGTTGTCCAAAAGTGAAGAGGAGAGCCACCCCTGAAACATCATGCAAAATTGGATAGGCATCAACGGTCTCGGCTGGAGTGATAAAAGAGATATTCCCAGTTCCTCACACGCCACAGATGGGGTAAGATAACCTCTTGGATCCCGCCTGTACTTTTCGTCGAAGCCTATGAACCGCTTTCTCACCTTGACGTTACTGTTTCCTCTTACCTGTTCGGTGGCGACTGCGGAAGTTCCGATCCCGGCCGATCATGCGACGCAGATGGCGGCGAGCCAGAAATTGTTCAAGGAATCGATCCGCGAACTGCTCATCAAGAACTGCCTCGATTGCCACGGTGGGGCCAAGGTGAAATCCGGGTTCAACCTCGCCTCGCGGGAGTTGCTGCTCAAGGGTGGGGATCGCGGGGACACCGTCATTCCCGGTAAGCCACTGGAAGGCCGGTTGCTCGATTTCGTGACGCGAACCGACGAACTGCACATGCCGCCGAAGAGCCACGCGAGCAAAGAAGACATCGCGGCTTTGAGCAAGTGGATCGAATCGGGCGCCGCCTACGACAAACCGCTGGTCGACACGATTGCAGCGAAGGTCAAGCTGCCGATTGCCGTGACCGACAAAGACAAACTGTATTGGGCCTACCGGCCACTGGAAAAAGTCGACCTGCCGGTGGTGAAGGCCGCCGAGTGGGGCCGCAATCCGATCGACCGTTTCATTCTGGCGAAGCTCGAAGCCGCGAAGATCACCCCGGCGGCCGACGCTGACAAACGGACGCTGCTTCGCCGCGTGACCTTCGACCTCACCGGCTTGCCACCGACGGTGGACGAGGTCGAAGCATTCGTCGTCGATGCATCCGCGAATGCTTTCGAGAAGGTCGTGGATCGTCTGCTCGCCTCACCCACTTATGGTGAGCGTTGGGGCCGTCACTGGCTCGACCCCGCCCGCTACGCCGAGAGCCACGGCTTCGAGCACGATTACTTTCGGCCCAACGCCTACCACTACCGCGACTTCGTGGTCAAGGCGCTCAACGCCGACATGCCTTACGATCAGTTTGTGAAGTGGCAAATTGCCGGCGACGAACTCGCCCCGAACAACCCGGATGCGCTCGCCGCCACGGGATTCCTCGGGGCGGGCGTGTTCCCGACACAGATCACGAAAAGTGAAGCCGAGCGGATTCGCTACGACGCCATGGACGACATGCTGGCCACGACGGGGCACGCCATGCTCGCGCTGACCGTCGGCTGCGCCCGCTGCCACGATCACAAGTTCGACCCGATCCCGACCAAAGATTACTACCGGTTGTTGTCCGCGTTCACCACCACCGTCCGTTCCGAGATCGAGTACGACTTCGGGACGCCGGAGCAAAAGGCAGTGGCAGCGGCATTTGACGCCAAGTTGAAACCGCTCCAAGACGAGTTGAAGAAGACCAAGCCGGCGGATGCGGCCCACAAGGAACTGACTGCAAAGATCGCCGAGTTGGAAAAGAGTCGCCCGAAGTCGACGAAGTCGATCATCCAAGCGACGACCGAAGGTCAGAAGCCGATGCGGCACCACACGGCCGACGGTTCGATTCCAGATTTTTATCCCACAACGTATTTGCTGAAGCGCGGCGACGCGGAACAGAAAGACGGCGTCATGTCGCTCGGGTTCTTGCAAGTGCTGTCGCGCAAACCCGAGGCGAACTGGATTCCCGCGAAGCCCGCGGCGACGACCTCGCTGCGGCGCACGGGGTTGGCAAACTGGCTTACCGACACCACCGACGGAGCCGGTGGGCTGGCCGCCCGCGTGATGGTGAACCGCCTTTGGCACCACCATTTCGGCCGGGGCATTGTCGCCACCCTCAACGACTTCGGCTACCAGAGCGAAGCACCGTCGCACCCGGAATTGCTGGAGTGGCTGGCCAACGACCTGATTGCGAACGGCTGGAAATTGAAGCGGATGCACAAGCTGATGGTGTCGAGTCGTACTTACCAACAGAGCGGGAGCGTTAACGCCGCCGATCCGGAGAACAAGCTTTGGGCGCAGCGGCCGAAGCGTCGGCTCGAAGCCGAGGCGATCCGCGACAACTGGTTGTCAGTCAGCGGCCAACTCGATTCCACGATGTACGGCCCGGGACTCGCCGAGGAGAGTATGAAGCGGCGCAGCTTGTATTTCCGTATCCAACGCAGCCAATTGATCCCCAGTTTGCAAGTGTTCGATTGGCCCGACACCCTCACGAGTGCTAGTGCCCGTTCGACCACCACCGTTTCCCCGCAAGCGCTGTTGTTCCTCAACAACCCGCACGTCCGTGCGGCCGCCAACGCCTTCGCCGCGAAGGTCAAGCCGCACGCCGACGAGGGGTTGTCAGCGGGCGTCGAATGGGCCTACCGCGCCGCCTACGGTCGCCCATCGACGCACGAGGAAACGGAAGCCGGGGTGCAATATTTGACGAAACGTGGAGCGACGGATGGGAAGCTCGACAAGGCCCTGCAAGAGTATGCCTTGGTGCTGTTCAGTTTGAACGAATTTATTTATGTGGATTGATGCCCTGTGGGATCGGCTTCCAGCCTGTCCCCCGAAAAACGGAGCCGAAGATGTCCCTCTCCCGTCGTGCCATGCTCGCCCGCTGCGGCGCCGGTATCGGTTCGCTGGCACTAGCCGACTTGTTGGCCCGCGCGGAACCCAAGGCGTCGTTGAATCCGCTGGCGCCGAAGAAAGCGCACTTCCCAGCCAAGGCCAAGGCTGTGATCTGGATCTTCGTCAACGGTGGGCCTAGTCAAGTCGACACGTGGGATTACAAGCCCGAACTCATCAAGCACGACGGCAAACCGCTGCCGAATCTGGATAAGAACACCGGTTTTTTCACCGATAGTATCGGGCCGTTGATGAAGTCTCCGTTCGAGTGGAAGCAGCACGGTGAATGCGGCAAGTGGGCGTCGTCGCTCTTCCCGAACTTGGCGAAGCACGTCGACAAAATGGCGTTCATCCACTCGCTGCACACCGAGTCGAACAATCACAGCCCGGCCTTGTTCATGATGAACACCGGTGTCCCGCGAATGGGTTTGCCATCCGTCGGCTCGTGGGTCACCTACGGCCTGGGTAGCGAGAACGAGAATCTCCCCGGCTTCGTGGTGATGTCCGACCCCAAGGGACGCGGATTGCCGAAAGGACACACGCTGAACTGGACGAATGGCTTCCTGCCGGGGGCGTACCAAGGTACGTGGCTCAAGCCGACGGGCGACGCGATCGACAACCTCAAACGACCGGCCGACGTGAGTTCCAACGATCAAGAAGCGTCGCTCGAATTGATGTCGAAGTTGAACCGGATGAAGATCGAACCGTCGGCCGCCGACCGCGATCTCGAAGCCCGCATCAAGAGCTTCGAGCTCGCTTACCGAATGCAGACGGCTGCACCGGAAGCGATGGACATTACTAAAGAAACCAAGGAGACGCAGGAGTTGTACGGCGTCGGCCGCAAAGAGTGCGACCCGTTCGCCAAGCAGTGCCTGACGGCCCGGCGCATGGTCGAACGCGGTGTCCGCTTCGTGCAGATCTACAGCGGCGGTATGGACAATCAACTATCTTGGGATGGCCACGTGGACATTAAGGGAAACCACGAAGGGTTCGCCGGTGAAACGGATCGGCCCGTCGCGGCGCTGCTAACCGACTTGAAAGAAAAGGGGCTGCTCGATTCGACTCTGGTAATCTGGGCGGGGGAGTTTGGGCGATTGCCGAACTCGCAGCCCGGGCCGAAGCCGGGACGAGACCACAACCCGCACGCGAATACCGCGTGGATCGCCGGCGGTGGCGTCAAGGGCGGCGTCAGTTACGGGGCCACCGACGAATTCGGCTACAAAGCTGTCATCGACAAAACCGACACCCACGACTTCCACGCGACGCTGTTGCACCTGCTCGGCTTCGATCACGAAAAGTTGACTCACATGCACAACGGTCGCCGCTATCGCTTGACGGATGTCCTCGGGAAAGTGATCAAACCCGTTCTGGCTTGATGGGCTACCGCATCGAGTTGAGCAACCCGAGTTTGCGCGTCACTTCGTCGAGCCGGCCATTCTGACGACCTTCGTGAGAACGGCTCAACAGCTTGGCCGCTCGTTCGTAAGCGGCCTTGGCTTTGTCTTTCTGATCCAGTCGGAAATAGACATCCCCCAAGTGATCCCAAACGATTCCATTTTCCGAGAGTTCGACGAACGTTGCGGCTTGTTCGAGTGCCTTCAGAGCCTCGGGGAATTTTCCCCGTTTGAAAAGAACCCAACCCAAACTATCGAGGTAGTTGCCGCTCTCGGCGTCCGGATCACCGTTCTTAATTTTGCTGTCGCGATCCAGATCGATGGCTCGGCGAATCATCGTTTCTGCCTCGTCGAGCTTGCGCCCCTGTTCGGCGAGATGGAAGCCGAAATTATTGAGGATCTCGGTATCGTCCGGATCTTGGTCGAGCAACTCGCGCAGGAGGATGTCGGCCTTGGCATCTTCTTTCAAAAGTTGCAGCGTAATAATTTGTTCCGTGAGCACACTACGCAAATCTTTTCCTTTTGGACGGTCTTTCTCGAGCACCTCTTGGATTTCAGTCAGGGCCTGTTTATGCTTGCCCAAAATGTTGTAAATTTGAACTCTTTTTACTCGGATGAAGATCAACCCATCCAAACGCTCGACAATCGCCAGCGCTTCGCGTTCGTGTCCCATTTCGGCGTGGGCGATCGCGGCTTGAACGGCGATCCCCGGGAAAAACAGACCGTTATTGAGCTTGCTGAGTGTGTCCGCGGTGGCGGCGATTTCTTCCCAGTTTTGCTGTCGAATCAGGCACAGCACCAACATGTACAGATAGGCAGGTTCGGTCTTGCCGCGGATCGTGTCTCGGAGAATGGGAGTGAACTTCGGCAATTCCCCATCGCGCGTGGCCATGGCCATCATCAGTTCCAGGGTATCGGGAAACCGTGACAGGTTCACTTTGGCATCCACCTTCAGCTGTTGCATGAGCGAAACGGTGAATCCTTTTGTACCACGAGCCGCTTCGTTGAAATATTGAGCGCGCCGAACATCGGTTGCGGCCGCCGGCGGCAGTTCCGGATCACCTGTCTTCCATTGGAAATGCCCAGTGGGCCGTGCCGCGGTAAAGAGTTGATCGGCGAGATCGAGAAACTCATTCGTTCGGTTCGCTGTGGCGTAGGCTTTTACCATGATCCGGAAGTATTCGGGTTTATCGGTCTGTTTCACCAACTCGCGGAACGTCGCGTGCCCGGCGGCGGGATCGCTTTCGAGAATCCGTGCTGCTGCTAACCAAGCTGGGGCGGGGTTGGCCGGGTTGAGCCGTGCCAGCCGCTCGAGGGTGCCGGGGATTTCCCGGGTTCGTTTCGACTCGGTCATCAACGAGATCCACCGCTCGTACGCAGCCAGGCCGGCCGGTCGTTGCTCAAGGTACAGCCCAAGTTCTTTCAAAGCTTGTTCGGGTTCCCCTTGTGCCGCGAAACTGCCCGATAGATTCCAGTGCAATCGTGCCAGTCCGGAGCGGTCGTTGGCCGCTTTGGCGTCGGCGTACAAATCGCGAGCCGTTTCGAATGCGGCACTGGCGGAGTCATATTTTTTCAACCCGACGAGTGCTTGGCCGAGATCTTCGAAACAACGGGCACGGTTTCGCTCAAACTCTTGAAGTGTGAACGAAGCCAGTTTGAGCAGCGTGGCTTTATTCGCGCTCAGTAGATTCAAATGCTCTCGGGCGACTTTCTCGCAGATGGCGAAATCCCCGGATAGCTCTGCGGCTTTGCCGAGTTCTCGCAACAGCAGTAAGCGAGCACTGAGTTCATCCTTGCCCTTCGAGGTTGTCAGCGCTCGGTGAAAAGCTTCCGTCGCCTCCGTGTACTTTTTGCCGTCCACCAGCAACCTGCCCAACCGTTGGGCGGTTTCGAAGTCATCGGGTTCGCGGGCCAGCACCACGCGGGCCGTGCGGATCGCGGCTGCATCGCGTCCCAACTCGGCGTAAACTTTCACCAGTTCTCGGAGTGGGGCGACCGCTTCCGGATCGTTGTGCAACACCGCCTGATACTGCTTCATCGCGTCGACCAAGCGATCGTTGCGGGTTCGGAAGAAACCGACTCCGAAGCGGGTGAGCGCATCGCGCTTCAGCTCCTCAGCCGGGGAAATGGGTGCAGCAGGAACTCGGAGCAACTTCTCTTCACGAAGTGGGACATCGGGTTCCGTCGCGCAGACGACTGAAGCAGCCGAGGTCAGCAAAACGCAAAGAATGAGCCGCATGGGAACCTCTGACAATCGCCCTTGGACAATCGCGATCCTACCCCGGTGCGGCGGGTTTGTCTGCGCCGGGTTGGGCCGTCGGTAGGGGGGCCGACTTCTCCGGATTAGGCTGTCCGCCACCCAGTGGGTGCTTCACTTTTTCGTACATGTATGCCGCACCGACTGCTGTCATCCCCGCCGTTTTTTCGACGGTCCGCTCGATGGCATTGGCCACCACGCCGACCGGCTTCACGTAGCTCGAAATGTCGTCCACATCACCGGTAGAAACCTTTCGGTTCGCTAACACTTTGTAAAGTACAATTCCGCACACGGCGGCGAGCACCACCATGATGGCCAAGGGTCGGTGGGTATCCACGGCTTTGATGGTTTCGACGAATTGATCCGTGAACCAGTACGCCAGCCAGAACAACAAGTTGACACCGGGGATGGCGTAAAGAGAGTCTGCGAGCAAGAACCGCGAAATGGGCATCCGCAACACACCCGCCATGATAAACACCGGGGTGCGAATTCCGGGGGTCAACCGGGCACCCAGTAGAATCATGACGCCGCGTTTCTCGAAGTTGGCTTCGATCTGCGCCCGCTTAGCCGGGGTGAGGACGCGTTTCTGCACCCAAGCCCGGCTCAAAATCCAGGGGCCGAACCAGCGCCCGGCGAAAAATAGCACGCAGTCGCCGAGGACGACGCCGAAGATGCAGATCGGCAACATGATGTACCACTTGGTCAATCCCGTGCGCGGGGGCACCAGGTACGAAATGGGGCCTCCGGCGATCGCACCGACCAACTCGGGGTTGTGATCTTCGGTAGAATCGTGGCCGACGAAGGCGCCGGCCGTCACGATCGGGATCTCTTCCGGGATCGGGAATCCGAACCCCGCGATGAGCAACGTCCCGAGAATCCCTAAATACTTCGAGAGTGCGACCGTTTCAAACATCGAGGCAAACTCCTGAAACGCGCAGATATTTCGAGTAACGTATTATTTCCAGGTTCAACGCGGAAGGCCACACTCACCATGATTCGTTCCACCGGCCTCGGAATTCCCTATCAAACCGCCTTTAGCAATGGCACGATCAGTGCCGTTGCGGACGTACCACTCGAAAAAGGTGGCGGAGGGTTGGGCTTCGGCCCGCATGACTTGTTGGAAGCCGCCTACGCCACTTGCCTCACCATGACGGTGCAAATGTCCGCCGCCAAACATGGCTTTCCTCTCCGGGGAGTTCAGTGCGAAGTGCGGCTGGATCGCACCGTACTGAATGTTGTGACCTTCAAATACGACCTGACGTTCGACGGCCCTTTGACCGCCGAGCAGTCGGCCAAACTCCGCGACGCGGCGACCCGATGCCCCGTCGGCAAAACGTTGTCCGGAGTCATTCATCTTCAACCGTCGACAGCTGAGGAATTGAAATGAAAGGGCGTGAAAGTGGGATGCCGGTCGAAGAGTACTGGGACACATTCTTCAATCCGGGCTGAATGGTTGGCAAGCTCGACTGCACGGGTCCGTGCGGAGATGTCGTCGAATTCGGTTGCGGGTATGGCACCTTCACGATCCCGGCCGCCAAATCGGTGCACGGAACCGTCTTCGCCATGGATCTCGATTCGGAGATGGTGGTTGCCACCGCCCGCAAAGCCGAGGAATCCAAACTGACAAATGTCGTCGGATCGGTACGCGACTTCGTGGCCGACGGAAGTGGATTGCCCGACTGTCAGGCTGGTTACGCCATGCTGTTCAACATCCTGCACCTCGAAGAGCCGGTCGCATTGCTGCGCGAAGCGTACCGCGTGCTGACACCGGGTGGGAAAGTGGGACTGATGCACTGGCGAACCGACATCGAGACGCCACGCGGCCCATCCCTGCCGATCCGCCCGTCGGCCGAGCAGTGTCGGAGTTGGGGCGAGCAAGCCGGGTTCGAATTCGTCCGTGCCGAATCGCTCTGCTGTTGCTCGTGGCACTGGGGCCTCGTGATGCGCCGACCGCAATGAATGGAACCAGGACACGTTGGCGCTAACGCATCTGGGTCAACAAACTAACGCTCTTGTTTCGCCAAGAATTTCAGCCCGCCCCGCGATGATAGCCCTTGTTGGCAAGATTGATCGAACTTGTAATGCTTCACCAACTTAGCCAGTTGCTCGGCTTCGGTTTCGGTCGTGAATGGCCCGAAGATCTGCCGACTGCCGCTGTCGTAAAGTGCGAATTGGCCATTCGATGCCGTTCGGATTTGAAGGCGTTCCGGATCGAACCGCTTGGATTGCATCGCAAACGGGACTTTCGTCGGTGCTTCACCATTCACGAGGAAGAACGTCACATCGGCGTTGAAGCGGCAAAACTCGGTGGCCTTCATGTCTTGAACCACCCGCAAGGCATCGCGCGCGCTCCACTCGCTCTGGCCGAATTTCGCCAAGATTTCGGTTCCGTGGGCGAGTACGTATTCGCCCTTTTCTTTACGGGTCTCGCATTTCTTGACATCGATGACAATTCGTTCGCCCACAAACCCTTGCCCACCCAGTTCGATCCCCGTCCGCAACAGATCCGTTTCGGATTGACTCTTGATGACGGCGGCCAAACCTCCCGGTCGCGATTGGGCGCCCTCCGGCATGGTGAACAAGAAGTTCGTCAGCGGTGTTGGATCACCGACCCAACCGATCCGGTTGAACCCGTAACGCTGAACCACGGCTGCGGCTTGCTCGGCGTCGGCCCGATTGATTCCGAAGTTCAGTAGCAACGTGGAGTCATCGCGCAGAACCCAGGCCCCACGGATGTTCTCGGCCCGTACCGATTTTAGATCGAAGGCCGTGGAGTGCTTCGGTTCAAAGGTCGGGATGAACGCTTCGCCTTTCGTCAGGCCGTATTCGACTCCTTGACCAATGCTGACCCATTCTGTCGGGCGCAGTTCGCGCATCACTCGAATCATCTCCTCGGCTTCGGCTTGGTGCTTGCCGAATTCTCTCACCAGAACCGACCCGGCCCAAACTTGCCAATTGTCGTTTTGTCGACGGGCGAAAAGTGCCGAGCCTTCGACGCGGACACTCTGTTCCTTCTGGGGTAGTTTGACGTCGGCCTTCAACAAATTGGTTTTGTGTTCGGTCATCCCGAGTGGTGGAGCTTGGAGAGCGATCTGAGGCCCAGCGAACGGTTGTTTCTGTCCCAATCCGTTTGGCAACTGACGTGGTTCTTTGCTTTTGAACTCAGGAAACTGAGCGAAAAGAGGGCCAGAAGAGAGTGTCACCACTGAAGCTAAAAGATATCGAATTCGCACGGTTCGCCCTCACCGGTAAGTCCTTTCGTCATAATCGGCAGAACG